>NZ_CP048833.1:3413976-3724338 GCF_012971725.1 Pseudomonas multiresinivorans
CGGCGCATCTACGCCGCCAGCGACTTCCTGCTCATGCCCTCGCGTTACGAACCCTGCGGCCTAAGCCAGATGTATGCCCAGCGCTTCGGCTCGCTGCCCATCGCGCGGCACACCGGTGGCCTGGCCGACACCATAGTCGATGGCGTCACCGGCCTGCTTTTCCGCGAAGAGACCTCGGCCAGCTACTACGACGCTGTGCGCCGTGCACTGAATATCTACCGCTATCCGGAACTGATGCACGCCATGCGCTGCAAGGCCATGGAGTCGCCGCTGACCTGGGACGACGCCGTTCGCCCCTACACCGCCCTCTACCAGCGCCTGCTGCACGCGCCCGCGCAGGCCGTACGATGACGCCACGGCACGGAGCGCAGGTCCTGCCCGGCGGCAAGGTGAGGTTCGCGCTGTGGGCCCCGGATGCGCAGCGGGTGGAAGTCGAATTGAGCGGCGGCCGCTTGTATCCGCTGGAGGCAGCGCAGGACGGTTGGTTCAGCGCCGAGCTGGCGGCCGTTGCCGGGCAGACCTATCGCTACCGCATCGATCACGAGCTGAGCGTGGCGGACCCGGCATCCCGCGACCAGGCCGGCGGCGTCGAGGGCGAAAGCCGGGTAGTCGACCCCACTGTATTCCGCTGGCGGCATCCGCAATGGCGCGGCCGGCCCTGGCATGAAACGGTGCTTTACGAGTCCCATGTCGGCCTGTTCGATGGCTACGCCGCACTCCAGGGACGCCTGGCGGAACTGGCAGAACTGGGCGTCACCGCCATCGAGCTGATGCCGCTGAACGCCTTTCCCGGTCGGCGCAATTGGGGCTACGACGGCGTACTGCCCTACGCGCCCTCCTGCGCCTACGGCGACCCGGACCGTTTGCGCCAGTTCATCGACGAGGCGCACGGCCTCGGGCTGATGGTCTTCGTCGACGTGGTCTACAACCACTTCGGCCCGCAGGGCAATTACCTGGGGAGCTACGCCAGCGCCTTCTTCCGCCGCGACCAGCAGACTCCCTGGGGGCCGGCCATCGACTTCCGCGATCCGGCGGTACGCGAGTTCTTCATCGGCAACACCGAGATGTGGGTACGTGAGTACCGCGTCGACGGCCTGCGCCTGGATGCCGTGCACGCCATTGCTGACAAGGACTTCCTCCGCGATCTCGCCACCCGTGCCCGCCACGCCGCCGAAGGCCGCGAACTGCACCTGGTGCTGGAGAACGAACACAACGAGGCAAGCCTGCTGCGCCGCAGCACTGAGGCAAACAACGACGGCTTCGACGCTCAATGGAACGACGACCTGCACCATTGCCTGCACGTGTTGCTCACCGGCGAGGATGAAGGCTACTACGCCGACTTTGCCCACGACCCCATCGGCCGCCTGTGCCGCTGCCTGAGCGAAGGCTTCGCCTTCCAGGGCGAGACCGACTACCGTGGCATCGCCCGTGGCGAACCCAGCGGTGCGCTGCCGCCGCAGGCATTCGTGGCCTTCACCCAGAACCACGACCAGGTCGGCAACCGCGCCCTGGGCGAGCGCCTGACCTGCCTGGCGCGCACCGACCCGCTGCGCGCCGCCACCGCGCTGGTGCTGCTCAGCCCGATGATCCCGATGCTGTTCATGGGCGAGGAATGGGGCGAGAGGCAGCCCTTCCTGTTCTTCACCGACTACCAGGGCGACCTCGCCCGCGCCGTCACCGAGGGCCGCCGCGAGGAGTTCAAGCGCTTCAGCCGGTTCGCCTCGCCCGGCGCCGCGGCCTGGATTCCCGACCCCAACGACTACCAGACCTTCGTCGCCTCGCGTCCGCGACCGGGCCAGGGCGATGACGCCTGGCGCGAGCACTACCGGCAATTGCTGCAGGTACGCCAGCGCTGGCTGGTGCCACAACTGCCCGGCAGCCGCGCATTGGAGGCGAAGCCACTGGGCGAGCGCGCCCTGAGCGCGCGCTGGCAACTGGGCGACGGCAGCCAGTGGCGCCTGGACCTCAACCTGGGAACGGACGACGTCGCCGTCGAGCCGCCGGCCGAAAGCGCCCAGCTGCTGTTCTGCTGCGGGCAGAGTGCGGCGTATTACCGTCATGGCTGGCTCGGCGCGGCGTCGCTGGTCGCAAGCCTGGAGGCGCGCCGATGAGCGATGCACAGCTGGAGCGCCTGGCGGCTG
Organism: Pseudomonas multiresinivorans; assembly: GCF_012971725.1. Lineage (NCBI taxonomy): Bacteria > Pseudomonadati > Pseudomonadota > Gammaproteobacteria > Pseudomonadales > Pseudomonadaceae > Pseudomonas > Pseudomonas multiresinivorans. The sequence continues at coordinate 3,416,118 of NZ_CP048833.1, forward strand.
AAGCCGGGCTGATGATCGATTGGGTCGACGCCGATAATCGTCCCCAGCGACTCAGCGCCGAAGTACAGCGCAATGTGCTGCAGGCGCTGGGCTTCGCGGCGCAGAGCCCGGAGCAGATCCGCCAGAGTCTGAACGAGCTGGAGCAGCGCCGCGCCCAGGTGCCGCCGCTGCTTACCGCCGACTGCGGTCGGCCGGTCAGCGTGCCGGTCGCGCCGGGCACCCGTTACAAGCTGTTCAACGAGGACGACAGTGGCCACAGCGAAGGTCATGTCGATGAGCACGGGCAGATTCCAGCCCTCGAACACTGCGGCTATTACCCGCTGCACCTGGGCCCGCATGAACTGATCCTCGCCGCGGCGCCGCCGCGCTGCCCTTCGGTTGCCCAGTTTTGCGGCGGCCGTCGGCACGTCTGGGGCCTGGCGGCACAGCTGTACTCGCTGCGCAGCGAGGCGGACGGCGGCGCCGGCGACCTCCGCGCACTCGCCCAGCTGGTTCGCGCTGCCGCCGGGCAAGGCGCCGACGCTGTGGCGATCAGCCCGGTGCACGCCATGTTCCCTGCGGCGCGCGAGATTTACAGCCCCTACTCGCCCTCCAGCCGACTGCTGTTCAACGAACTCTATGCCGCTCCCGCCCTCGTGCTGGGCGAGGAGCCGGTGCGCCAGGCATTCACCGCCGCCGGCCTGGAGGCTGAGCGGGAGCGCCTGGAGCAATTGCCGCTGATCGACTGGCAGGGCGTCGCCCGCCTGCGCGATCGCTTGCTGGCACAGCTCTATGGGCAGTTCCAGCACGACAGCGGCGCGCTGCAGGAGGACTTTCTCGCCTTCCGCAACCAGGGTGGCGCCGAGCTGCTTCAGCACTGCTGCTTCCAGGTTCTGCAGTTGCGCCGCGTCGAGGCCGGCGATGGGCTCGACTGGCGTTCCTGGCCCGAGCCCTACCGCAATGCGGCAAGCGTCGAGGTCGGTCACTTCATGGTCGCGGAGGAACAGGCGATCAGCCAGCAGGCATTCGGCCAATGGCTGGTCGTCCGCGGCCTGCAGCAGGTGCAGCGACAGGCGCGCGAGGCCGGCATGGGCATCGGCCTGATCGCCGACCTCGCGGTGGGCGCCGAACCTTCCGGCAGCCAGGCCTGGATGCGCCAGGACGAGCTGCTCACCGGCGTCAGCGTCGGCTGCCCGCCGGACATCCTCAATCGCAGCGGGCAGAACTGGGGGATCTGCGCGTTTTCCCCGGACGGCCTGCGGCGCAACGGCTACCGCGCCTTCATCGAGATGTTGCGGGCCAACCTGCGCTACGTCGGCGGACTGCGCATCGACCATATCCTCGGCCTGCGCCGACTCTGGGTGATCCCGGCGGGAGCCGCCCCGCAGGACGGCGCCTACCTGGACTACCCCATCCAGGACCTGCTGCGGCTGGTCTGCCTCGAAGCACAGCGGGCCCGCGCCATCATCATCGGCGAGGACCTCGGCACGGTACCGCCGGGGCTGCGCGAAGCGCTGGCCGAACGGGGCATCCTGGGCATGCGCGTGCTGCTGTTCGAGCAGCAGCACGGCCACTTCATCGCTCCGCGCCACTGGCCCGATGCTGCGCTGGCCACCACCACCACCCACGACCTGCCGACCCTGGAGGGATGGCAGAGAGGCCGTGACATCGACTGGCGCGAACAGCTCGGCCAGCGCAGCCCCGAGAGTGCTGCCCAGGAGCGCAACAACCGCCAGTACGAGACCTTCGCCCTGCGCCTCGCCCTTGGCGAAAGCGCCATCCAGGCCGATGCACTGCTGGATGGCGCCATCGAGCTCCTCGGCCGCACACCGGCGCCCCTGGTGCTGCTGCCGCTGGAGGATGCGCTGGGCTGCGTCGAGCAACCGAACCTGCCCGGGCCGGGCGACAGGCATCCGAACTGGCGACGGCGCTTCGAGGAAAACTCTGCCCGGTTGCTCGATTCGCCACCTGTACGCGCCCGCCTGGAACGCCTGCGTCGCGCCCGCAACGGGGGCCACGAGCATGAGTGAAATCCGCGCCACGCTGCGCCTGCAGTTCAATCGCGAGTTCACCCTCGACGACGCCCTTCCCTGGCTGGGCTATTTCGCCCGCCTGGGGATCAGCCACCTCTACGCCTCCCCCTTGCTGGCCGCGCAACCGGGCTCGATGCATGGCTACGACGCCGTGGACCCGAGCCGCATCAGCGATGAACTGGGCGGCGACCCGGCGCTGCGGCGGCTGGTGGACGGGCTGCGGCAGCACGGCATGGGCCTGATCGTGGATACCGTGGCCAACCACATGCGCATCGGCGACGCCAATCCCTGGTGGCAGGACGTGCTCGAATGGGGGCTGGACAGCCCTTACGCGCATTTCTTCGACATCCGCTGGCACAGCGACGACCCGCTCCTCGATCAGCAGGTGCTGTTGCCCTGCCTCGGCGAGGACTATGTCGATGAAGTGAGCGGCGGGCGCATCCGCCTGGATTACGACCCCGCCAGCGCGCGCTTCCTGCTGCGCTATGGCGAACAGCGTTTCCCGGTCTGCCCCGCCAGCTACGGCATGATCCTCTGCCACACCGACTGTCCCGAGCTGCTGGCCCTGGCGCCACGTTTCGTCGAACTGCACCATCACCCCATGGCCCGCCACCTCGCCCAGAGCCTGTGCCGCCAGGCCGCCACGGCGTTGAGCGACAGTTCGCGGCTGGAGAACCTGCTGGATTCCTATCGCGCGGACTGGCACAGCCTGCACCGGCTCATCGAGCAGCAGCACTATCGCCTGGCCAACTGGCGCGTGGCGGCCGACGACATCAACTGGCGGCGCTTCTTCGACATCAACGAACTGGTCGGCCTGCGCGCCGAACGCCCCGACGTCTTCGAGGCCAGCCACGCCTACCTGCTGAAACTGATGGCCGAAGGGCTGATCGATGGTCTGCGCATCGACCACGTGGATGGCCTCGCCGACCCGCGCGGCTATTGCCGGCGCCTGTGGCGCGCCACCCACGGCGCGCCGGTCTTCGTGGAGAAGATCCTCGCCCCCGGCGAGACCCTCCCGGCGGACTGGAAAGTCCGGGGCAGCACCGGCTATGACTTCATGAATCAGCTTTCGCTGCTGCAGCACGAAGCGCGCGGCGAGCCGGTGCTTCGCCATCTGTGGCTGGAGTTCAGCGGCCGCCAGGACGGCTTCGCCGAGGAAGTCCGGCAGGCCCGCGAGCGCGTGCTGAACTCGCTGTTCGCCGGCGACGTCGAAGGCCTCGCCCTGCAGCTCTGGCAGATCGCCCGCTTCGAGCTGGCCAGCCGCGACATTCCGCTGGGCTCGATCCGGCGCGCGCTGTTCCAGCTGCTCGTCGCCTTCCCGGTCTACCGCACCTATACCCATGCCCTGGGCCGCTCGACGCAGGACCAGCGCTTCTTCACCCAGGCCCTGGAGCAGGCCCGGCAGCATCTGGAGCCGATGGACCAGCGCACCCTCGGCTGGCTCGACCGCATCCTGGGCAGCGAGCCCCTGCGCAGCCTGCCGCCGGGGCCATTGCGGCAGCTGCGCAAGCTGGCCCTGGACCGTTTCCAGCAGCTCACCCCGCCTATCGCCGCCAAGTCCCTGGAAGACACCGCCTGCTATCGCTCGGCGGCGGCGCTTGGGCGTAACGACGTCGGTTCCGACCCGCAGCAGATGGCGGGAGATGTTGCGGCTTTCCACCGGGCCTGCCAGGAGCGCCTGCGCGACTTTCCCAACGCCCTGCTTGCCACCGCCACCCACGACCACAAGCGCGGCGAAGACTGCCGCGCCCGCCTGGCAGTGCTCAGCGAGCGCGCCGAGTGGTTCGCCGAGCAGGCCTGGAACTGGTGGAAACTGGCCGCTCCACTGCGCCGGCAGACCGCCCGCGGCCCCGCGCCCAGTGGCGGCGACGAGCTGATTCTGTACCAGTGCCTGCTCGGCAGTTGGCCGCTGGAGCTGGCCGCCGATGACGGAGCGGGCCTGCGCCACTACCACCAGCGCATCGAGCAGTGGCAGCTCAAGGCCATCCGCGAGGCCAAGCTGGACAGCGACTGGAGCTCGCCCAACGAAGCCTACGAGCGGGGCTGCAGCGATTTCCTCGAAGCGCTGCTGCTCGATGCGCCCGGCTTGCCGTTGCGCCAGGCCATCGCCAGGGCGGCGTCCAGCCTCATGCCTGCCGGCGCGCTGAACGCCCTGGCGCAATGCGTGCTGCGCAACACCGTGCCGGGTGTGCCCGACCTTTACCAGGGCTGCGAATTCTGGGACTTCAGCCTGGTGGACCCGGACAACCGCCACATCCCCGACTTCCCGGCCCGCGAAGCGGCCCTGGATGGCCCGCCGGACTGGCCCAGGCTGCTGCGCGACTGGCGCAACGGACAGATCAAGCAGGCCCTGCTGGCCTGCGCCCTCGGTCTGCGCCAACGCTGGCCGACGCTTTTCGCTGCCGGCGACTACCTGCCGCTGGAGGTGCGCGGCGAGTTTTCCGCCGAGGTGGTGGCCTTCGCCCGCAGCCATGCAGGCCAGCATCTGCTGGTGGTGGTACCGCGCTGCGCCGCCGCGTTGCTGGGCCAATCCCCCCTGCCCCTGGTCGATGCGCCAGCCTGGCGGGACACCCGCCTGCACCTGCCTTCTTCCCTGGCTGCCATCCGCTGGAGCGGGCTGGCCGGCCCCATCGAACCGCACGACGGGGAGCCGCTGCTGGCCGAGCTGCTGGCCGAGGTCCCGGTCAACCTGCTGATATCCGGAGGTGAACGATGAACATCGACGAGCGAAGAGTCCGGGAGCTGGCCCATCAGATCTGGGAGTCCGAAGGACGCCCCGACGGCCAGCACGAACGCCACTGGCGCATGGCCCTCAGCCTTGCCGCCGCCGAAGCGGGCAAGTCCGCCCCTGAAAGCGAAGAGCCGGTGCAGCCGCGCTTCGAGGGTGAGGAGGAGCCGGAAAAGCCGGCAATCCTGCAGGAGCCTCCACGACGCAAGGGCCAACTGCCCAAGGCGACACCCGAGACTCCCGACGCGCCGCAAACCGCCGGTGAAACCGTGACACCGACTCCGTCGCCCGCCGAGCGCAGCTCGCCGCCCAAAGCCAGGCCGACCAGGAGCGCGCCGACCGTCACGCCGACCGACGAGCAGCGCAAGAGCAAGCCTTCCGCCGCCGAGAAGGCCATGCCCAAACCTTCGGGCTTGCGCCCGCCGACATCGAAGCCGTCCCAATCCGACTGATCCCTGGAGCCAGCCATGACCCGACGTGCACAGTCCCGCGTTACCGAAGGGCGCCCTTTTCCCCTGGGCGCCACCTGGGACGGCCTGGGCGTCAATTTCGCGCTGTTCTCCGCCCATGCCACCAGGGTCGAGCTGTGCCTGTTCGATGCGCAGGGCAAGCGCGAACTGGAACGTATCGAGCTGCCCGAATACAGCGACGAGATCTGGCACGGCTACCTGCCCGACGCCCATCCCGGGCAGATCTATGGCTACCGCGTGCATGGCCCCTACGAGCCGGACGCCGGCCACCGCTTCAACCCCAACAAGCTGCTGATCGACCCCTACGCACGGCAACTGGTGGGCGAGCTGCGCTGGTCGGAAACACTGTTCGGCTACACCATCGGCTCGGCGGATGCGGACCTGAGTTTCGACGAGCGCGACAGCGCCGCCTACGTGCCCAAGTGCAAGGTCATCGACCCCGCCTTCACCTGGGGCGAGCAGCAGCCGGTGCGTGTGCCCTGGGATGAAACGGTGATCTACGAGGCCCACCTGCGCGGCCTGAGCATGCGCCACCCGGAGGTGCCCGACCGCCTGCGCGGCACCTGCGCCGGGCTGATGAACAGCAGCCTGCTGGGGCACCTGCGGCAACTGGGTGTGACCAGCCTCGAACTGCTGCCGGTGCATGGCTTCCTCGACGACAAGCACCTGCTGGAAAAGGGCATGAGCAACTACTGGGGCTACAACAGCATCGCCTTCTTCGCGCCCCAGGCCCGCTACCTCGCCAGCGGGCATATCAACGAGTTCAAGGAAATGGTCGCGCACCTGCACGACGCCGGCATCGAGCTGATCCTCGACGTGGTCTACAACCACACCGCCGAAGGCAACGAGCTCGGCCCGACCCTGTGCATGCGCGGCATCGACAACATTTCCTACTACCGCCTGCAGGCCGACAATCGCCGTTACTACGTCAACGATTCCGGCACCGGCAACACCCTCGACCTGAGCCACCCTTGCGTGCTGCAGATGGTCACCGACTCGCTGCGCTACTGGGCCACCGAAATGCGCGTGGACGGCTTCCGCTTCGACCTCGCCTCGATCCTCGGCCGCTATGCCGACGGTTTCGAAGAGCGCCACAGCTTCCTCGTTGCCTGCCGCCAGGACCCCGTGCTGAGCCACCGCAAGCTGATCGCCGAGCCCTGGGACTGCGGCCCCGGCGGCTATCAGGTCGGTGGATTCCCGCCGGGCTGGGTGGAATGGAACGACCGTTTCCGCGACACCGTGCGCAGCTTCTGGCGCGGCGACGAAGGCCAGTTGCCCGACCTCGCCAGGCGCCTCACCGCTTCCGGCGACCTGTACGACCAGCGCGGGCGGCGCCCCTATGCATCGGTCAACTTCATCACCGCCCATGACGGTTTCACCCTGCGCGACGTGGTCAGCTACAACCACAAGCACAACCAGGCCAACGGCGAGGACAACCGCGACGGCCACGACGACAACCGTTCGTGGAACCACGGTGTCGAAGGCCCCACCGACGATGCCGGGATTCGCCGCCTGCGCGTGCAGCAGATGAAGAACCTGCTGGCCACCCTGCTGCTCTCCCAGGGCACGCCGATGCTGCTGGCCGGCGACGAGTTCAGCCGCACCCAGCAGGGCAACAACAACGTCTACTGCCAGGACAACGAACTGGGCTGGGTGGATTGGAACCTCGACGACGAGGGCCGCGAAATGCTGGCGTTCACCCACCGCCTGATCCGCCTGCGCCAGGCCTATCCGATCCTGCGGCGCGGGCGCTTCCTGGTCGGCGAATACAACGAGGAGCTGGGCGTACGCGATGTCACCTGGCTTGCGCCCGAAGGCGAGGAAATGACCGAGGATCATTGGCACGACGCGCAGCGACGCAGCCTGGGCATGCTCATGGATGGCCGCGCCCAGCCCACCGGCATCCGCCGCAGCGGCGGCGACGCCACCTTGCTGCTGCTGGTCAATGCCGGGCACGAAGGCCTGGATTTCATCCTCCCGAAAACCGCACAAGGCCGCGACTGGCAGTTCCTGCTGGACACCGCCGAGCTGCCTCGGGAGCACGAGCACAGCAGGGCGTTCGGTGCCGCCTACCCGCTGGGTGCGCGCGCCCTGGCTCTGTTCACCCTGCGTCGCAGCGAGGACTGACCGCTGGGCGATCCTGCGGAACGCCGCCCGGCGGCCCCCGGTCGGAACTTTCAGGAACCGGGCGTCAGCGAGCCGGAAAAACAACCACCGCCCAAGGAGAACCCGATGCCACCAGCCGCCTCCGCCCAAGCCTCCGCTACCCCGCGGGCTGAGCCGATGAAGGCCCTGCACATCGGCATTTCCGGCTGGCGCTATGCGCCCTGGCGCGGCGACTTCTACCCGCAGGGGCTGCGCCAGAAGGACGAACTGCGCTACGCCTCCCGCGCCTTCAACAGCATCGAGTTGAACGGCTCCTTCTACTCGCTGCAGAAGCCCGAGTATTACCGCCGGTGGGCGCAGGACACGCCCGAAGGTTTCGTCTTCAGCCTCAAGGGCCCGCGCTACATCACCCACATCAGGCGCCTGCGCGATGCCGAGGAAGGCCTCGCCAACTTCTTCGCCTCCGGCCCCCTGGAGCTGGGCGAGAAGCTCGGGCCGATACTCTGGCAACTGCCGCCCAGCCTGCAATACGACGAGGACGTAGTGGAAACCTTTCTGGCGCTGTTGCCGCGCACCAGCGAGGCCGCGCTGGACCTGGCGAAGGCCTCTGCCAGCCGCCGGCCGCCGCACTGGCCTCAGCCGCTGAAGCGGCGCCCGCTGCGTCACGCCATGGAAGTTCGCCATGTCAGCTTCGCCTGCGCGCAATTCGCCCGGCAGCTGCGTCAGCACGGCGTGGCCCTGGTCTTCGCCGATGCGCCGCGCAAGTGGCCTTACGGCGAAGACCTCACCGCCAGGGACTTCGTCTACCTGCGCCTGCACGGCGACAAGGAACTCTACGCCAGCGGCTATGGCGACGCCGCCCTCCAGCGCTGGAGCGAGCGTGTAGCCCGCTGGCGGCGCGGGCTGCAACCCGCCGACGCGGAGCTGTTCGACGGCGCCACCCGCGGCGATCGCCGGCAGCGCGAGGTGTTCTGCTATTTCGACAACGACATCAAGGTCCGCGCGCCCTATGACGCCAGCAAGCTGATGACGCTGCTCGATCTGCAGCTGACGGGGCGACAGGAACCCGGCCAAGCGGCGGGAGACTGGGCATGAGCCAGGCCGAGCGTGCTCCTCTGGTACCCGCCGCCGCGCAGGCCAATACGCTGCTGCGGGTGCTCACGGTGAACACCCACAAGGGTTTCAACGCCTTCAACCGACGTTTCATCCTCCACGAACTGCGCGATGCGGTACGCGCTACCTCGGCGGACCTGGTGTTTCTCCAGGAAGTCCACGGCGAACACCAGTTGCATGCCGAACGCCATCCGAACTGGCCGAGCGGGCCGCAGTACGAGTTCCTCGCCGACAGCATGTGGCCGGCCTTCGCCTACGGCCGCAACGCCGTCTATCCCGAAGGCCACCATGGCAACGCCCTGCTCTCGCGCCTGCCGATCCGCGGCTGGGACAATCGCGATGTCTCCGAGGCCGGTACCGAGGAACGCGGCCTGCTCCACGCACAGATCGACCTGCCCGGCGAGCGCGCCCTGCATGCGGTGTGTGTGCACCTGGGTCTGCACGAAGCGCAGCGGCAACGGCAACTGCAGCTGCTCTGCGCCCTGATAGGCGAACTGCCAGCCAACGACCCGGTAGTGGTCGCGGGCGACTTCAATGACTGGCGCTGCCGCGCCACCGGCGTTCTGGCCGGCTGCGGCCTGCAGCCGGCATTCCCGGCCAGTGGCGGCGAGCCGCGCAGCTTTCCGGCGCGCTGGCCCCTGCTGCGACTGGACCGCATCTATGTGCGGCACCTGCGGGTCACCCTGAGCGAGGTGCTCAACCGCAAGCCCTGGCCGCATCTGTCCGATCACCTGCCGCTGCTCGCCGAGGTTTCGCTATGAACGAGGTATGGCGCGACGGCAACCGGGTCGAACTGCTGATCAATGGCGAGGATTTCTTCCCCAGCGTCTTTCGCGCCATCGAGCAGGCGCGGCACGAGGTGCTGCTGGAAACCTTCATCCTGCGCGACGACAAGGTGGGCCGCGCGCTGCGCCAGGCACTGATCGACGCGGCCAGTCGCGGAGTGCGTGTGGAAGTGATCGCGGACGGTTACGGCACGCCGGACCTGGACGCGAGCTACCTGGGCGGCCTGCTGGACGCCGGCGTACGCCTGCACCTGTTCGACCCGCAGCCGCTGCTGCTGGGGATGCGCACCAACCTGTTCCGCCGCCTGCACCGCAAGCACGTGGTGGTCGATGGCGCGCTGGCCTTCGTCGGCGGGATCAACTACTGCGCCGACCACCTGGCCGACTTCGGCCCCATGGCCAAGCAGGACTACGCAGTGCGCATCGAGGGCCCCGGCGTGGAAGACGTCCGCCGCGCCTGCCTGGAGCTGCTCAGCCAGTACGGCGACATTCCAGCTGCCGACGCCGTGCATCCTGGCGGCGTGGCCGGCCCGTGCCGAACCTGCCTGGCGATCCGCGACAACCTCTACCGCCGCACCGAGATCGAGCAGCACTACCTGCGCGCCATCGGCCAGGCGAAGGAGCGGCTGCTGATCGCCAACGCCTACTTCTTCCCCGGCTACCGCCTGCTGCGCGCCCTGCGTGATGCAGCCAGGCGCGGGGTCAGGGTACGGCTGATCCTCCAGGGGCTGCCGGACATGCCGCTGGTGCGGCTGTGCAGCAAGCTGCTCTACGACACCCTGCTGCGCGATGGCGTGGAAATCCATGAGTACTGCGACCGCCCGCTGCACGGCAAGGTCGCGGTGGCGGACCGGCGCTGGGCGACGGTGGGCTCGAGCAACCTCGACCCGCTGAGCCTGTCGCTGAACCTGGAAGGCAACCTGATGATCGAGGACGGCGACTTCTGTGCTGGGCTGGACGACCACCTGGAGCAGCTGGCCAACCAGAGTTGCCGCCGTGTCACCCGCCAGTATGCGCGGCGTGGCTACTGGTGGCGGGCGCCGCTGATATTCGCCAGCTTCCACTTCCTGCGCCACTTCCCGGCGATCGCCGGGCAATTGCCGGCGCACCGGCAGATTCTCAGCCCCGCGAGCCTCGACGAAGAACCCGGCCAGTCGCAGGTGCAGCCATGAACCGCAAGCGTTTCTGGAAGCGCGCCAACCGCGTTTTCAATATTGCCCTGCTGATCGCCCTGCCGGTGCTGTTGTTCCTGCTGCTGCGCGCCACCGACTGGGACGAGGTGTTCCGCCTGCTGCGCGAGTACAAACCAAGCACCCTGGCGCTGGGCATGCTGATTGCCCTTTGCAGCTACGGCATCTTCAGCAGTTTCGACGTGCTCAGCCGCTTCTATATCGGCCATCCGCTGCCGGTGCGGCGGGTGTTCACCGTGGCCTTCGTCTGCAATGCCTTCAACCTCAACCTCAGCTCCTGGGTCGGCGCCATCGCCCTGCGCTACCGCCTCTACGGGCGACTGGGCATGAGTACCGGGGACATCACGCGCATCCTCACCTTCAGCCTGATCACCAACTGGTACGGCTACCTGCTGCTGGCCGGCGGTCTGTTCGTCTGCGGCTTCCCCGACCTGCCGCAGAGCTGGTCCCTCGGCCAGGGTGGCTTGCGTGCCATCGGCGCACTACTTCTGGTGTTGGGCGCGGCCTACCTGCTGGCCTGCCGCTTTGCCCGCCGCCGCGCCTGGGGCTGGAAGCGCTACCGGCTCAAGCTGCCGAGCTGGCGGCTGGCCGCCCTGCAGGGCCTTTTCGGAGCCAGCAACTGGTCGATGATGGCGCTGCTGATCTACAGCCTGCTGCCCGCTTCGGCGAGCTACCCGGAGGTACTGGCGACCCTGATGATCAGCAGCATCGCCGGTGTCGTCCTGCACGTGCCGGCCGGGCTGGGGGTGATTGAGACCGTGTTCATCACCGTGCTGCGCGACCACTTCTCCCGCGGCGAACTGGTGGCGGCGCTGATCGGGTATCGGCTGCTGTATTTCCTCATACCGCTGCTGCTGGCCTGCGCGATCTACCTGTGGCTGGAGCGCCATGCGAAGAAGCTCAAGCGTCGAGACGAGCGACGGGAGGCGGCGCGGGCTTCGTGACGTCGGTACGATCCGACGATCACTCACCGTGCCTTTCAATACGCCACGACCCAATGCTCCAGGGAGAGGGGGCTTGTAGGAGCGGACTTCGTCCGCGATTTCTTCACGCCGTGCCGCGGTGCATGGAACGTAGCAATCGCGGACGGAGTCCGCTCCTACGAAAACCGCCGCGCCGAATTCGCCGGCTGCGTAGGAGCGGACTCTGTCCGCGATCGTTATCAGGCCACCCTAGGGCTGACCATGCCCTTCGGGCCGAAGGATCAGGCAGCCCAGCGGCGGCAGGTCCAGCGCCAGGGACTGGATCTGCCCATGGGATTCCTGCGGATCGCTTTCCACCACCCCACGACTACCCGCGCCGGAGCCGCCGAAGGAGTCGGCGTCGCTGTTGAGCAGCACTTGCCAACGCCCCGGCAGCGGCACGCCAACGAGATAGTGCGGGCGCGGCACCGGAGTGAAGTTGTGAACGACGAGTACCGGCGCGCCGTCGCCAGCCAGGCGCAGCCACGCGTAGACACTGTTGCGCTGGTCGTCGCCGATCAGCCAGTGGAAGCCCTCGGCACGGTCGTCGAAGGCGTGCAGCGCGGGTTCCTCGCGCAGCAGCCGGTTGAGCTCGCGGATCAGCGACTGCGCGCCGAAGTGCTCGGCGTAGCGCAGCAGGTACCAGTCCAGCTGGCCGTCGTGGTCCCACTCGCGCCACTGGCCGAACTCGCAGCCCATGAACAGCAATTTCTTGCCCGGATGGGTCCACATCAAGGCCAGGTACAGGCGCAGGTTGGCGAACTGTTGCCAGCGGTCGCCCGGCATCTTGCCCAGCAGCGAACCCTTGCCGTGCACCACCTCGTCGTGGGAGATCGGCAGGATGAAGTGCTCGGAGAAGGCGTAGTGCAGGCCGAAGGTCAGCTTCTGGTGGTGGTAGCCGCGGTTGATCGGGTCCTCGCGGATGTACGCCAGGCTGTCGTGCATCCAGCCCATGTTCCACTTGTAGGCAAAGCCCAGGCCGCCCTCCTCGGTGGAGCGGCTGACGCCCGGCCAGGCGGTGGATTCCTCGGCAATCACCAGGGCACCCGGCGCCTCGGCCTGTACCACGCTGTTGAGGTGGCGGAGGAATTCGATGGCCTCGAGATTCTCGCGTCCACCGTGCTGGTTGGGGATCCATTCGCCGTCCTTGCGCGAATAGTCGCGATAGAGCATCGATGCCACGGCATCCACCCGCAGCCCGTCGATGTGGTACTCGCGCAGCCAATGCAGCGCCGAGGCCAGCATGAAACCGTGCACCTCGTTACGGCCGAGGTTGTAGATGTAGGTATCCCAGTCCTGGTGAAAGCCCTCGAAGGGATGCGCGTATTCGTACAGCGCGGTGCCGTCGAAGTGCGCCAGGCCGTGGGCGTCGGTGGGGAAATGCGCCGGCACCCAGTCGAGGATCACGCCGACTCCGGCCTGGTGGCAGCGGTCGACGAAGCGCGCGAAGTCCGCCGGGCTGCCGTAGCGTGCGGTGGGCGCGAACAGCGAGAGTGGCTGGTAGCCCCAGGAGCCGCCGAAGGGGTGCTCCATGATCGGCATCAGTTCGATGTGGGTGAAGCCCAGGTCGCTGATGTAGGGGATCAGCCGGTCGGCCAGCTCATCCCAGGTCGGCGCGCGGTTCTCCACCCATTGCCAGGAGCCGGCGTGAAGTTCGTAGATCGACAGCGGCCGCTCCACGCCCTGTCGCTCGCCGCGCTGCTGCATCCAGGACTGGTCCTGCCAGGGGAAAGGCGTCGGGTCCGGCACCCGCGAGCCGGTGGCAGGCGGCATTTCGGTATCCAGCGCCACGGGGTCGGCCTTGAGCGGCAGCAGGCCATCCGGGCCGAGCAGTTCGTACTTGTAGACCTCGCCCGGCTGCAGGCGTGGAATGAACAGCTCCCAGACGCCAGCGGGGTAGCGCAGGCGCATCAGGTGGCGGCGGCCGTCCCAGCCATTGAAATCGCCGACCACCGACACCCGCCGCGCATTCGGCGCCCAGACGGCGAAGCGCACGCCGGGCACGCCGTCGATCTGCATCGCCTGGGCGCCCAGGCATCTGCCCAGTTGGCGGTGGTTGCCCTCGGCGAACAGGTAGAGATCCAGTTCGCTGATCGACGGCCCGAAGGCGTAGGGATCTTCGCTGACCTGCTCGTGCTCCGGCCAGTGGATTCGCAGGCGATACGGCGCCTTGGCCGGTAGGCGAGCGACGAACAGCCCGCTGGCGTCCACCGCGTCCATGGCGGTGAGGGTTTCGTCCTGCGGCGACAGCAATTCCACTGCCAGCGCACCCGGCAGCCAGGCGCGCACCTGCTCGCCGCCTTCGTCGCGGTGCGGGCCGAGGAAGGCAAAGGGATCGGCGTGATCGCCACGCTGCAGGTGGTCCAGATCGCTGCGCAGGGTCATGTGCGTCCTCCGAGTAAGTGTCGCGCCAGTTCGAACAGCCCCTGCAAGGGGACTTCCAGCCAGTCGGGGCGGTGGCCGGCTTCGTAGAGCACTTCATAGGCGGCCTTTTCCAGGCTGAACAGCGCCAGGGCGGCGCCCTCCCCCTCACGACCATGCCACTCATGGGGCAGGTCGGCAGCGGCCGCCCGGTAGGCTTCGAGGAAGGCGTCTCGGGCATCGCGACGGTAGCGCAGGGCCAGTTCCGCCCTGGCCGCCTGGACTTCGACCGGCGCTTCGGTGCCCTGGGTGCTGCGCAGGGCCATGGCGGCGGCGTAGTCGAAGGAGCGCAGTACACCGGTGACGTCCTTCAACGGGCTGTGGCGCTGACGGCGTTCGACCAGCGGCCGGTTGGGCTCGCCCTCGAAGTCGATCAGGAAAGCATCGCCCTGCACCACCAGGACCTGCCCCAGGTGCAGGTCGCCGTGGACGCGGATCATCACGCCGCCCTCGGCCAGCCGCGCCAGGTTGCCGATGGCCTGCAGCAGTTCCCCGCGATGTTCCAGCAGCCAGTCGGCCATCACGCCGCCCTGCTCGTCCAGGCTCGCGCGGGCGTGGCGCAGGGTCTCCAGCGCCTGTTCGAGTTGCGCGCCGATGCTGTTGGTCCAGGCCCCACTGTCGACAGCTCCACTGCGGTGCAGGCCGAACTCCGGCTCGTCGGTGGCTTCGGCGAGCAGCTGGTGCATTTCACCCAGGCGCTGGCCAAGCCGTCCGGCGAACAGGCGCAGTTCCTCCATGACATCGAACTCCGGTCCGGGTGTTTCCACTGCCGGCGACAGGCCGTCGCGCATGGCGCGCTCCAGCTGGTTCAGGGTCCAGCTCCAGGCATCGCCCTGGTTGCTCAGGTAGCCCTGCAGCAGCAACAGGGTGTGCGGTTGGCCCAAGGCGTCGATGCGGCGCACCTCGCCCAGCAGCGGCGCGATGTTGGCAAAGCCGCGGCGGCTCAGGTAACCACCCATCTCGGCTTCCGGGTGCACGCCGGGGAACACCCGGCGCAGCAGCTTGAGCAGCAGCTTGTTGCCGATCAGCGCGGAGCTGTTGGACTGATCGACGCTGAGCACGCGGATTTCCGCTTCATCGTCGATGTCGCCGTACTGCAGCAGCCCCGGCTGTGGCAGGAACTGCAGCTCGCCCGCCGGGCCCTGCATCGTCGAGGTCTCGCGCAACAGGCGCAGCACCAGGCGGCTGAACGCCGACAAGGAGAAGGCATCGGTGAGCAGGCCGACCTTGCGCCCGCGGCGCAGCCGGGCCAGGGCCAGTTGCTGGGGCAGATCGTTGCCGGCGGCGCCCTTCTCCGGCACGGCGGCCAGCGGCAATTGGTAATGCTCGGCGCCGTCCGCGCCATTGACCTCCACTTCCGCCAGCAGCGGTGCGGCATCGGCCTCACCCAGTGGCATGGCATAGAGCAGATGGGCGCTGCCGGCCTCCAGGCGCCCCCCGGAGAACCAGCGACGCTTGGGCAGGTAGCGTGGCAGCGAGTCGCTCTCCAGCAGTTCGCGCGGCGCACCGCTGGCGATCTCCGCCAGGCGCTGGGCCAGTACCAGGGTCGGCAGTTCGGGCATGCGTTCCACCGGCTTCACGTGCCACGCCGGCATCTGTTGGCTGTCGGCCAGGTAGAACCAGTAGAAGCCATAGGGCGGCAAGGTCAGCAGGTAGGTCATGCGCCCGATCGGAGGGAAGGACGAGCCACCGAGCATTTCCACCGGGACTCGGCCGTCAAAGGCCGACAGGTCCAGCTCGACCGCCTGGGCGGCACTGGACAGGTTGGCGACACAGAGGATGCTCTCCTCGCTGGCACCCTCGCCCTCCGGACGGTACTGCCGCAGATACGCAAGAATGCGCCGGTTGGGCGGTGACAGCATGCTGATGCTGCCGCGACCGAAGGCCTTCTGCTGCTTGCGGACACCCAGCATGCGGCGCATCCAGTTGAGCAGCGAATGCGGGTCGCGCGCCTGGGCCTCGACGTTGACGCTCTGGTAGCCGTAGAGCGAGTCGAGAATCGGCGGCAGCACGAGGCTGGCCGGATCGGCGCGGGAGAAGCCGCCATTGCGGTCCACCGACCATTGCATCGGTGTGCGCACGCCGTCGCGGTCGCCCAGGTAGATGTTGTCGCCCATGCCGATCTCGTCGCCGTAGTACAGGGTCGGCGTGCCGGGCATCGACAGCAGCAGGCTGTGGAGCAGTTCGATGCGCCGGCGATCGCGCTCCACCAGCGGGGCGAGACGGCGGCGAATACCCAGGTTGATGCGCGCGCGGCGGTCGGCGGCGTAGTAGTTCCAGAGGTAGTCGCGCTCGTCGTCGGTGACCATCTCCAGGGTCAGCTCATCGTGGTTGCGCAGGAAGATCGCCCATTGGCAGTTGTCCGGAATCGACGGCGTCTGGCGCAGGATATCGGTGATCGGGAAGCGGTCTTCCTGGGCGATCGCCATGTACATGCGCGGCATCAGCGGGAAGTGGAAGGCCATGTGGCATTCGTCGCCGGTGCTGCCCTCGGTGGCACCGTCCACGCCTCCGAAATACGGCCTCGTGTCCTCCGGCCACTGGTTGGCCTCGGCCAGCAGCATGCGGTCTGGGTAGTGCGCATCCAGCTCGGCGCGGATGCGCTTGAGCACCACGTGGGTCTCGGGAAGGTTCTCGTTGTTGGTGCCGTCGCGTTCGATCAGGTACGGGATGGCATCCAGGCGCAGGCCGTCGACGCCCATGTCCAGCCAGTAGCGCATGACCCCGAGCACCGCGCGCAACACCTGGGGATTGTCGAAATTGAGGTCCGGCTGGTGCGAGTAGAAGCGGTGCCAGAAGTACTGCTCGGCCACCGGGTCCCAGGTCCAGTTGGACTGTTCGCTGTCGATGAAGATGATCCGCGTCTGCTCGTACTTGCCGTCATCGTCGGACCAGACGTACCAGTTGCGCGCCTGCGAGCCCTTCTTCGCCCGCCGCGCGCGCTGGAACCAAGGGTGCTGGTCGGAGGTGTGGTTGATCACCAGTTCCGTGATCACCCGCAGGCCGCGCTGGTGCGCCGCGTCGATGAAGCGGCGGGCGTCGGCCAGGGTGCCGTAGTCCGGGTGGACGCCCTTGTACATGGCGATGTCGTAGCCATCGTCACGCCGTGGCGAGGGGTAGAACGGCAACAGCCAGAGGGTGTTCACGCCCAGCTCGGCGATGTAGTCGAGCTTCTCCATCAGGCCGCGGAAATCGCCGATGCCGTCGTTGTTGGCATCGAAGAAGGACTTTACGTGCAACTGGTAGATGACCGCGTCCTTGTACCAGAGCGGGTCATCGAGAAAGGGGCGGGTCTTGCGCTTGGCCATGGTCGCGCTCCTGGAAGTCATTGCTCGGGATGCAGGCGCCAGATGCCGAACGGCAGGTGCCAGGGCTCGATGCGCATCCACTGGCGCTTGCCGTGCCAGGTCCAGCGGTGACCATTCATCAGGTCTTCGCCGCCCATGGGCGCGTCATCGGGCAGGCCGAATTCCCACAGCGGCAACTCGAAGTCCGCCTCCTGGGCGTTCTCCGGATCGAGGCTGACCGCCACCAGGATGAAGTTGGACAGGTCGGCGCTGCGCTTGCCGAACAGCAGGATGTTGTCGTTGAAGACGGAATAGGCCTGGAAGCCCAGGTGGCTGTGCAACGCCGGGTTCTCGCGGCGGATGCGATTGAGCCGGGTGATCTCGCCGACGATGTTGCCGGGCGCGTGGTAGTCGCGCTGGCGCAGCTGGTACTTCTCCGAGTCGAAGTACTCTTCCTTGCCCGGCACCGGGTCGGCCTCGCACAGTTCGAACCCCGAATACATCCCCCACAGCCCCGAGCCCATGGTCGCCAGGGCCGCACGGATGAGGAAGCCGGCGCGGCCGGAGCGCTGCAGGAAGTAGGGATTGATATCCGGCGTGTTGACGAAGAAGTTCGGCCGGTAGCAGTCGCGCAGCGGCGGCTCATTCAGTTCGGTGAGGTATTCCTCCAGCTCCGCCTTGGTGTTGCGCCAGGTGAAGTAGGTGTAGCTCTGGCTGAAGCCGACCTTGCCAAGGCGCGCCATCATCGCCGGCCGGGTGAAGGCCTCGGCGAGGAAGATCACCTGCGGGTGCTCGCGGCGCACTTCGGCGATCAGCCATTCCCAGAACGGCAGCGGCTTGGTGTGCGGGTTGTCGACGCGGAACAGGTTGACGCCCTGCTCCACCCAGCCCTGCACCACACCCAGCAGGCCGAGCCAGAGATCGGGAATGGCGTCGGCGGCGTAGAAGTCGACGTTGACGATGTCCTCGTACTTCTTCGGCGGATTCTCCGCGTGGCGGATGCTGCCGTCCGCGCGCCAGCTGAACCAGCCGGGGTGCTCGCGCAGCCAGGGGTGGTCCGGCGAGCACTGGATGGCGAAATCCAGGGCGATCTCCAGGCCATGCCCGCGGGCGGCGTCCACCAGTGCGCGGAAGTCTTCAAGGCTGCCCAGCTCGGGGTGCACGGCGTCATGGCCGCCCTCCTTGCTGCCGATGGCGTAGGGGCTGCCAGGGTCGTCGGGACCGGCCTGCAGGCTGTTGTTGCGGCCCTTGCGGTGGGTGCGGCCGATGGGATGGATGGGCGGGAAATACAGCACGTCGAAGCCCATGGCGGCGATCTCCGGCAGCCGCCGGTGAACATCGGCAAAGGTGCCGTGCTGGCCGGGTGTCGGGCTTTCCGAGCGCGGGAACAGCTCGTACCAGCTGGCGAACCCGGCCAGCGGGCGCTCCACGTCCAGCTCGAAGGTAAGGCTGCGGGTCAGGTGCGGACGGTGTGCGGCGCGCTGCATCAGCTCCAGGGTCCGCGGCGCCATGAACAGGCCGAAGCGCGCCTCCCGCTCGGTGGTGTCCTGCAGGCTGCGGAGGATTTCGCCCAGCTCCGCTGCGCAATCCTGTGGCGCGTTGTCCAGTACCTCCTGGAACAGGTCGAGGCCCTCGCGGAACTCCAGGTCCAGCAACTGGCCGGCGGCGTATTTCTTCTCCAGTTCGTAGCGGAAGCTGGCGTAGCTGTCGATCCAGGCCAGGACGATGAATTCCGTACGGCCAACTCGGGTCGGCAAGATATCCGCCTCCCAGTGATCGTTGCCCAGGTGCTGCAGGGACGTTTTCTGCCAGGGCTGGCCCTTGCCTTCGCGCCAGGCGACCTCGGCGGCCAGCTTGTCGTGGCCATCGGCAAAGATCCGCGCATGGATGCGCGAGGCCCGGTGGACGATGGCCTTGGCGGCGAAGCGTCCACCTTCCAGGCGCGGCGCTACCTCTTCGATGACGATGCGCGCCTCGTTGGCGGCAACCTCGGCCCGCTCGGCCGGATTCTCCAGTTCCATCGCGGCGCCCTCCTCGCTGCGGTGCGCGCCGGATGCGCGCTCGTGGGTGGATTGCTCGCTACAGGCATTGGGAACGACAGGGCTTCGGCAAGTTCAGGCTAATTGCGCCAGTGGTTGTTTCAGGAGCTCTTGCGCCTGGGCGCGGCCTTGCTCGTGGCACTCTTCTTCGCCGGCGTAGCGGTCGTTTTCTTCACGGAGCTGGCGGCGCTGCGCGGTTTTGCTTCGCCCTTGAGGCTGCGCTTGAGCAGTTCGGTGAGGTCGATGATGTCGGCGCCTTCGCCGGCTTTCGCTTGCGCCTGCGGCACGTTTTCCAGCTGGCCCTTGGCGGCCTTCTGCTCCACCAGGCGGTGGATTTCCGCGCTGAATTCGTCCTGGTAATCCTCGGGCGACCAGCGGCCACTCATGTCCTTGACCAGGCGTTCGGCCATTTCGGTTTCGCGCTTGTCCAGCTTGACCTTGTCCAGCGCCAGGCCCAGTTCGTCCACCGCGCGCACGTCCGCCGGCCAGCGCAGGGTCATCAGCAGGATGGCGTCGCCGTCGTCGCGCAACATCGCCAGGTGCTGACGGCTGTGCATCACCAATTGGCAGACCGCCGCCTTGCCGGTCTTCTTCAGGGTATCGCGCAGCAGCACGTAGACTTTCTCGCCGCGCTTCTCGGGCGTCAGGTAATACGGGGAGTCGTAGAACGCCACGGGGATCTCGCCGATCTCGATGAAACCGAGGATGTCGATGGTCTGGGTCGCCTCGGGCCGCGCGGCGCGAATCTCCTCTTCGCTGATCACCACGTAGCGGCCCTTCTCCAGCTCCACGCCCTTGACGATGTGTTCCCTGGGCACCTCCTTGCCGGTGATCTTGTTCACCCGTTTGTAGCCCACCGGTTCCAGGCTGCGCTCGTCCAGCCAGTCGAAGTCGGTGGCGCTGGAACGCGCGGCGCTGTTGAGCGCCACCGGGATGTGCACCAGGCCGAAGCTGATGGCGCCTTTCCAGATCACACGGGCCATGGGTAACTCTCCTGCAGGGTGATGCCGTCGTCGAAATGCACGCGACCGGTGCTGTCGATGTCGCTGATCCGCTCGAGCATGCGCTGCGCCTGCCACTCGGCCTCCGACACGTTGCGGCTGCCGGGCGCATAGACCCAGAGCACCTCGACCGGCGCGCCCTGGCGGGTCACCTGGTACTCGATCAGGCCGGTGTAGCGGCCGTTCTCCAGCATCGCATCGGTCCAGGCACAGGCCTGGGCGAATTCACGGAACATCGCGGTCCTCTCTCGCCGCCTGCTCGGCAGGCGGACGGTTGCGTTCCAGCCAGCGTGGCAAAACATGCAGCACCAGCAGCGCGAGCAGCGTGCCCAGCACCGCCGTAGCCGAGTGCCCGAGCCCGACGCTGATACCAATGGCCGTGCTCAGCCACAGCCCGGCGGCGGTCGTCAGCCCCTTCACCTCGGACACTTGGCTGCCCTTGAGGATGGTGCCGGCGCAGAGGAAGCCGATGCCGGCGGCGATCCCCTGGATCACCCGGCTGACCGCATCGGCCTGCGCACCGCCCTCGTGGATCGCCATCACGAACAGCGCAGCGCCCAGGGTGACCAGCATGTGGGTGCGCAAGCCGGCGGCCTTGCCCTGGCTTTCCCGCTCGTAACCGACCACGCCGCCCAGCACCACGGCGAGCGTCAGGCGCAGCGAGGCTCGGGTGATCTGCTCGACTTCACTCAGGTCGGAGAATTCGGCGACCAGCGTCACCCAGATGCGATCCAGCGTGTCCATGACAGGCTCCGCAGTCCCTCTTAAGGGTGCAGACCCGCCGACCGCGCAATTGGTTTGCTGAAAATTCGCCGGCGACTCCACCGCCCGGCGGAAAATCCGCGCACCTCGCCACTGACGGGGTCCATCGCTCATTCCCGGCGTCCCGCCGGCCAGCGCACCTTCAGCACAGGAGACCGGAATGAGCATCGACCCCAAGCGTTTTGCCAACGAGTACCAGAACGCCCTCGTGGAGGTCGCCCTGCCGGCCTTCGCCCGAGCCGGCGAGTTCGCCCGCGACCACGGCCTGGAGTGCAGCGTCGAGCTGCGGGAGGGGCGGCGCGACCTGCCCGAACTGGTGTTGTCCGTGCGCGATGCCTGCCAGGCAGCCGAATGCGTCTGCCGCATCAGCGCCGACCCGCGCACGCAGCGGCTGTACCATGAGAACCGCTGCGGCGAGACCGATGCCGACGTGCAGCGGGTAGTCGGCTCCATCGCTTCGCTCAACGAGATGGTGCTCGACACCCGTCTGCTGGAGTTCTTCCAGGACGCTTTCGCGCTGCACCTGGACTACGCCTCCCGCCGGCATGCCGGCGGTTTCTGGTGAAGGCTCAGTCCTCCCCGGCCTGCACCTTCCAGATATCCCTGGCGTACTCGCGGATGGTCCGGTCCGAGGAGAACCAGCCGACCCTGGCGGTATTGAGCATGGAGGCCTTCCACCAGCGCGCCGGTTTGCGCCAAAGCTCCTCGACCTTTTCCTGGGCGTCCCAGTAGGCGTCGAAATCGGCGCAGACCAGGAAGCGGTCGTCGCTGACCAGCGCATCGACCAGGCCGGTATAGCGCTGCGGATCGTCCGGTGAGAACACCCCGGAGCTGATCGCCCGCAGCGCCTCCTCCAGGCGCGGCGAGGCGGCGATCTCGGCATGCATCGACAGGTCGCCAGTGCGTTTGCGTGCCTCCACCTGCTTGGCCTTGAGGCCGAAGATGAACATGTTTTCCGCGCCGATGCGCTCGCACATCTCGACGTTGGCGCCGTCCAGCGTGCCAATGGTCAGCGCGCCGTTGAGGGCGAACTTCATGTTGCTGGTGCCGGAGGCCTCCAGCCCCGCCGTGGAAATCTGCTCGGACAGGTCCGCCGCCGGGATGATCGATTCCGCCAGGCTGACGTTGTAGTTGGGGATGAATACCACCTTGAGCCGGCCGCGCACCGTGGGGTCGCCGTTGATCATCCGGCTGATGTCGTTGGCCAGCTTGATGATCAGCTTGGCCACCGTGTAGCTGGGCGCGGCCTTGCCGGCGAAGATCTTCACCCGTGGCACGCGGTCGGTGGTGGGGTCGTTGCGGATGTCCTGGTAGAGCGCCACGGTATGCAGCAGGTTGAGCAACTGGCGCTTGTATTCGTGGATGCGCTTGACGTGGACGTCGAACAGCGCGTCCGGGTCGATGCGCACGCCCAGGCGCTCCTCGACCAGTGCCGCCAGGCGTTCCTTGGCATTGCGCCGCTGCTGGGCGAAGCGCTGGCGCACTGAGGACTTCTCCACCAGCTCGGCCAGCGCCGGCAGGTGTTGCTCGGGCTCGTCGAGTACCTCGTCGCCGAGGTTTTCCATCAGCAGACGGGTCAGCTCCGGGTTGGTCTGGAACAGCCAGCGGCGGAAGGTCACGCCGTTGGTCTTGTTGCTGATCCGCTCCGGGTAGAGCCGGTGCAGGTCGCGGAACACTGTCTCGCGCATCAGGTCGGTGTGCAGCGCCGACACACCGTTGACGCTGTGCGAGCCGAGGAACGCCAGGTTGCCCATGCGCACGCGGCGGCCGTGGTCCTCCTCGATCAGCGAGACCGAGCGCAGCAGGGCGAAATCGTGGATGTCCTTGGCGCGCAGCGCGTCGATATGGAAGGCATTGATCAGGTAGATGATCTGCATGTGCCGTGGCAGCAGGCGCTCCATCAGGCTCACCGGCCAGGACTCCAGCGCCTCGGGCAGCAGCGTGTGGTTGGTATAGGACAGGGTCGCCACCGTCAGCGCCCAGGCGTCGTCCCAGTCCAGGCTGCGCTCGTCCAGCAGCAGGCGCATCAGTTCGGCAACGGCGATGGCCGGGTGGGTATCGTTGAGCTGGATGGCCACCCGCTCGGGCAGGCCGAAGACGTCCTCGCCCTGCCCCAGGTGACGCTGCATCAGGTCCTGCAACGAGGCGCTGACGAAGAAGAATTCCTGGCGCAGGCGCAGTTCCTGGCCCGCCTCGGTGCTGTCTGCCGGGTAGAGCACCCGCGAGATGCTTTCCGCACGCACCGTATCCGCCACCGCACCCAGGTGGTCGCCGGCATTGAAGCGGTCCAGCCGCAGGGTTTCCTCGGCACGGGCGCGCCACAGGCGCAGGGTGTTCACGCTGGCGGTACGCCAGCCCACTACCGGCATGTCGTAGGCCACCGAGCGCACGCGCTCAGCCGGTTCCCAGCGTTGCCGCTCGACCCCGTGGGCGTCGCGCTCGCTGTGGACGCTGCCGCCGAAGCCGACGCTGAAGCTGCACTCGGGCCGTTCGAATTCCCAGGGGTTGCCGAAGTCGAGCCAGGTTTCGGTGTGCTCCTGCTGCCAGCCGTCGCCGATCACCTGCTTGAACAGGCCGTGCTCGTAGCGGATGCCGTAACCGTGGGCGGGGATGTCCAGCGTCGCCATGCTCTCCATGAAGCAGGCGGCCAGCCGCCCCAGGCCGCCGTTGCCCAGCGCGGCGTCGGGCTCAAGCAGGCGCACGCGGTCCAGGTCCACACCCAACTCCGAAAGAGCTTGATGCGCCACCCCCAGCAACCCAAGGTTGCTCAGGTTGTCGATCAGCAGGCGGCCGATGAGGAACTCCAGCGACAGGTAGTAGACGTGCTTGCGGGCGCTGCGGTCGATGGCGCGGGTGGTCTCCTCCCAGTTGTCGACCTGGTATTTGCGTGCGGCCAGTGCCACTGCCTCGAACCAGTCGTGGTCGTAGGCGTCCGCCGGGTCCTTGCCGACTGCGTAACGCAGGCGGGTGAGCACCGCATGCTTGAAGGTCTCGACTTCCGACTGATCGGGAATGCTGTCCAGGGCCATTGCCGTCTCCTCTGGTTGCCGGTGGCTGCGGGTACGCGAGGTGCCCAGTGCATCAGTCCCCGGCGAAATCCATGAGTTCAGACCTTTTCTCCCGGCGGCACGGCCCGTTCATCAGAAACGCCGAACCATCGGCGACGAGCGGTTTCTCCCCTCATGTGGCCCTTGGCAAAGGGCTGCCAGGTAATCAGAGACAGGAGAACCGCCATGCCACGCGGCGACAAAGGCAAGTACACCGAGAAGCAGAAGCGCAAGGCCGAGCACATCGAGGAAAGCTACGAAGAACGCGGCGTACCCAAGGCGGAAGCCGAGGCGCGAGCCTGGGCGACCGTGAACAAGCAGTCCGGCGGCGGCGAGCGCAAGGGCGGTTCGGGCCAGCAGAAAAGCGCCACCGCCAAGGCCGCTGCACGCAAGAGCTCGGCCCGTCGAGCCGTTGCCAGCAAGCAAGGCGTGCCGCGCCCTGACCAGCCGCTGGAATCCATGACCAAGGCCGAGCTGCTCAATCGTGCGCGCACCCGGCACATCGCCGGGCGCTCCAGCATGCGCAAGCAGCAACTGATCGACGCCTTGCGAAAAGCGGCCTGAGCCGGTGGGGCGCTGAATTCGCCTCCTCAGCCGTCCAGCTTGCCGCGCATTTTCGCGCTCAACCGTTGCCGGGTCTTCGCCCATTCGGCCCAGGGGTCGGAGCCTGCCAGACGCTCGTCGACATTCGCGAGGGTCCATTGGTTTGCCGACTTGAGCGTGGGAAGCTCATCGCGGCTGATCGGCACCGAGACCGGCAGCCCCTCTCTCGCGCGCACCGACCATACGCACACCGTGCTGGCGCCCCGGCTGTTGCGCAGGTAATCGATGAAAATCTTCCCGACACGATTCTTCGGCCCCGATACGGCGCTGAAGCGGTCCGGCATCAGGCGGGCCATGTATCGGCTGATGGCATGGGCGAAGTCCTTCACTTCATCCCAGCCATGGTGCCGCTGTAGCGGCACGAGGATATGCATGCCCTTGCCGCCGCTGGTCTTGAGGAAGGCCGTCAGGCCCAGTTCATCCAGCAACGTGAGGGTCAACTGGGTCGCCTCGATCATCCGCTGCCAGGGCAGCGCCGGATCGGGGTCGAGGTCCAGGACGAAGCGGTCGGGTTTCTCCAGGTCATCGAGCGCGGCGTTCCAGGTATGCAGCTCCAGCGCGCCCATCTGCGCGGCACCCACCAACGCCTTGGCCGAGGCTATGCGCAGCAGCGGTGCGTGGCCAGGATCAAGCTGCGGGTCCAGTTGTTCGGCGCCGGGAATCCCGGTACGCGAGGCATGGCGCTGGAAGAACTGCTCGCCCGCCACACCATCGGGCGCCCGCACCAGGGACACCGGGCGGTCGGCCAGCCAGGGCAGCAGGCATTCCGCGGCTTTGTCGTAGTAGCGCGCCACATCGATCTTGCGCAGCTTGCTGGTGGGATCGACCACTCGCTCGGGATGGGTAACGGTCACGCCTTCCAGGACATTGCCGCTGTTCGAGCGTGACGGGCTGGCAGCGTCGGCGCGGCCAGCCTTGTTCGGTTTTTCCTCGACTATCGCCTGCGCCGGCTTGTCACTGCGCAGGCCGTGGAACACCGCCTGGCGCACCCTGCCTTCGCGGGTGATCTCGGCGAAGGCGACTTCGCCCAGCAATTCCGGACGCAGCCAGGTCACGCCCTTGGCGTCGGCTCCCTTGGGCGGCTCCCGCAGCGGGCAGGTCTTGCGCTGCAGCGGCTGGAACTGCTGATGCAGTCTCTTCAGGCTGGCCGCGCTGAAACCGGTGCCTACTTTGCCGGCGTAGCGCAGTTCGCCGTTCTCGTCGTGCAGCGCGAGCAGCAAGGCGCCGAAATACGAGCGCGAGCCCTTGGGTTCGCTGTAGCCGACGATCACGAACTCCTGCCGGCGCTTGCACTTGAGCTTGATCCAGTCGGAGGAGCGTTTTTCCGTATAGAGGCTGCCCGCACGCTTGCCGATCAGCCCTTCCAGGCCGAGCCGGCAGGCGCTGTCGAGGATGCTGCGCGGGTCGTCGGTGAAGTCCTCGGAATAGCGCAGGCAGTCATTGCCATTACCGCGCAGGACCTGTGCCAGCGCCTGGCGCCGCTGCTCCAGGGGCTTGTTGCGGTAATCCTCGCCATCCAGCCAGAGCAGGTCGAACAACGTGTAGTGGATGGGCGCCGAGACCGCGGCATCGAAGGCATTCTGCAGGCGCTGGAAGTCCGGGCGGCCCTCCTCGTCCATCACCAGTATCTCGCCGTCCAGCCAGCCGGACGACACCGGCAGTGCCGACAGCGCCGCGCACAGTTCGGGCAGCTTCTTCGACCAGTCGTGGCCGTTGCGGGTCAGCAGCTTGACCTGGTCGCCGTCGAGTCGGGCAAGCAGGCGGTAGCCATCGAGCTTGATTTCGTAGCGCCAGTCGCCTGCCGGTGGCGCGTCCACCAGAGTGGCGAGCTCGGGAGAAACAGCCGCCGGCAGGCTGGCCTTGCCGGGCGTTTTCCTCGTGGCCGGTTTCTTCACAGCCGCCCCAGGCCTGGCGTGCTTTGGCGAGGCCGGCCTGGCTCCGACCGCCTCGCTGGGCAATGCCTGCCCGGAGACCACGCTCAACGGCTGCTCGGTGAGGATGTCGTAGCGCGGGTAGTCCCGTGCCTGGTCATCCCGCCCCTTGATCAGGAACCACTGCGGCTGCCGTCCGGCCATGCGGGTGCGGATCAGGTTCCAGCTGCCGGTGAGCTTGCTGCCCACCAGGCGGAACTTGAGGTGGCCACTGCCGAGGCCTTCGTGGGGATCGCCGATGGGTATCCAGCGGCCCTCGTCCCAGACGATCACGTCGCCGGCACCGTAATGACCTTCCGGGATGTGACCTTCGAAGCCCGCGTAGTCCAGTGGATGATCCTCCACCTCGATGGCCAGGCGCTTCACGCTGGGATCGAGGCAGGGGCCCTTGGGCACCGCCCAGCTCTTGAGCACACCATCGAGTTCGAGGCGGAAGTCGTAATGCAGGTGGCTGGCGTCGTGCTTCTGCACGACGAAGGCAGCCTCCCCCTCCCGGTACGCCGGTGATTCGCCGCGTGGCTCGGGAGTGCCGCTGAAGTCGCGTTTGCGCGCGTATTCCTTCAGGGTGCTGTCCTTGACGGCTTTGGCCCCGGCCATGGATCACTGTTCCTCGTCAGGGTCCGAGGCGTCCCAGGGTTTGCCGTCCAGCGGGTGCACACGGCTTTCCTCCGCCTCGTCCAGCCCGCCGCCCGCGCCGATCTCGTTGCCGCGGACGATGCGCAGGTCGCGGTCTGCCGGCTTGCCGGACGGCGGATCGAGCGGGGATTCGGTCCCGTCCTCGTCGATCAGGGTTTCCGGTGCCAGGTCATCCATGCTGACGCCATCCTCGACGGCGCTGTCGCCCAGCGTCTCGCCGCCGGTCATGCCCATCTCGCGGCGGCGCTGCGGTGGGAATTCGCCCTCCACCTCCTGCGGCGAGCGCTCGTCGCCAATGCGGCCTTCCGGCTGTTTCTCGAAGTCGAGTTCGCGCACGCTGCCCATGCGGTCCTCGGTATCGTCGATCTCGATGTGTTGCTGGCGTCGTTCAGTCATGGCGTGCATCTCCTCCGGTTGAAGAGCTCAGGCTGTCAGGCGGTTGAGCCGAACCCGGCGTACGAGTTCAGGTTCAGTGCCCGACGGGATCGCAGCGGCGGCGCCGGCCGCCGCTGCGCAGCCAGTTACGCGGGGATCTTCCCGGCATGGGCTTCGCGCGCCCAGATACGGTGTTGCAGCAAGGCTTTCTGCAAACTCCCGAACACCTCCTTGGCGGCTTTGCCTTCGATGACGCCATCATCCGACGTCAGACCGAGCTGTGCCGGCAAGTCCTTCGCGGCGCCGGCGAAAGCCAGCGGCTTGAGGTGCTTGTACGCCTCCAGCAGGTAGTGCAGCGCGCGGCCGTCATTGCCGATGGCCTGCACGGATTTCGCGCCGCCGGGCACGAACACCGCGTCGAAAGCCACCGACGGCAGGCCATCCCAGCTGGCATCGGGCACCAGCGCCGAGCCTGCTTCGGACTTGACCGGGGCGGCACTGGGGCCGATCAGCTTGGCGCTCGCTCCCGCCTTCTTCAGCGCATCCTGCAGGCCCTTGACGTCGCTTTCGTTGACGCCATCGGCGATCAGGATTGCCACCTTGCGGGAGCGGATGTTGCCGGCCAGCAGGTTCGTCTGGCTCAGGGCCGGTGACGGCTTGGGCTGTGGAGCCTTGGCCTTCCTGTTGGTGACTTTCACCCCGATACGCTGGGCCACGCGCTCGGCGAGTTGCAGATTGATGTTGGCAAGGATCTGGTTGACCTCGCGCTCGCGGATCGCCATGCGCTCGACCTTCGACAACTCGAACGCATAGGCCGAAACCACGTGGCCTTGCTCCGCCTCACTGAGGCTGTTGTAGAACAGCGCGGCCTGGGTGAAATGGTCGGCGAAGGAATCGGCCCGCACGCGGACCTTGGTGCCGGTCATGGTCTCCGGGTAGCTGGCGAAACCGCCGTGGCGCGCGGCGGGCGGGGTTTCCTTGGGCCAGCCGTTGTCGATGGAATTGGGTTCGTAGGCGGCGCGCCCCTTGTGCAGCATGTGCTGGTGCAGGCCGTCGCGCTGGTTGTTGTGGAACGGGCACAGCGGCTGGTTGATCGGAATCTGGTTGAAGTTCGGCCCGCCAAGGCGCGACAGCTGGGTGTCGGTATAGGAAAACAGCCGCCCCTGCAGCAGTGGGTCATTGCTGAAATCGATGCCCGGCACCACATGGCCGGGGTGGAACGCCGCCTGCTCGGTTTCAGCGAAGAAGTTGTCCGGGTTGCGGTTCAGCACCATGCGGCCCAGCAGCTTCACGGGAACAAGCTCCTCGGGCACCAGTTTGGTGGGATCGAGCAGATCGAAATCGAACTTGTCCTGATCGGCTTCGGCGATCACCTGCACGCCCAGCTCCCATTCGGGGTAGTCGCCGCTTTCGATGTCGTCCCACAGGGTGCGGCGATGGAAGTCCGCATCCTTGCCGGCCAGCTTCTGCGCCTCGTCCCAGACCAGCGAGCAGACGCCGGACTTCGGCCGCCAGTGGAACTTGACGAACACACTGTCGCCCGCCGCATTGACCAGGCGGAAGGTATGCACGCCAAAGCCCTGGATATGCCGCAGGGAGATGGGGATGGCGCGGTCCGACATGGCCCACATGACCATGTGCGCGGACTCGGGCGTCAGCGAGACGAAATCCCAGAAGGTGTCATGGGCCGAACCGCCGGTGGGAATCTCGTTGTGCGGCTCGGGTTTCACCGCGTGGACGAAATCGGGAAACTTGATGGCGTCCTGGATGAAGAACACCGGCATGTTGTTGCCAACCAGGTCGTAGTTGCCCTCCTCGGTATAGAACTTCACCGCGAAGCCGCGCACATCGCGCACCGTGTCCGCCGAGCCGCGCGGCCCCTGCACGGTGGAGAAACGCACGAACACGGGCGTCCGCAGACCCGCCTTGCCGAGAAACGCCGCCTTCGTCAGGGCGCTCCAGTCCTCGTAGCTCTCGAAGTAACCATGGGCCGCTGCGCCGCGCGCATGCACGATGCGCTCGGGAATCCGCTCATGGTCGAAGTGGGTGATCTTCTCCCGCAGGATGAAGTCTTCCAGCAGCGAAGGTCCGCGCCCCCCTGCGCGCAGGCTGTTCTGGTTATCGGCGATGCGCACGTTGGTATTGGTGGTGAGCGCCTCCCCCGTGGCGTCCTCGCGGTAAGGCTCCAGTTGCTCGATCTTCTCGTTGCGGTTGCTGCGGTCGGTGGTGTCGGTGCCAGCCAGATCGCTTCGCTTTACGGTGGGTTTCTTGGCCACGGCAGGGTTCTCCTCATCAGGATGCAGAATGGCGCCCTGTTGGGATGGACGTCGGCGCCGGGTTCTACCTGTTGGGACAGACCTCGGGCGCAGAGTTCAGATATTTGCCGCGTGGAGCCCTGATCATTAGCGTACCGTTCGGCGTTCAATCTCACCCGGAAGTTGGTGGAGCTGGGATTGCCATCGGCCACCAAGCGTCGTGGGAACGATCAGAGAGGGCCCCGTCGCCCTTCATGAGAAGCCGATTCCTGTCTCGCCATCTGGCAGGCGCATGCTTCATTTCAGACGTGCCATAACGTTATAGTTAAATGTTATGCAAGATTTTCCTGCCTCGCTCCACAGACATCTCAGCGGACCTTCCTGACGGTCCGAACCCACGGAGCTGTCTGGGAGGCACCATGTCACTTTTTCCGCCTATTGGTACGCCGTCAGCGCATGACTGGCAGCAACTGCGCGATGCCCTGGAGCGCGACCGCCTCGGGATCGGTGAGTGGCCGACCTGGCTGCTGCTCATCGGCGTCCAGGCAAGCTGGTTCGCCCTGCTGCTGGCCAGCCCCTGGCTGGGGTTGTGGCCGACCACGGTGCTGTTGGTTCCGGTCGTCGCGCTGTGGATGTCGGTACAGCACGAGCTCATGCACGGCCACCCGACCCGCCTGCCCTGGCTGAACAAGCTGCTGGGCTACGGCCCATACGCACTCTGGTATCCCTATGCGCTGTACCGCGACAGCCACCTGGCCCATCACCGTGACGAGCAACTGACCCTGCCGGGCATCGACCCGGAAAGTCGCTACATCGGCCATGCCGGCTGGCACCGCCTGCCCGTGCCGGCGCGCGTGTTGCGCTGGGCTGACAAGACAGTGCTGGGTCGCCTGCTGATAGGTGCGCCTATAGCCCTGGGTGGCCTCGCCGTCGAGGAAGGCCGCCGACTGCGGCGCGGCGATCGCCAGGCGTGGCTGATGTGGTCGACCCATGGGGCGCTGTGCGTGCTGCTGCTGGCCTTCGTGGAGCATTTCAGCGCGATATCCGCGCTGCACTATGTCGTCTGGGTCAGCGTACCGGCGCTTGCCCTGGGCATGCTGCGCTCCTTCTACGAGCACCGCCCCGCCAACGCTCCGGAGCAACGCAGCGTGCTCAATGAAGCCGGCTGGCCTTGGCGTTGGCTGTTCCTCAATCTCAACCTGCACCTGGTCCACCACGACCTGCCCTGGGCTCCCTGGTACCGCCTGCCGCAGCTGTACTTCGCGCACCGCGACTACTGGCTGCAGCGCAGTGGCGGCTTCCTCGTACGCGGCTACGGTGAGTTGATCCGCCGCCACGCCGTGCGGCCCGTGGATAGCCCGCGCCACCCCTTCGCCGGAACGGAGCCGATAGCATGACCCTGGCCATTGCCGAACTGCCGATGTACACGGCGCCCGAAGTCGTGCGCAACGCCAGCGAAGAGTGGATCGCGCACACGCTGGAGCTGCTTGGGGTTCGCCGTCAGCGCTGGCAGGGCGATGACCTGCACGCCCTGTTCCTGACCCCGGACCTGCTCTTCACCCATACCTGCGGCTACCCGCTGATGACCGCCTTGCGCGGCCGGGTCCGGCTGGTCGGCCGGCCGGACTTCGACCTCCCCCACAGCGCCGGCGGCCAACATTGCAGCCTGCTGCTGGTGCGCGAAGACGAGCCCCGCAACGATCTCGAATCCCTGCGCGGCTGCCGGGGCGCAGCCAATAACCCCGACTCGAACACCGGGATGAACCTGCTGCGTCATGCGCTGGCTCCCTGGCAGCGCGACGGCCGCTATTTCAGCGAGCTGCAGTGGAGCGGCAGCCACCGCCAGAGCCTGGCATGGCTGCGCGCAGGCAGGGTCGACCTGATCGCGGTGGACAGCGCCACCTTCGCCTACCTCGCGCTCCATTCGCCGCAGGAAACCAGCGGCGTCCGCCTGCTGCAACGCAGCGCGCAGAGCCCCACCCTGCCCTACATCACCGCCGCCGACGAGGCACTGGCCAAGGACGTCCGCGATGCCATGAACCTGGTCCTGGAACAGCATCCGCACCTGTCGAGCGCACTGCGCATCCGCCGGGTGCTGTCGGCAATCGAGGCGGATTACCAGGTGCTGCTGGATTACGAGCGCGAGGCGACCTCACTAGGCCTGGCTGCGCTGCATCCAGCTCAGTGAGTGTGGGTTTGCAGCGCTCGCGAAAACCATATTTTGGTTATAAACATCTTTTACAAAGCTATTTTTAAAGAATAAGACGCCTTGCTAGGATGCCTCCACCGGAACACCGGACTCCCCCGCATCACTCAAGTTTCTGGAGCCGTCATGTCCGGTGCTGACAATTCCCATGGCCAGTATGTTGGCCTGCTGTTCCGCCAGCACTACGACTGGCTGCAAGGCCGCCTGCGACGGCACCTTGAATCCGGCGCCAGCGCCGAGGACCTGGCCGCGGAAACCTTCGTCCAGTTGCTGGCCAGCCCGGTACTGGCGCCGATCCGCGAACCGCGCGCCTTGCTTACCACCATCGCCCGCCGCCTGCTGTTCCAGCTGTGGCGACGCCGCGACCTGGAGCGCGCCTACCTGCAAAGCCTCGATCCCGAAGCCGCTGACGAGCGCTCGCCCGAGCAGATCGCCGAGTTGCTCGAGGCGCTGCAACGCATCGACCAGTTGCTCGACGGCCTGCCGGCCAAGGTGAAGGCGACTTTCCTGCTGTCGCAGATCGATGGTCTGACCTATCCGGAAATCGCCCGCACCCTGGGCATCTCCCAACGCTCGGTGAGCGACTACATGGCCAAGGCCCTGCAACGCTGCCTCAAGGCGAGCCTGTCATGAACCGCGAACAGGAACAGGCACTGCTGATCGAGCAGGCCACCCGCTGGCTGGTCCTGCTGCGTTCCGGCCACGCTAGCCGCGACGACTGGCAGGCGTTCATGGCCTGGCGCGAGCAGGACCTGCGTCACCAGCAACTCTGCGAACGACTGGAGCACACCCTTGGCGCATTCCGCGTGGCTCAGGCCCAGGGCGTGCGCGGCGAACAACTGCAGCGCACGCTCGGCGCCGCCGGCGCGAGCCGCCGACGGCTGCTGCAGGGTGCATTGGCAGGTGCCGGGGTGATGCTCTGCGCCGGGCTTCTGGCCGATCGACAGCTGCCGCTGGAAGAACTGAGTGCCGACCTGCACACCGCTACCGGCAGACGCCAGCGCGTCACCCTCGACGACGGCAGCGAACTGGTGCTCAACGCACGCAGCGCCGTGGACATCGACTTCACTGCGCAGCGCCGCCTGTTGCGCCTGCGACGCGGGGAAATCCAGCTGCGCGTAGCCGGTGATACGCGGCCGATGCTGATCGCCAGCGCTTTCGGCCAGGTGTTCAGCCAGGGCGGCCGCCTGCAATTGCGGCTGGACGAAGAGCGTTGCGCGGCCTCTGCACTGGAAGGTTCGCTGGAGCTGGCCACCCTGACCGGCGAGCGCCTGCAACTGCCGCGTCGCCAGCAGGTGAGCTTCGACCGCTACGCCTTCGCCCCGCCGGCGCCCTTGGAGGGCGGCGAAGGTGCCTGGGTGGACGGCCTGCTGGAAGTACGCAACCAGCGCCTGGCGGACGTTCTCGATGCGCTGCGCCCTTACCGCAGCGGCGTGTTGCGCGTCGATCCGGCGGTGGCCGGGCTGCGCGTCAGCGGGCTGTTCCGCCTGGACGACAGCGACCAGGCCCTGGACGTCCTCGCCCGAACCTTGCCGATCCGCGTCGCGCGGCGCACGGCTCTGTGGGTGAGCGTCGGGCCGGCCTGAATCCGCGCCGCCTGCCAGGGCGGTTCTAAGGACATAACCAATCGATCTGCAAGGTTCCCGCGTACCGCTGCACAGAGATGACGTAAGCGCCGCCCTTTGCGGCGCATCTTCTGGGGGAGTCATGTCGCGTCATTCCGTTTTCACCCGCAAGGCCGGGGCCTTCGGCCTGGGTTCACTCGCCGCCCTGTTCCTCGGTTCGGCGTT
The DNA here is from genome assembly GCF_012971725.1 of Pseudomonas multiresinivorans. NCBI lineage: Bacteria > Pseudomonadati > Pseudomonadota > Gammaproteobacteria > Pseudomonadales > Pseudomonadaceae > Pseudomonas > Pseudomonas multiresinivorans. The sequence goes on from NZ_CP048833.1 coordinate 3,449,837, forward strand.
GGCCGCCGGGCCGTCGCAGGCCTACCACATCGAACCGGGGCCGCTGGACGAGGTGCTGCTGTCGATCAGCCGGCAGAGCGGCCAGGTCATCTCCTTCACACCGGAAGTGGGTCGCTACTCGTCGGCAACGGTCGACGGCACCTACTCCCCGCAACAGGCGGTGGACGCCGCGCTGCGCGGCACCGGCCTGCAATTGCAGGTCAGCGAGGACGGCGCCTTCGTCGTACGCAAGGCCGGCAACGGCGCCCAACGGGCCACTGGAGCGGCGGCGGATTCGACCATCCCGACGCTGGACCGCGTGGTCGCCATCGGCACTCGCCGCCAGGACGCTACCGCGCTGACCAGCAGCGCGCCGGTGGATGTGATCGACGCCAAGGAGCTGGTGCAGACCGGCGCCACCAGCCTGAACCAGGCGTTGTTCCAGTTGCTGCCTTCGTTCAACTTCCCGCAGAACCAGAGCGCCACCCGCGGCCAGGACCCGAAAGGTGCGTCGCTGCGCGGACTGTCGCCGGACCAGACCCTCGTGCTGGTCAACGGCAAGCGCCGGCATGCCTCGGCGGTGGTGAACATCTCCGGCGGCGTGCCCTTCATCGGCGCGCAATCGGTGGACCTGGACATGATCCCGATCAGCGCCATCGACCACGTCGAAGTGCTGCGCGACGGTGCCTCGGCCCAGTATGGCTCCGACGCCATCGCCGGGGTGATCAACATCGTCCTCAAGGAACGTGACAGCGGTGGCCAGGCCAGCGCGCAACTGGGCAAGTACAGCCAGGGCGACGGCTTCAGCAAGTCCGCCGATGGCTGGTACGGCCTGGCGCTGCCAGGGGATGGCTTCCTCACCCTGAGCTTCAACGGGCTGAACAACAAGCCCGACGACATCGGCGAGAAGTACTATGCCGACGGCGAACTGCAGGACCCGCGCTGGGGCGGCGCGAGCCGGGAGAAATTCAACCTGGCGGCCAACGGCGAAATCGGCCTGAGCGACGCCTGGCGCCTCTACAGCTTCGGCACTTTCGGCCGCGACACTTCCTACAACAACACGCCACCGCTGCTCGCCAGCAGCCCGAACAACGTGCCGCAGATCTACCCTGACGGCACCATCCCGCAGTACCGCTACCACTACGAGGACGCCTCGCTGACCCTGGGCTCGCGCTACGAGGACGAGGCCCTCGGGCGCTTCGACCTGTCCGCCACCTATGGTCGCGACAAACACACCGAGCGTGCCTCGGACACCGTCAACCCGAGCTATGGCGTGGCCAGCCCGACCAGCTTCGACGTCGCCACGCTGATCAACGAGCAGACCAACCTCAACCTCGACTACAGCCGCGACGTAGCCGTGGACTGGGCATTCAAGCCGCTGACGCTGTCGGCCGGGCTGGCCTGGCGCGATGAGCGCTATCGCCTGGAGGACGGCGACTTCGCCTCCTACTCCTATGGTGGAATCGATGGTGTGCAGGTCGGGGCGGTGCAGGCCTCGGGGCTGACCCCGGACGACGCCGCCACCTACACCCGCCAGGTTCGCGGCCTCTACCTGGGGCTGGAAAACCAGTTGACCGAGCGCTTCCAGTTCGGCCTTGCCGCACGCACCGAGCACTACTCGGACTTCGGCGACACCACCACCGGCAAGCTTTCCGCACGCTACGAGCTGACCCCGCAACTGGGCCTGCGCGCAACCATCAACAATGCCTACCGCGCGCCCACCCTCGGGCAGATCGGCACCTCCTGGACCACCACCACCAACGTCGGCGCCGACGGCAACCCGGTGCTGACCCGCATGCTGCCCGTCGACAACCCGGCGGCGCGCGCCCTGGGGGCACAGGCGCTGAAGCCGGAGAAATCCGACAACTACTCGCTGGGCCTGGTATGGCGTCCCAGCGAGCAGGCGTCGTTGACCGTGGACGCCTACCAGATCGATATCCGTGACCGCATCCTCTACAGCGGCGGCATCTATGGCCCCGAGGCCGAGCGCATCCTCACCGAGGCGGGCTACGGGCAGTACAGCTGGGCGCAGTTCATGACCAACGCCGCCGACACCCGCACCCGGGGCGTCGATGTGGTGGGCAAGTACAACCTGGAACTGGGCGCCTACGGCAACCTGGCGCTCTCCGCCGGCTACACCAAGACCCGCACGCGGGTGCAGAAAATCCACGAGAACCCCAACGGATTCGTCACCGTCACCCGTGAATCCGAGGGCTACCTGGAGCACGGCTACCCGGAAGACAAGCTGGTGTTCGGTGCCGTGCACAGCTTCGGCCCCTGGACCCTCAGCCTCTACGAAACCCGCTTCGGCCGCTATCGCAAGTACGCCGCCGACGAAAGCGCTGCGCAGTACGACCAGACCTTCTCCGCGCAATGGGTCACCGACCTCGATCTGAACTACGCGTTCAACCGCAGCCTCAAGGTCTCGGTGGGTGCCAACAACCTCTTCGACAGCCGCCCGGACAAGTACAACGATCAACTGCGCCAGACACCGGCCCAGCAGTACAGCTACCTCTCCCCGGCCGCTCCGGAGGGGACCTTCTACTACACCAAGCTCACCTACGACTTCTGAGACGGAACGGGCGCGCCCAAGGCGCGCCCGCTACCTCACCTTCCACGAGGAAACTTTGCATGCAATCGTTCAAACGCTGGTTCGGCGGCGCGGCACTCGCCCTCGGCCTGCTCGTCACCGGGGCCCAGGCCGCCGACGAGAAAGCCCCTATCCATTTCGGCGAGCTCACCTGGGAGAGCGGCAGCCTGATCACCGAAGTACTGCGTCTGCTGGTGGAACAGGGCTATGGCTACCCTACCGACAGCTTGCCCGGCAGCACCGTCAGCCTGGAAGCTGCCTTGGCACGCAACGACGTCCAGGTCATTGGCGAGGAATGGGCCGGGCGCAGCCCCGCCTGGGTCAAGGCGCAGGCCGAGGGCAAGGTGTTCGGCCTGGGCGATACGGTGAAGAACGCCGACGAAGGCTGGTGGGTGCCCGAGTACGTGATCAAGGGCGACCCGGCACGCGGCATCGCACCCCTGGCGCCCGAACTGCACTCGGTGAGCGACCTGCCGCGCTACCGCGAAGTGTTCCGCGACCCCGAATCGCCGGACAAGGGACGCTTTCTCAACAGCCCCACCGGCTGGACTTCGGAAATCGTCAACTCGCAGAAGCTCAAGGCCTACGGTCTGACCGACAGTTTCACGAATTTCCGCACCGGCTCCGGCGCGGCACTGGACGCCGAGATCGCCTCGTCGATCCGGCGCGGCAAGCCGGTGCTGTTCTACTACTGGTCGCCCACTCCGCTGATGGGCCGCTACAAACTGGTACGCCTGGAAGAGCCAGCCTTCGATGCCGAGGCCTGGAAGACCCTGAGCGACGCGAAGAACACCAACCCGCGCGGCACCCGCTCGATGCCGGCGCGGCTGTCGGTCGGCGTTTCCGCGGCCTTCCACCGGGACTATCCGGAACTGGTCGGCGTATTCGAGAAGGTCGACTTCCCCATCGGCCTGCTCAATGCCTCCCTGGCGAAGATGAGCGAGACACGCCAGGCGCCGCGCGACGCCGCGCGTGATTTCCTCAGGGCCAACCCACAGGTCTGGCACCCCTGGGTCAGCGAAGCGGTCCGCGTGAAGGTAGAGGCGGCACTGTGAGTTCGAGTTTCCCGCAAGGCCTGCATCACTCCATCGCCGGGCCGGTGAACCAGTTGGTGGACAGCCTGGTGCTGAACTACGGCGACCAGCTGCGGCAGCTGTCCGACAGCCTGCTGCAACTGGTGACCCTGCTGGAAAACCTCCTGCGTCTGCCGCCCTGGTGGCTGCTCCTGGCACTGCTGGGCCTGCTCGCCTGGCACGCCGGACGCAGCTGGAAGCGCGCACTGCTGCTGGTGGCTCTGCTGTTCCTGATCGGCGTGGTCGGGCTCTGGGACAAGCTGTTGCAGACTTGCGCCCTGGTGCTGGTCGCCACCGGGCTCTGCGTGCTCATCGGCGTCCCGCTGGGCGTGCTGCTGGCTTACCGGCCCATGGCCCGCCGCATTCTGATGCCGTTGCTGGACGTCATGCAGACCCTGCCCAGCTTCGTCTACCTGATTCCCGTGCTGATGCTCTTCGGCCTGGGCAAGGTACCGGCGATCTTCGCTACGCTGATCTACGCGCTACCGCCACTGGTTCGTCTCACCGACCTGGGCCTGCGCCAGGTCGATCCGTCTGTTCGCGAAGCAGCACGCTGCCTGGGCGCCAACCGCTGGCAGCGCCTGCGCCACGTCGAACTGCCGCTGGCCCTGCCAAGCCTCATGGCCGGGCTCAACCAGACGGTAATGATGGCGCTGTCCATGGTCGTGGTGGCGTCGATGATCGGCGCACGCGGCCTGGGCGAAGATGTACTGGTGGGTATCCAGACCCTGGATGTGGGACGCGGCGTTGAAGCAGGGCTGGCGATCGTGGCGCTGGCGGTAGTGATAGACCGTGTAACGCAGGGATACGGGCGGCCTGATCGCTAACGGGGCGACGATGCATGGGGAGCACATTGCGCCGTACGCACGGCGCATATACCCGGCATCTGTACACGGTCAATAAGGCAGAAGTGGCGGTCTGACAGTCCGCTATGGATCGTGGGGACAGCCCGTCGACGCAACAGTGAGGTCAAGTCACTCGGCAGGAGTCGAGGAGGTCAGAGTTTTCCTGGGGCGTTCGTTCAACGCCCGAAGAGCCTGCAACAGGACCTCTTTGGAACGTTGGTGGGAGGGCCCCTTGCAACTCCTATTCATTCTCGTACCCAAAAAATAGTCTGTTCCATGCACCGTCTGACAGCAGCGCACTGGGTGCGCCCCCAAGAGTGGTAGACGGCAAGTTGCAGTAATACCTTTTCAAGAAGAAGCCAGGGGAAGCCCGCAGGCAGGGCCTTTCGCTTTCCTGTACGAGCACGAGCCGGGCGCCGCCGGCCACTTCCGTTGATCGCTGCGCCCGTCCACCGCCCTGCCACGGCTTGCCGAATGACTCTAGCCTCCCTGAAACACCCCTCCACGGAGCCCTTGGTGCCGCCAAATGAACGTCGGCCGTATCGGGAGTCAGGGTTTCCAGTCCACCCCGGAATCGGCCAGGTAGGCCTCCACGGCGGCGCCTACAGTCGGATGGAAGGCGTTCTCGCCCAGGCCCTCGAACAGCTCGAACTGCTTCATCTTGTCCTTCACCGGGTCCTTCATCTCGGCGAACTGCAATTCCACCCCGCGTTGCTCCAGGATCTTGTCCAGCTCGGCAAGCATGTCGGCGGAGGTGATATCGATGCTGGTCACCGGGCTGGCCGCGATCACCAGGCGCTGCACGGGCGTGGGGGACTGGTTCAGCGCCGCCAGTACCTGGTTCTGGAACTGCTCGGCATTGGCGAAGAACAGCGGCGCATCCCAGCGCAGCAACACCAGGCCGGGGATGCGCCGCGCATTCGGGTAACGCGTTACGTCGTGATAACCACGCACGCCGTCCACCCTCCCCAGCACGGCATGGTGCGGTCGCCAGCCATCCCAGAGGAACTCGATCACCGCGATCACCACGGCGATGCAGATGCCCGGAATGGCCCCGAATACCGCCACGCCGGCAAAGCAGCCCATGGACAGCCAGAACTCCCATTGTTGCAGGCGGAAGATGCGCCTGAGGTCGGTGAACTCGAACAACCCCAGGGCCGCGGCGATCACCACCGCGGCCAGGGCACTGGTGGGCAGGTGCTGCATCAGGTTGGGCGCCGCCAGCAGCAACAGGGTCACCGCCAGGGCTCCGACGATGCCGGTGAGCTGAGTCCTCGCCCCCGCAGCCTCGGCGACCGGCGTACGCGAGGAGCTGCTGCTGATGGGGATGCCCTGGAACAGCCCGGAAGCGAAGTTCGCCACGCCCAGGCCGAACATTTCCTGGTTGGGGTTCACCGGCGTCTTCAACCTCGCCGCGTAGGTACGCGACAGCACACTGGTGTCGGCGAATGACACCAGCGCCACGGCGATACCGCCCAGCAGCACTTCCACCAGGTCGATGCCGCTCACCCAGGGAAACGAAAACCCTGGCAGCCCCTGGGGCAACTCGCCGAGCACCTTGACGCCCCGGCTGCCGAGGTCGAACAGGCTGACCGACAGGGTCGCCAGCACCACCGCGATGAGAATGCCCGGAAGGCGCCGGTAGCGCTTGAGTACGAGGATCAGCACCAGGCAGCCGCCACCCACTGCGAAACTCGGCCAGTTGGCCTGCCCGCCCAGCAGCGCCCGGCCCAATGACCAGAGGTCCTGCAGCGGCCCCCGGCTCTCGACGGAAAGATCGAACAGCTTGGGCAACTGGCTGATCAGCACCGTCAGCGCGATGCCGTTCATGTAGCCGTAGCGGATCGGTTTGGACAGCAGTTCGGTGATGAAGCCCAGGCGCAGCAGCCCGGCGACCATGCAGACCACGCCGGAGACCAGCGCCATCAGGCTGGCGACGGCGATGGCCCGCTGCGGATCGCCCGCCGCCTGCACCAGCACTACCGCGAGAATCGGCGCGGCCAGCGCGGAGTCCGGGCCAAGCACGAGGATGCGGCTCGGGCCGAACAGCGCATAGGCCAGCAAGGGAATGATGGTCGCGTACAGCCCGTAGATGCCCGGCACGCCGGAAGCCTCGGCGTAGGCGATGCCCACTGGCACCAGCATGGTGGTCAGCACCAGGCCGGCGGCCAGGTCCCTGGGCAGCCAGCTCGCCTGGTAGTTGCGCAGGGTGGCGAGCCCTGGCAGCCAGCGCTGCCAATCAAAGCCGGAACGCTCTCGCGGCGGGGTTTCGGACATCGGGGAGTCACTCCAGGCGAAGACGGCGCAAGACTCACGCGAGGCAGCGAACTTGCCGTCATGCAGCGTAGTTCAGCATGTGAGCGGCCAGTGGCCCTGGCTTGCCGTCGGTTTGTCGATTCGCACCTAAACTCATTGCTGCCAGACACGAGCCTGGAGACGCCCGGCCATGAGCAGTTTGTTCGACGCTATCCTACTAGGGCTGCTCGCCTTGCTGCCCCTGATCAATCCGCCGACGACTGTGGCTCTGTTTCTCGCCTTGTCCCAGGGTTTCAGTCGCGAAGAGAAAAACCAGCAAGCGCTGCTCACTGCCTGCTACGTGTTCATCATCATGACGCTGACCTACTACATCGGCGAGTTCATCATGGGGGTGTTCAGCATCTCCATCCCGGGGCTGCGCATCGCCGGGGGCGGCATCCTCTGCATCATCGGCGCACGCATGCTGTTCCCCAATCCCGTCCCCTCCCCCGACCCCAACGAAACCGCGCCCGAGCGCACCAGCTTCGCCTTCATCCCGCTGGCCATGCCCAGTACCGCCGGGCCCGGCACCATCGCGATGATCATCAGCTCCTCGGCCAGCATCAAGCACAGCACCAACTTCCCCCAGTGGGTGGTGTTGGTGGCGCCACCGCTGATCTTCCTCTGCACCGCGCTGATCCTCTGGGGCTGCCTGCGCGCCTCGGACCTGATCATGAAAGCCACTGGCAAGTCCGGCATCGATGCCATTTCGCGGCTGATGGGTTTCCTGCTCGTGTGCATGGGCGTGCAGTTCGCCATCAACGGCTTGGTGGAGGTCGTCCAGGGCCTCATCACAGCCCATGCGCAGTAACAGATGAGTTCCGAGCGGATGGCTACCTTGTAGGAGCGAGCTTGCTCGCGAACGCATGGCACCGGATGCCCCGGTGTGAAGTGAGGTTCGCGAGCAAGCTCGCTCCTACAGGAAAGCAGTCAGTTGCCGGCGCTGGCCAGCAATCGCCGGGCGCGGGCCAGCACCGGCGCGTCGACCATCTGTCCGTCGACCTGGAAGGCCGCCGCGCCGCCTTGCGCGGCCTCTACCACCCGCCGTGCCCAGTCCAGTTCGTCGGCGCCGGGGGCCAGCGCCGCATGGACCACAGCGACCTGTCGGGGATGGATGCACAGGGCGCCGAGCAGGCCGAGGTCGCGACCATGACGGAGGGTCGCGGCGAACCCTTCGGCATCGTCGAAGGCGGGGAACACGGTATCCAGCGGCGGCTGCAGGTCGTTCACCCGCGAATGCAGCAGCAGGCTCAGGCGTACCTGGTCGTAGACCACCGCGGCGGCCTGGGTGCCGCTGCTCATGCCGATATCCAGCGCCAGGTCGAGGCCGCCGAAGGTCAGGCGCTCCACTCCCTCGCAGGCGGCGATCTCGCCCAGCGCGAGCAGGCCGCGGGCGCTCTCGATCAGCGGCCACACCGGCTTGCCGGAGGAAGCGGCGATGCGCACCTGCATCGCACGCTCGGCCTTGGGCAGCAGGATGCCGATGACGCCAGGCAGGCGGCCGCACAATTGGAGATCGGCCGCCTGCTCCGGGTCACCAGCGGCGTTCACCCTCACCCGCACGCGGGCTTCAGGGTTGGCGCCGAGGAAGGCTTCCAGATTGTCGCGGGCCTGGGCCTTGAGGGACGCCTCGACGGCGTCCTCGAAGTCGACGATCACTGCGTCGGCGCCGCTGGCCAAGGCCTTGGCGAAGCGCTCCGGGCGGCTGCCGGGGACAAACAGCGCGGTCCGTACGATGGAATCCGCCGGGGTATCCTGAATCATTGGGCTCTCCTGGGTCATACCGCGCCCTGCTCGTGCAGGCGCTGGATATCACCGGGGGTATACCCCAGTTCCCGGAGCAGGTCATCCGTCTGTTCACCCAGCGCCGGCACGGCGTCCATTCGCGGTGCATAGGCGTTGCTGTTCACCGGCGGCAACAGCGCCGGCAGGCGGCCGGCCGGGCTGTCGATCTCGCGCCAGCGGTCACGGGCCGCCAGTTGCGGGTGCTGCCAGAGGCCGCGCATGTCGTTGACATGGGCATTGGCGATCTGCGCCTGCTCCAGGCGCTCGACCACCTGCGCGGCGCCCAGGGCCGAGAAGGCTTCGATTATGGATTCGCGCAGGGCATCGCGGTTGGCCACGCGCAGGCTGGTCGCGGTGAAGCGCGGATCGGTTGCCAGCTCCGGGCGCTGCAGGACGATCTCGCAGAACAGCTTCCACTCGCGCTCGTTCTGCACGCCGAGCATCACACTGCCGCCATCGCCGGTGGGGAACGGCCCGTAAGGGTAGATGGTGGCGTGGGCGGCGCCAGCGCGCGGCGGCTGCGACTGGCCCTCGAAGGCGTAGTACATGGGGAAGCCCATCCACTCGGCCATGCCTTCGAGCATCGACACCTCGACGCGACTGCCCTCCCCGGTCCTGCCACGCAGCAGCAGAGCCGAAAGGATGCCACTGTAGGCGTACATGCCGGCGGAGATATCGGCGATCGAGCATCCGGCCTTGGCCATCTCGTCGGCGCCGGGGCCGCCGGTGACCGAGAGGAAACCACTTTCGCTCTGGATCAACAGGTCATAGGCCTTCTTCTGCTCGTAGGGGCCGCCTTCGCCGTAACCGGAAATATCGCAGACGATCAGCCGCGGGAAGCGCTCGTGCAGCGTTTCGAACGACAAGCCCAGGCGCGCAGCGGCGCCTGGGGCAAGGTTCTGCACCAGCACGTCGGCCTGCTCCAGCAACTGCTCCAGCACGGCCTGCGCCGGCTCCTGCTTGAGGTCCAGCGACAGGCTTTCCTTGGACCGGTTGGTCCAGACGAAATGCGAGGCCAGGCCGCGCACGCGCTCGTCGTAACCGCGGGCGAAGTCGCCGACGCCGGGGCGCTCGATCTTGATCACGCGGGCGCCGAGGTCGGCCAACTGGCGGGTGCAGAACGGTGCGGCGATGGCGTGTTCCAGGCTGACGACGGTAATCCCGTCGAGGGGACGCGAACTCATGGGCAACTCCAGACGCCGGCCGGGTGGCCGACGCTACGATTCGGTGGGATCGGGCGGCCTGGCCGCCCGCGAGCCTGTTTCAGTGGAAGTCGTCGAGGTTCGACAGCTGGTGCAGCCGCCAGCTGGCCTGCACCAGCCGATCCGCTTCGGCGCTGCCGCGCTGGCCGGCGAAGGCCAGCAGGCGGCGGAACTTGTCTTCCAGTTCTGCACGGCTCAAGCCATTGCCCGGATCGCCCTTGGGCTCGTCGATGGCGCCGTGCAGCTGGCGACCGTCGGTGGTGAGCACGTCGACGCGGCCCAGCCAGCGTTGCGGGTAGGCGCCGTCCACTTCCGCATCGAGCTGCATGGCGACCTTCTCGCGGAAGGCCGCGACGTTTGGATCCTTCAGGGAAAACTCCTCGAACTCCACCAGCCCGGCCTTGCCATGCACGGCGATCAGGCCCAGCACGGTGCCCATGGAGAACTTCGCCTGATGCACCGTCTGCGGCACCACCACGCGGCCGAGCACATCGATGGCGCCCTGGTGCACGCGGGTGGTGACCTTGGCGATATCGCCGTGCGCCAGCCCTTCGCGCTGCATCAGGCCGAGCAGCGCGTCGGCGGCAGGATGGGTATGGCGGCAGGAGGCGTGGAACTTGTAGGAGGTCTCGCACAGTGCCCAGCGGGTGCCCAGGCCGTCCACCAGACGGCTCGGGTCGGCGTCGCTGGACATGCCGGCCGCCATGCCCTGCTCGCCTTCGAGAATGTTCTGCGCGCCGGTCAGGCCGTCGGCCGTCAGGTAGGCAGCGAGCAGGCCGTCGGCAGCCGCCTTCGCGGTGTGCAGCTGCTTGGAGTCGGCAGCGTCGCGCAGGAATTCCCAGAGGCCGGCGGCCTGGGTGCCGGCGCTGCCCAGGCAGTTGACGAACTGGCGGCTGTCCAGCCCCAGCAGCTTGCCCACCGCCACCGCGGCGGCCAGGGTGCCGACCGTGGCGGTGGTGTGGAAGATGCGGTAATGCGAGCGACCGAGGAACTCGCCGATGCGGATGCCCGCCTCGTAGCCGGCGACGCTGGCGAGGATCAGCTCGCGGCCGGACTTGCCCAGTTCCTGCGCGGCCGCCAGGGCCGCCGGGAAGACCACGGTGGCCGGATGCAGCACGGAGCTGTTGTGCAGGTCGTCCTGCTCCACCAGGTGTGAACTGGCACCGTTGACCAGCGCGGCGAAGTACGCGGAGGTCGAGCTGCCGTCCACCAGCACGCGGCTCTTCCCGGTCGCCGGGCCCATGCGCTGGGCATAGCGCTGGAACAGCGGGATCGGGTGGCGGTTCTGGCTGGCCAGGGCCGAGCCGAGCCAGTCGAGGAACAGCTCTTCGGTGTACTCGACCACTGCCGCGGGCAGGTCTTCGTAACGCAGGCCGGCAAGGAATTCGGCCAGGGCGTGGGTATTGTTCATCGCTTGTCGTCCCGGTTCGTCAGAAGGAACGCGGCAGTTCGAGCAGGTGCTCGGCCACGTAGGACAGGATCAGGTTGGTGGAGATCGGCGCCACCTGGTACAGGCGCGTCTCGCGGAACTTGCGCTCGACGTCGTACTCGTTGGCGAAGCCGAAGCCACCGTGGGTCTGCAGGCAGGCGTTGGCGGCCTCCCAGCTGGCCTTGGCCGCCAGGTACTTGGCCATGTTGGCGGCGGCGCCAGCGTTCTTGCCGCTGTCGTACTCTTCGCAGGCGCGCCAGCGCATCAGGTCGGCGGCCTCGATCTCGATGTGCGCCTCGGCGATGGGGAACTGCACGCCCTGGTTCTGCCCGATCGGGCGGCCGAACACCACGCGGTCGCGGGCGTACTGCGCGGACTTCTCGGTGAACCAGCGGCCATCGCCGATGCACTCGGCGGCAATCAGCGTGCGCTCGGCATTGAGGCCGTCGAGGATGTACTTGAAGCCCTTGCCTTCCTCGCCGATCAGGTTGCCGGCGGGGATTTCCAGATTGTCGAAGAACAGCTCGTTGGTCTCGTGGTTGACCATGTTGGCGATCGGCTGCACGGTCAGGCCGTTGCCGATGGCCTCGCGCAGGTCGACGAGGAAGATCGACATGCCTTCGGACTTCTTCTTCACCTCGGCCAGCGGCGTGGTGCGGGCCAGCAGGATCATCAGGTCGGAATGCTGGATGCGCGAGATCCAAACCTTCTGGCCATTGATCACGTACTTGTCGCCCTTGCGCACGGCGGTGGTCTTGATCTTGGTGGTGTCGGTGCCGGTGGTGGGTTCGGTGACGCCCATGGATTGCAGGCGCAGTTCGCCGTTGGCGAGCTTGGGCAGGTAGTAGGCCTTCTGCTCGGCGCTGCCGTTCCGCAGCAGGGTGAACATGTTGTACATCTGCCCGTGGATGGTGCCGGAGTTGCCGCCGCAGCGGTTCACCTCCTCCAGGATCACCGAGGCCTCGGCCAGGCCCAGGCCCGAGCCGCCGTACTCTTCCGGGATCATCGCGGAGAGCCAGCCGGCTTCGGTCATGGCGCGGACGAAGTCCTCGGGGAAGCCTTTCTCTTCATCGATCCGGCGCCAGTACTCGGCGGGGAACTCCGCACACAGGGCGCGTACGCCTTCACGGATGGCCTGGAGTTCTTCGGGGGTGGAAGTCATCGAATCACCTTTGCTCTTTTCTTGTTGGGAGGGCACCGCAGGGGTGCGATCAGTCGAATTCCACTTCGCCGCGCTGGGCGATGCCGGCACCGTTGCCAGCCCAGACTTCGGCCTTGCCGGGGCCGCTCAGGCGGCCGCCGACTGCGAAAGGTTCGGGGCTGATCAGCGGGCGCAAGCCACGGTAGGCGTAACGGCGCAGGCGTGCTTCGGGGTTGGCGCGGCAGAACGCACGCAGGTTCAGGGTGCCGATCAGCGGGCCGTGCACCACCAGGCCGGGGTAGCCCTCGGCTTCGGTGACGTAGGGCCAGTCGTAGTGGATGCGGTGGCCGTTGAAGGTCAGCGCGGAATAGCGGAACAGCAGGATCGGTGTCGGCTCGACGGCCTCGCTCCAGTCGCCGGCCGGCAGCACGTCGCCGCTGGAGAGCCGGGGCGGCGTCGGTTCGCGGTAGACGATGTCCTGCTCCTCGCTGAAGGCCAGGCGGCCGTCCTGATGGAATTCATGGCGCAGGGTGACGAACAGCAGCGAGCCGGTGCGGCCGTGCTTTTCCTCGACATTGAGGATGGTCGTGGTGCGCTTCGCCAGCCCGCCGACGCGCAGCGGCTCATGGAACTCCAGGCGGCCGCCGGCCCACATGCGGTTGCGCCCATCGGCCGGCGGCAGGAAGCCACCGCGCGCCGGATGGCCATCGGCGCCCAGGCCCGGCTCGGTCACTTCATCCTGGAAGAACATCCAGTGCCACAGCGGCGGCAGCGCATCGCCCGCGGCCGGTACGTCTTCCGCGAGGGTCACGGCCAGACGGCGGACCAGCACGGCACTCAATTCTTCCTCGCGTTCCTGGGAACGGCCGATCCAGTCGGCGTACGGCGAATCGCTCATGGGTGACCTCTTGGCAGAGTGGATGAGCCGAGGATGCAACAGGGGCTTGCGTTCAGCGAATCCACATTTTCATAATCCAGCGTTAAGCAGAAACGAACGCCACTCCCATCCCCAAGCCTAGCGGGAACCCGTTGCATGCATTTCGATCTCGCCGACCTGCGTCTCTTCACCCATATTGCCGAAGCCCCCAGCCTCACCCAGGGGGCGCGCCGTGCCCATCTTTCCGCCGCTGCCGCCAGCGCGCGGATCAAGGCACTGGAGGGGCAACTCGACTGCCGACTGTTGTATCGGGACAACCGGGGGGTCGAGCTGACCCCTGCCGGCGAGCGCCTGCTGCAGCACGCACGGCTGATCCTGCGCCAGGTGGACCACCTGAAAAGCGACTTCAGCGGCCAGGCCGGCGACCAGGTCGGGCATATCCGCATCTTCGCCAACACCACCGCGTGCACCGAGTTTCTCCCCGAGCTGCTGGCGGACTTCCTCGCGGAACGCCCCGGCGTCAGTGTCGACCTGCAGGAACGGCTGAACCGCGACATCGTCCGTGCCATCCTCGATGGCTCGGCGGACCTGGGCATAGTCGCCGGCCCGGTGCGTGCCGAGGGCCTGCAGATCGTCCACTTCAGCACCGACCGGCTGGTGCTGGCCGTGGCCCCGGACCACCCTCTGTGCGCCCTGCCCCGCCTGACCCTGGCCGATACCCTGGATTACCCGCACATCGGCCTGCACGAAGGCAGCACCCTGCAAAGCTTCCTGCGCGAGCGGGTTGACCGCATGGGGGGCGAGCTCAACCTGCGCATCCAGGTGGCCAGCTTCGAGGCGATCTGCCGGATGGTCGAGGCCGGGGTCGGCATCGGCGTCATCCCGGAAACGGCCGCCGTGCGCCACAGCCGCACCATGAACCTGCGAATACTGTCGCTGGACGAACCCTGGGTGGTCCGCGAACGCAGCGTGCTGCTGCGCGACCGCGAGGCCCTGCCCGCCTGCGCGCGCGCACTGGTGGATCTGTTGCGGGATCTGCAGGACGACACCACGGTTCAGCCGTCTCGCTGAATGCAGAGTGGCGAAGCTCTTTTGCATTAGCCCGGCAGGCGCAATATGATTGGCATGTGTTTTGTTATATTTCATATAGCCGGAGTTAAACCTGCATGGGCATCATCAACCTGGACGACGAGTTGCACGACCAGTTGCGCCGCGCCAGCTCCGTCGCCTGCCGTTCGATCAACGCGCAGGCGGCCTTCTGGATCAAGATCGGCATGCTCTGCGAGCTGGAGCCGACCCTCAGCTTCAACGAGATCGTCACCCGCGAACTGCAGGAAGCCGGGGTGAAGTACCCGGCCACGGCAGGCGCGAAATGATCAAGAGCGAGGCGGAACTGGCGCTGATGGCCGAGTCCGGCCGGCTGCTGGCGAAGGTCTTCGGCTTCGTCGACGGCCTGCCGCTGGAAGGCATGACGACGCTGGAAGTGAACGACCGGGTCGAGCGCTACATTGTCGACGAACTACAGGCGCGGCCGGCCAGCAAGGGCCAGTACGGCTTCGCCTACGTACTCAATTCCTCGCGCAACCAGGTGGTCTGCCACGGCGTTCCCTCCGAGGCGGACCGCCTGCAGGACGGCGACATCGTCAACTTCGACATCACCCTGGAGAAGAACGGCTTCATTGCCGACTCGAGCAAGACCTACCTGATCGGCAAGGTTTCGCCGGCCGCAAAGCGCCTGGTGGAAATCACCTACGAAGCCATGTGGAAAGGCATCCGCGCGGTGAAGCCCGGCGCACGCCTGGGCGACGTCGGCCACGCCATCGAGCGGCACGCCCGGCAGCACGGCTACAGCGTGGTCGAGGACTACTGCGGCCACGGCATCGGCCGCGAGATGCACGAGCCGCCGCAGGTACTGCATGTCGGCCGTCCGCGCACCGGGCAGATCCTCAAGCAAGGCATGGTCTTCACCATCGAGCCCATGCTCAACGAGGGACTTTCGGGCGTGAAAACCCTGAAGGACGAGTGGACCGTGGTGACCCTCGACGGCAAGCTCTCCGCGCAGTTCGAACACACCGTGGCGGTGACCGCCACGGGCTTCGAAGTGCTCACGCTGCGCCCCGAGGAACGCAACGCCAGGCATTGACCTGCGTCTCAGCCGTCGGTGGATCGGGTGAGCGCCTCCCAGCGGGTGAACTCCTCGTCCAGCGCTGCAAGCTTCTGCCGAACCAGACCCAGCGCATCGCTGCCCAGCAGGAGGTGCCGCGGCGGCACGGGTGCCTCGATGGCCACCAGCATCGCCTGTGCAGCTTTCACCGGGTCGCCCGGCTGCTTGCCGCTCTTTTCCTGCCGCGCCTGACGTACCGGGTCGAACAGTGCGTCGTAATCGGCAATCGAGCGAGGACTGCGGACCATGGAGCGCCCCGCCCAATCGGTGCGGAAGGACCCTGGTGCCACGGCCGTGACCGCGATGCCGAAGCCTTCGACTTCCTTGCCCAGCGCATCGCTGATGCCCTCCAGGGCGAACTTGCTGCCGCAGTAGTAGGCGATCCCCGGCATCGTGATATAGCCGCCCATGGACGTGATGTTGAGGATGTGGCCGCGACGCCGCTGGCGCAGGTACGGCAGTACCGCCCTGATCATCGCCACGGCGCCGAAGACGTTCACCTCGAACTGCCGGCGCATCGCCTCCAGTGGCGATTCCTCGAGGATGCCTTCGTGGCCGTAGCCGGCACTGTTCACCAGCACGTCCAGCGGGCCGACGCTGGCCTCGATCTCCGCGACCAGGCCTGGAATGGCATCGAAATCGGTCACGTCGAGCAGGCGCCCGAAGATTTGCCCGGGTGCCAGGGCTTCAAGTTCGGCGCGGGCCTGTTCATTGCGCACCGTGCCTACCACACGATGCCCGGCGGCGAGCGCCTCACGGGCCAGTGCGAGGCCGAAGCCACTGCTGGCGCCGGTGATCAGCAGGTTCTTGCGAGGTGACATGGGGTGACTCCGTTGCTGGGGAATTGAGTGCACAATACTCAGCGTCACCGCTATTTCGCAGACCTCAAACTCTGACTTTATTGCCTGATTCTATGAAGACGGAAATCGATGCAAGCTGCGCCGAGCAGGCACACATGGCCGCCCTGCTCGCCGCACTGGCGCCCCAGGAGGGCTACAACCTCACCGCGCTGCCAGGCGTGCGGCTGCTGCGCTCGAATCGTCCGCTGGCGCGCACCCCGGTGCTCTACGATCCCGGCATCGTGATCGTCTGCCAGGGCTGCAAACGCGGCTATTTCGGCGATGAGATCTACGTCTACGACGAGCAGCACTACCTGGCCGTTGCGGTGCCCGTGCCCTTTACCATGGAAACCGACGCCACGCCCGAGCGCCCGCTCCTGGCCATCTACCTGCACCTGGACTTCCAGCTCGCCGCCGAGTTGATGTTGCAGATCGAGCAGATGGGCCACGCTCCCACCACGGACGCGCCGCGCAGCCTGTTCTCCAGCCCGATGGCCCCGCCGCTGAAGCAGTCGGTGCTGCGTTTGCTCGAAGCGTTGGGCGAGCCGCTGGAAGCGGCAATCCTCGCGCCGGCGCTGCTGCGCGAACTGTATTTCCGCGTGCTCACCGGCGCCCAGGGCAATGCCATGCGCGCGGCGCTGGCCATGCGCGGCCGCTTCGGCAATATCGCCAGGGCCCTGCAGCGCATCCATACGAGCTACGCGCACCCCATCGACCTGCCACAACTCGCGAGCGAAGCCGGCATGAGCGTTCCGTCATTCCATAGCCACTTCAAGGCCGTCACGCGCACTTCGCCCATGCAGTACCTCAAGTGCACGCGGCTGCACCAGGCTCGGCTGCTGATCGTGCGCCAGGGCATGACGGCGCAGGCAGCGAGCCTGGCCGTCGGTTATGCCAGTGCCTCGCAGTTCAACCGCGAATTCAAGCGCCTGTTCAGCCGGACGCCATTGGCCGAGGCCAAGCGCATGCG
This sequence comes from Pseudomonas multiresinivorans, assembly GCF_012971725.1. NCBI lineage: Bacteria > Pseudomonadati > Pseudomonadota > Gammaproteobacteria > Pseudomonadales > Pseudomonadaceae > Pseudomonas > Pseudomonas multiresinivorans. Next base: position 3,467,026 of record NZ_CP048833.1, read on the forward strand.
GGAAAACTTTGCGATTCCCCCCGCGCAGGAAGCGTCAGGTTATGTCTCCTCTCACTGAAAAGAGAAAAACTTGTCGAAAACGCCAAGCGCCTGCTGATTTGTGATGATTTATTGCGGTTTAATTATTGTCTCGACAATACAACGCCAAATTATGTCGGATAGCCTCATTTAGAATGCTGACTCAACTAGGAGTCCCGCATGACGCCGCTCGATACTCCCACCCGCCGCGCAGGTCGGCCAGCATGACCTGCGCCATGTCCCTCGAAGCGCTGGCCTACGACCACCAGGATGGTGAGGAAATCCTGCCCCACTGCCACACCCAGGCACAGCTGATCCACTCGATTTCCGGTGTGATGCTGGTCGGCGCTGCGCAGAAGAACTGGGTGGTGCCGCCTGGCCACGCACTCTGGGTGCCACCGGGCACCGAGCACCAGATCCGCATGTTCGGCAGTGTGCGGATGCGCACCCTGTTCATGCCCGCTTCGAGCTGGCCCTGGGGCGGCCAGCACTGCCAGCTGATCGCCGTGACGCCCCTGCTGCGGGAGCTGCTGGTGGCCGCCAGTGCCGTGCAGGCCAGCGAGGGCAACGAGCACCGCCGCCGCTGCCTGCACGAACTGCTGCTGGTGGAAATGGACGCAGCGCAGACGGTCGGCATTCACCTCGCCATGCCAAGGGACGCGCGCCTGCTGCGATTGTGCAACGCGGTGATCGGCGCACCGGCGGATGAAACCGGCATGGAGGACTGGGCGCAGCGGCTGAACATGAGCAGCCGTACCCTCGCCCGCCTGTTCCAGCGCGAGCTGGGAATGAACTTCGGCGATTGGCGCACCCGCGTGCGCATGGTACTCAGCCTGCAACGGCTGATCGCCGGCGCCTCGGTACTGGAAGTGGCCCTGGAGCACGGCTACCAGAGCCCGAGCGCCTTCTCCCAGACCTTCAAGCGCATCCTCGGGCAATCGCCCAGCCATTATCAGGCGGCCTGTTCCTGAGCCTGGGCGCAGGCCGGTTGTCATTTTCGCGAGGCTGGTTGTCGGCCGTGCGAGAGAGCTGCGCCGACTGAATCCCTAACCTGCGGGAGTCCGAAACCAAGTGACTTCCCGACATGCCCATACCCGCATTCAACCCGCGACATTCGCTGCTCGTACTGGCCGGCGCCGGCCTGCTGCTGACTGGCTGTTCGGCGGTCAGTGATCATCAAGCGCCCACTTCCCGGCTTTCACCCGGCGCCGACTGGCAAACGCTCGCCACCGGTACCAACCCGCAGGAGCCGCCCGCCCGCTGGTGGCGGCTGTACCAGGACCCGCAGCTGGACCAACTGGTAACCCGGGCCCTGCAACACAACCAGGACCTGCGGGCGTCCCTGGCCCGTGTCGACGAGCTGATGGCCCTGCTGGGACAGGCGCGGGCGCAGCGCTGGCCGAGTACCACGGCGAGCTGGCAGACCTTCTACGGCCGCACCAGCGATGACCAGACCGAAGCCAAGGCCAGCGGCGGCCGCGCTGGCTCGCAGTGGAACCAGGTGCCGGGGTTCGCGCTGGACTACCAGCTCGACCTCTGGGGCCAGGTGCGCCAGTCGATTCTCGCCGCCCAGGCCAACGCCGAGGCGGCGCAAGCAGCCCATGACCAACTGCAGGTGAATGTCGCCGCCGGTACCGCCCGCGCCTATGCCAATGCCTGCGCCTATGCCGCGCGGGCCAGCATCCAGCAGCATTCGATCGCGACCGTGGCGCGCAGCCTCGATCTCACAGTCCGCCAGCGCCGCGCCGGGCTGGTCACCGACCTGGAGGTCGACCGGGTGCGCAGCCTGCTGGAGGAAACCCGCGCCCAGCTGCCACGCCTGCAGGCCGAACACCAGGCCGCGCTGGAAGAGCTCAGCGTGCTCACCGACAGCGAGCCGGGACAGCTGCCCCCAGCCGTCACCAACTGCCGCAGCGTGCCTCGCTTGAGTCAGGCGCTTCCGGTCGGCGATGGCTGGGCGCAGCTGCAGCGCCGCCCGGACATTCGCGCCGCCGAGCGCGCACTGGCAGCCGCCGCACATGAAGTCGGCGTGCGCCAGGCTGACTTCTACCCGAGCGTGTCCTTCGGTGCGTCGATCACCGCCTCCGCCGAGCGCATGCACGACCTCGGCGAGCACGAGGCAATCACCTATGCCGTCGGGCCGCTGATCAGCTGGAGCTTCCCCAACCTGCTCACCACCCGCGCCCGCCTCAATGGCGCGCAGGCCCACGAGCGCCAGCAACTCGCACGCTTCCAGCAGCAGGCATTGGTGGCACTCAAGGAAGTTCGCCAGAGCCTGGCGCGCTACAGCGGCGAGACCGCCCGCCGCGAGGCACTGGGCAGTGCACTGGATAGCAGCCGCAACGCCTTCCGTCTGGCGCAGGTGAACTACCAGGCCGGCGCCCTCGACTTCCTCGACGTGCTCGACAGCGAACGCGCCATGGTCCGCCTCGAAGCGGACAAGGCCGAGGCCGACCGGCAACTGGTCGAGCGCCAGATCGAACTCTTCCATGCCCTCGGCGGCGGCTGGCAGGACGTGCCAGCCAATGAGCTTGCCGAACATTCCACCACTGCCAAGGGACCTGTGCGATGAACATTGCCGTCGATGACCAACAAGCCGAATCTGCCGAACGGGCGGCCCAGGTCGACAGGAAGCGAAACCAGCGCCGCCTGCTGTGGCTTGGCGGCGGCGCCCTCATCGTTGCCGCTCTGGGCTACGGCCTGTACTGGGCCAGTGTCGGCCGCTACCTGGAGGAAACCGATGACGCCTATGTGCGCGCCGACTGGATCACCATCAGTCCGAAGGTTTCCGGCTACGTCGCCGAGGTGCTGGTGGAAGACAACCAGAAGGTTGCCGCCGGCACACCCCTGGTGCGCATCCAGCCTCGCGATTACCAGGCTCGCCTGCTGCAGGCTCGGGCGCGGCAGGCCGAGGCTCGGGCCGCCATCTCCGCACAACAGGCTGCGCTGGTGACACTCGACGCGCAGTTGAAGGAGCAGCAGGCGCTGATCGACCAGGCCGCTGCCGATATCGACAGCACCCGTGCCGAACGCCAGCGCGCGCAACTGGACTTCCAGCGCTACCGCGACCTGGTCGCCCAGCAGGCCGCCAGCAGCCAGCGCCTGGAGAGCGTCACCGCCGACTTTGCCCGTGCGCGCTCGGCCGTCAGCCGCGCTGAGGCCGCTGCCAGCCGCCAGCGCACGCGCCTGGGCGTGCTCCAGGCCAGCCGCGATCAGGCCTTGGCGCTGCTCGCCCAGCAGCAGGCACGTGCCGCCGAGGCCGATGCCAGCCTGGCCCTGGCCGAGCATGAAGAGGAAGACACGCTGATCCGCGCGCCCATCGCCGGCGTGGTCGGCCAGCGCCGGGTACGCCAGCGCCAGTACGTCACGCCCGGCTTGCCGTTGCTGGCACTGGTGCCGGTGGAACAGTCCTACGTGGTGGCCAACTACAAGGAAACCCAACTGCGCCGGATGCGCCCCGGCCAGCCGGTGGAGGTGCGCGTGGACAGTTTCCCCCAGGTGGTTCTGCACGGCCGGGTGGACAGCTTCTCGCCGGGCTCGGGGGCGCTCTTCGCCCTGTTGCCGCCGGACAACGCCACCGGCAACTTCACCAAGATCGTCCAGCGCTTCCCGGTGAAGATCGCGCTCGCTGCCGACGCCCGCCAGCAGGTGCCGATCCTGCCCGGCATGTCGGTGATCGCCGAAGTGAATACGCGCCAGAACAGCGAGGCCGACCGGCATGACCAGTGAGGCGGAAAAGACTTCGCTGAAGGCCTGGGTAGCGGTCATCGGCGGGCTGTTCGGCTGCTTCATGGCCGGCATGAACGTCCACGTCACCAGCGCCGCCCTGCCGGAAATCGAAGGTTCGCTCGGCGCGACCTTCGAGGAAGGCTCGTGGATCTCCACCGCCTACCTGGTCGCGGAGATCGTGATGATCCCGCTCACCGCCTGGCTGGTGCAGGTTTTCTCGCTGCGCCGGGTGATGCTGGTCGGCTCCGGCATCTTCCTGGCGGCCTCGGTGGCCTGCTCGTTCGCGCCCAACCTCGCGAGCATGATCAGCATCCGGGTGATCCAGGGCGCGGCGGGGGCGGTGCTGATTCCGCTGTCCTTCCAGCTGATCATCACCGAACTGCCGGCTTCGCGGATGGCCATGGGCATGGCGCTGTTCAGCCTGTCGAACAGCGTTGCGCAGGCCGCCGGGCCCTCCATCGGCGGCTGGCTCACCGATGCCTACAGCTGGCGCTGGATCTTCTACCTGCAACTGATCCCCGGCGTGCTCCTGCTCGCCGCCGTGGCCTGGGCCATCGCCCCGCAGCCCATGCAGTTGCAGAAGCTGCGCCAGGGCGACTGGCTGGGCATCGCCAGCATGATCGTCGGCCTGGGGGCGATCCAGATCGTGCTGGAGGAAGGCGGCCGCAAGGACTGGTTCGGCTCCGACTTCATCGTCTGGATGCTGGCCATCGGCGTCATCGCCCTGCTGCTGTTCATCCATACGCAGTTGTTCGGCCGACGCTCGTTCATCAACCTGCGCCTGCTGGCAGGCTACAACTTCGGCGTGGCCAGCGCGGCGATGTTCATCTTCGGCGCGGCGACCTTCGGCCTGGTGTTCCTGGTGCCGAACTACCTGTCGCAACTGCATGGTTACAACGCCCGCGAGATCGGCGTCAGCCTGATCGCATACGGCCTCGTGCAACTGGTCCTGGCGCCGCTGATGCCGCGCCTGATGCGCTGGCTGAACCCCAAGCTGATGGTCGCCAGCGGCTTCGCCATCATGGCCCTGGGGTGCTACCTGGGGGTCTACCTGGACGCCGACAGCGCTGCCAACGTGATCATTCCGTCAACCGTGGTGCGAGGCATCGGTCAGCCCTTCATCATGGTGGCGCTGTCCGTGCTGGCGGTGTCCGGCCTGTCGAAGCAGGAAGCCGGCTCGGCCTCGGCGCTGTTCTCGATGCTGCGCAACCTGGGGGGCGCGGTCGGCACGGCGGCACTGACGCAGATCGTCTCGCAACGCGAGCGCTTCCATTCCGAACGTATCGGCGAACAGGTGGATGTCTTCTCGCCGGCTCTGCAGGAGCGCCTGCAGAACGAACCCGGCGGCGCCTTCGCCATCAACGAATGGTTGCCGACACAAGCCGAAACCCTCGCCCGCCTCGCCGCGCACGTCCGCCATGAAGCCTTCCTCATGGCCTATGGTGATGCCTTCTATCTCTCTTTCATCGCCCTGCTGGCCTGCGCGGTTGCCGCGTTGGCACTGCGCGGCAACAAGACTTCCTGAGGAGCCTGCATGCCCACCTTCCTGGCGACCTGGGCCGAGAAGCCCTGAGTCGCCCGGAAGGCGGCCCGGTGTTACTCGATGGCGAAGTGGATGCTGTAGTTCACCGTTTCGCCGCGCCGCGCGCTGGCGCGCATCTGGTAGACCTGCACGCTGTAGGTTCCCGAGGCTGGCAACGCAGCGCTCCAGTCCTGGCCGACGGAGCCAGCGCCCAGGGCGGTCGATTCGCCGGGCTTGTCGCCCGGAGCGAAGAGGTTGAAGTTGGCGTTGCTGCTGCCCGTGACGCCAACTTTCATGTGTTGCCCGGCCTTGGCCGAGAGGGTGTAGAGGACCGTGTCGTAGCCCTTGAAGCTGCCTTTGACGGCGGTGCTGCTCGCGCCCTTGGCGAAGTGCACCGGGACCGTCGTGACGGCGTCGGCAGCCTGCGCGAACGCAGGAGTGGCAGTGGCAAGGCAGAACAGCAGCAGGGAAGCTTTCATGGTGATCATCCTGTGTTCAGGGGACGGGGAAATCATGACGCAGCCTGCCAGCCGTGGCCGGCTACGAAGGTCAAGAATGCATCCAGCGGCATCGCCTGGCCGAACAGCCAACCCTGACCATACTGCACGCCACGCTGGCGCAGGTACTGCAGTTGCTCGTCGGATTCGATGCCTTCAGCCACCAGCAAAAGCTTCAGCTGGCGCGCCATGGCGATGGTGTGGTCGGTCACCGGGCAAGGCGTGCCGGCCGATAGCGGCTGGACGAAGGAGCGGTCGATCTTCAGCAGATCCAGCGGCAGCCGCCTGAGGTATTGCAGGCTGGAGTAGCCGGTGCCGAAGTCGTCCAGGGCAATCGGGTGCCCTGCCGCGCGGCTCTGCGCCAGTGTCCGGTGCGCCGCATCGATGCTCAGCAGGCTGTTTTCGGTCACTTCCAGCCAGATGCACTGGGCGGCGATGCCGGCGTGCTGCCGCTCCTGCGTCAGGTGCGGGAGGAAGGCGCCGCTGGCTACGTCGCGCGCCGACAGGTTGATCGACACGTGCTGCAACTGCCCCGAGACGAGGCTGGAGCCCAGCTCGCGGCAGACGCCGGAGATCACCTGAGCGGTGATCGGCTCGATCAGGCCGCTGGACTCGGCCAGCGGAAGAAAGCTGTCAGGCATGCCCACCGAACCGTCCGCCCGGCGCCAGCGCACCAGCGCTTCGGCGCCGATGCAGCGGCCGTCGCGCAGGTCGAGGATGGGCTGGTAGAAGGCGTGGAACTCGCCCCTTGCCACCGCCCGTGACAGCACGGCCAAGGGCGACAGCCATGCCCGCACGCGGCGCGCCACCAGCCAGCACCACAGGCCCGAAAGCAGCAGGGCCAGCGGTGCGAGCATCAGCATTTCGCGCCACAGGTCGACGAGAATTTCCTGGTGGGTGACTGCCGCGACGGTCTGCCAATTGCCGTGCGCGACCCGCGCGTACACGTAGCCGTCCCGCAAGCCGGAGTGCGGTTCGCCATGGATGCGCGTCAGCACCTGAGCGAAGCCGGCGGCAGGCGTGCCCAGCCAGTGCCCCGTGGGCGTGCCCAGCGCCAGGCTGACACCGGGCGCCAGAGAGGTCTCGAGGAAGTGCTCCGGCTCGATCAGCAGGTTGAACGCGGCATCGCGCAGGGCCAGCATGGGTTTGGCCGGCGCAACGAAGGGCTGCACGTTGATCGACACGCCAAGGCCCTCGCGGGTGCGGAAGTCTTCCGGCCAGCGCTGTGCCGGGGACGTGACGGCGCCCCAGGAGCTGCAGACGAACACCTCTTCCTCGACATAACCGACCGCCTTCACCGCCAGCGTGTCGATGGCCACCAGGCGCATCTGCTCGATGCCCTCCACCGAGCAGGGCGGCAACGGCGAGCGGTTCAGTTGCCGCAGCGCGGTCGCGGCCTGGGCCAGGGTTCGGTCCGCGCGTTCGGAGGCAAGCCTTGCCAGGCTTTCCAGGCGTTCAGCGGTGTGTTGGATGACCAGGTGCCAGGCGAGGAAGCCGCTGCCGGCCATGACCAGAGCGACACCCAGCGAGCCGGCGAGGATGCCGGCCCTGACGATTCGAGTGCGACTCATGTGGGTCACCTTGAGGGGAATGGGGAGTCTTTGCAGGCATTCTTTCCCAGTGGCTATGAACTGAGGATGCGAAATCCAGTCACGACTTGTAGGAAAATGACTACACGAAAGCCGCCGCCATGCCCTAGAGTGGAGAGCAGACCAGAGGGATAGAGATGGCGCGGATACTGATCGCGGACGAACACCCGATGACCCGCTACGCCGTGCGCATGCTGCTGCAGGCGGAGCGCCACACGGTAGTCGGGGAAGCCTGCAACGGCCTCGAAGCCCTGAGCCTGGCCACGCGCCTGGCCCCGGACCTGCTGATCATCGATATCGACCTGTCGCAGCTCACCGGCCTGGATGTCATCGCGCGTCTGCGCGCACGGGGGCTGACGTTGCCGATCCTGGGTTACAGCACCCAGGACTCGGAGCACTACGTCGGCCGCTTCCTGCAGGCAGGCGCCTCGGGGTTCGTCAGCAAGCACCAGGACATCGAGCGCCTCAAGGAAGCACTGAGCGTTGTCCTGCGCGGGCACAGCTACTTCCCGGCCGAAATGCTCGGCAGCGTGCACCGCGGCAGCCTGCACGAGAACGACGCCGAGCGCGTGGCCTCGCTGTCCAACCGTGAATTGAGCGTGCTCAGCCTGCTCGCCAGCGGCTACAGCAACCAGGAGATCGCCCACGAGCTGACCATCAGCGAGAAGTCCGTCAGTACCTACCGGGCGCGCATGCGCAGCAAGCTCAACCTTTCCAGCATGCTCGAACTGATCGACTTCGCCCGCCGCAACCACCTTGCGGCACCCGCCAGCGATGCCCATGGCACCGATGCCGATACCGGCGGAACGCCCCTGTGGCGCTCCATGGTCGAAAGCCTGCCGGCGGCCTTCTACGTTCGCGATACCGAGGCACGTCTTGTCTATGCCAACCCGGCGCACCTGGAGCTGTACCAGGCGCAGCTGGACGACGTGCTCGGCACCCGCACCACCGAGGTGGACTGGTACTCGCCCAGCGACGCCCGCAACATGCTGCGCTTCCTGCAGCGCGCCATCAGTGCGGAGCAGTCCTTCAACAAGGACATCGAAATCACCGTCCACGGTGAGCGCCGTGTGCTGCATCACTGGGGTACGCCCTACCGGGATGGCGAAGGCAACCTGCTCGGGATGATCTGCTGCAGCACCGACATCACCGAGCGCTACGATCAGCTCGAAGAGTTGCGCAGCCGCGCCGAAGCCGGCGAACTGGCGCACCAGCAACTGACCGACCTGTTCACCAGCGCGACTACCCACCTGAACGAACGCATCCAGGCGCTGACCGATACCCTGGAGCAGCCTGACGGCCCGGCCCTCGACCAGGCCAGGGCAATCCTCGACGAGCTGCGAGTCCATGGCGCCTCGCTCAAGCGTGCGCTCATCGCCCAGGATGAAGTACCGCTGCTGCCCACGCGGCTTGACGAGCTCGCCAGCGAGGTGCTCGAAGCCCTGCACGGCCAGGCCGGGCAGAAGCAACTGGCGCTGAAGCTGGAAACCGACAGTCGCTCGCGCAAGCGGCTGCTGGTCGACGCCAAGTCCCTGCGCGAGGCTTTGCGGCACCTGGGCCTGTACGTGATCGACCTGACCGATGACGGCAGTGTCCGGCTATGCATTGCCGCCACCCCGAAGCAGGAACAGATGGCCGTGCGCATTACCGTCGAAGGCCTGCCGGGCAGCAGACGCCGCGAAATGCGCGCGTACTCACTCTCCGAGCTGACCCGCGACTACCCCGCCCGCAACCCGGCGCGCAGCAGCCTCAGCCTGAGCATCGCCCAGCACCTGATCAACAGCATTGGCGGCGAGCTGCAGGTGTCCCACCTGCCCGGCCAGGCCTGCAGCGCGACGGTGCACCTGTTGCTTCAACCCGCCGGCTGAAACCCGCGGTGGGCGCAACAACGGGCGCTCATACGATCGTACAGGCCCCTACGCGGCGCTTCTTACCTTGGGTGGATTGTCCGCCCTGACCCACCCCTGCAACCTTTGCCTCCCCTTGCCGGCCGCTGAACGCGGGCTCCTGCCGCCCGTTGCCGACTCTCGGCAGCCGCCTGCCCGGCCACTTATAAATTCAACAAAGGTTGTACCCATGAGCGTGTTTGATGTCATTGAACATTCCCCGGTATCGAAATTTCACCGCAAGCTGCTGCTGGCCTGCTGCGGCGGGCCGTTCCTGGACGGCTATATCCTCAGCCTGATCGGCATCGCGCTGATCGGCTTCGGCCAGGACATCGCCGCCACTTCGGTGGAAACCGGCCTGATCGGCGCCGCCTCGCTGCTGGGCATCTTCTTCGGCGCGACGGTGTTCGGCGCCATCACCGACCGCATCGGCCGGGAAACCATGTACGCCCTGGACCTCACCATACTGGTGATCGCCTGCGGCCTGTCTGCCTTCGTCACCGAGGCCTGGCAACTGATCGTGCTGCGCTTCGTCATCGGCCTGGCGGTCGGCGCGGACTACCCCATCGCCACCTCGCTGCTGACCGAGTTCACCCCGTCCAAGCGCCGCGGCTTCATGATCGGCGTGTCCGGCCTGGCCTGGTCCTGCGGCGCCATGACCGCCTTCATCGTCGGCTACCTGATGGTTTCCTGGACGGGCGACCATTCGCTGTGGCGCTGGATGCTGTTCAGCGGCGCGGTGGTCGGCATCATCGTCGTACTGATCCGCCGCGGCATCCCGGAATCGCCGCGCTGGCTGGCCAGCAAGGGCCGTATCGAGGAAGCGCAGAAGGTCATCAAGCTGGTCTACGGCAAGGACGTGGTGATCACCCCGGCCGACGTCGCCGAGTTGAACGACGGCGGCCGCCATCGCTCGTGGAAGAGCGACCTGAAGATGATTTCCTCGGGCGGCTACCTCAAGCGCACCATCATGTGCGGCATGCTCTACTTCGCGCAGATCACCCCGCAGTACGTGCTCTACACCTTTGGCAGCATGATCCTGCTGACCGCCGGCATCAAAGGCGAGAACTCCTCGACCCTGGGCGAGCTGATGATCGCCATCCTCTTCGCCATCGGCGTGATCCCGGCGCTGAAACTGGTGGAAACCTGGGGTCGCCGCCCCATGGTGGTGGTGCCCTTTGCGCTGATGGCGCTGCCGCTGCTGGCCCTGGGCCTGTGGGCGGACGCGCCGGCCTGGTTCATCGTCGGCGCCTTTGCCTTCTATGCCTTCGTCTCCGGCGGGCCGAGCATCCTGGAATGGATCTACCCCAACGAGCTGTTCCCCACCTCCGTGCGTGCCACTGCCGTGGGTGTGGCCGTGGGCTTCAGCCGCATCGGCGCTGCGACCGGCACCTACCTGATGCCGATCGGCATCGAGTCCATCGGCTTGCAGGCAACCCTGCTGATCGGTGCGGCGATCACCCTGCTGGCGTTCTTCATCTGCCTGGCCTGGGCGCCTGAAACCAAGGGTCGCTCGCTGCAGCAGTCGGCGTCGCTGAGCCTGGCGACCTGATCCGTTATCCAGCGTGACCCCAAAGCCCATCGGTGACCCCGATGGGCTTTTTTTGTGGGCGAGTTACCGGCGTTCCCGCAAGAGCGGACCTTGTCCGCAAGCCGTTCCCGGCCGTGCAGGCCCTGGTTCGCGAGCAAGCTCGCTCCTACAAAAAATGCCAGGCCCATCTGCAGGGCCGAGGGAGACGCCTGGTCCTTGCTCGCGAACATCGAAGGCGCCGGTCTCCGGTTCGCGCAGGCGAAGCCTGATCGCGTGCGCAGCTCCCTTCAAGGTCCGGCCCATCCGCCCACAAAAAAGACCACCCGAAGGTGGCCTGAAAGTGCGGGCGGGACCGCACACTGGGAAGACTTACTGCTTGGCGGCCCAGGCGTTGAAGCGCTGCTCCAGCTGCTCGCCGTGGTCGGCCCAGAAGGCCGCGTTCATCGCCACCTGGCCGGCCAGGTTGGCCTCGTCGGTGGGCATATTGCTGCGGCGCGCGGCATCCACCAGCGGAACGGCAGCACGGTTCACCGGGCCGTAGGCGATCTGCTGCGCGTAGTTCTTCTGCTGCTCGGTCTGCAATACGTACTGGATGAAACGCAGCCCTTCCTCGGTGTTCTTCGCGCCCTTGGGAATGGCGAAGGCGTCCATGTCGTAGATGCCACCGTTCCACACCACGCGCAGCTGGCTTTCGTCCTGCACGGCGGCGATCCGGCCGTTGTAGGCGGAGCTCATCACCACGTCACCGGACGCGAGGTATTGCGGCGGCTGAGCACCGGCTTCCCACCACTGGATGCTCGGCTTGATCTGGTCGAGCTTGCGGAAGGCGCGGTCCTGGCCTTCCTTGGTGCCGAGCACGGCGTACACATCCTTCGGCGCCACGCCGTCGGCCATCAGGGCGAACTCCAGGGTGTACATGGCGCCCTTGCGCAGGCCGCGCTTGCCGGGGAATTTCTGCGTGTCCCAGAAATCCGCCCAGCCGGTGGGCGCGCTCTTGAGCTTTTCGGCGTTGTAGGCCAGCACCGTGGACCAGACGAAGAAGCCCACGCCGCAGGGTTGTACCGCGCCTTCCAGCAGCTCCGGGGCGAGTTTGGCAATGCCCGGCTGCTCGCCAATCTCCTGCAGCAGGCCTTCGTCGCAGGCCCGCGCCAGTTCTGGCATTTCCATCTCCACGACGTCCCAGGAGACGCTGCCGGTGTCCACCTGCACTTTGACCTTGGCCATCTCGCCGTTGAACTCGTCGGCGATCAGACGGCTGCCGCTCTGCTGCATGTAGGGCTGGTAGAAGGCCTTGACCTGGGCGGCCTTGTTGGCGCCGCCGTGGGAGACCACGGTGAGGTCGGCGACGGCAGGGAAAGTCGCCGCGCAACCCAGGGCGCAGGCGATGGAGGAACTCAGGATCTTGTTCATTGTTATGGTCTCCGGTGAGTAGACGGCCCGCCTTGCGGCAGGCGGCGCCATCCGGGGCCTTCAAGGGCCCGCATGGCGCACTGCCAGCTAGTCTTGGGGCACGCGAGCAAGCTCCACAATCAGACGGAACTACAATTCGGCAGAGCCCGCTCGTATCCCGGTACGAAGCCTGTGATCCCCACTCAAGCCAGGCGCGACAAGGCCTCGCGCTTGGTGGCATGCTTGCCGGCCGTTTCTCTTCGCTGCGGACCCGCCATGCCTTTCCATATCCAGGACATCCTCGACAACACCTCCCTGCGCACCCGCCTGCTCGGCGGCAGCGAAGGCGTTGGCCGGCGCTTGCGCTGGGCGCACGTGTGCGAGCTGGCGGACCCCACCCAATGGCTCGGCGAAGGTGACCTGCTGATGACCACCGGCATCGGCATTCCCGCGCAGGCGCAGGCGCAGCGCGACTATCTGCAACGCTTGGCCGGGGCACGCATCTCGGGGCTGATGATCGGCGAGAACATGCAGGCGCCGGCGGATATCCAGGCGCTGCAGGACGAAGCCTGCCGGTTGGGTTTTCCGCTGCTGATGACCGACTACGCGGTGCCCTTCTCCGCCGTCACCCGCGCCATCGTCGATGCCAGCAAGCAGGAAGAACACGAGCGTCGCAGCGCCGTCACACGCATCTATGAAAGCGCACGCATCGGCCTGCGCGGGCTGGGGCTTGCCGGGTTGCTGCGGCGGCTGTGCAGCGACGTGCGCGCCCAGCTCTACCTGTTCGATACGGCCACCCTGCAACCCTGGCAGGAGGGTTTGCCGCCACTGCCGGACAGTTGGCGGGCAACCCTCGCCCAGCGCCGCTCGGTGCCGGACACCGTGACCCGCTGCAGCAATGGCGAGCAGGAAGCGCTGGTGATGCCACTGCCGTCGCTGGCCACCTGCGAGATTCTCGCTACCGGCGGCGAGCTGCTCGACTACGGCCTGCTGCACCACATCGTCGCGGTGCTGGGCATCGAGCTGGAACGCGCCCAGGTCGAGCACGAGCGCATGCTGCGCCTGGGCTCGGAGCTGCTGGATGACCTGCTGCAGCAGCGTCTCACCGAACGCGCCGCGCAGGAGCGCCTGGCGCAGTTGAACTGCCCGGTGGATGCCGCCTGCCTGGTACTCGCGCGCGCCGCCGGCGAACTGCCGATGCACTGGCAGCAGCGCCTGCAGCGGCTGGGAATGGGGCTGCTGGTGCGCCACCAGGGCAACGAGCTTATCCTGCTGCTGAACGATCCAGCACAGGCCCAGGCCCTGCAGGCCGAGCTGGACTGCATGCTCGGCCATAGCAACCCGCTGGGTCATGCATTGCGGGCGGTGGAGGCGCTGCGCGAGGCACGCCTGGCGCTGTCCCATGCCAACCGCCAGCGACCGCTGGTGGCTTACGCCGATGCGCAGGGCGAGCAGTCCTGGCTGCCGGCGAGCCTGGAGGAAGCTCGCCGCGTGCATCGCCGGGTGCTGGGTGCGCTGGCGGATTACGACGCGCAACAAGGTGGCCAGTTGCAGCACACCCTGCGCGTCTTCCTCGAACAGAACCGCTCCTGGCAGAAAGCCGCGCAGCTGCTCAACGTGCACAAGCAGACGCTGGTCTACCGCATCCGCCGCATCGAGGAAATCACCGAGCGCTCGCTGGATTCCACCGAGGACGTCGCCGTCCTCTGGATCGCGCTGCGCTCGGCGCAGATTGCCGGGATGGACCTGGGGATCAGGGAATGATCACGAAGCTCTTGCGCACCGTCTCGCGGATATCCCAGGTGCCCTGACAGTTCGCCGGGAACAGCACGGCGTCGCCGGCGCGCAGTTCGATGGGTTCGCCGTCGTCCGGGATGAACAGGCAGTGGCCGCTGATGAAATGGCTGAACTCCCGTGACAGCACCTGGCGCCGCCAGCGGCCGGGCGTGCATTCCCAGACGCCGGTGAGCAGCCCACCCTCGCCTTCTTCGGCGTGGGTCGCGGTGCTGGACACGGGGGTGCCCAGGGGTTCCTTCACCGGCTGCGGCGCCGGCAGTTCGAGTCCGGCGGTGCCGGTGAGCAGAATCGGTTGGGGCATGGGGCTTTTCTCCTAGAGGTCCTTGTCTTCGAGGCCCGCCGGAGCGAAGCCGGCCAGGGTGCGGTCAAGCCAGGCGCCCTTGCGGTTCTGCGCCTCGGCCTGTTCCTTGCGTTGCACCGCACCGCGCACCATCCGGCCGCCGATGTAGCGCACCGGTTCGAGCGGGAAGCGCTTGGGCTGACGGCCGACCAGGCCGCAACGGCTCCATTCGTCATCGATGCCCAGCGCGAGACTGGCGAGGATGCGCCCGCCGAGGCGGCTCGGACCGACACCGTTGCCGCTCCAACCGATGCCGTAGACGATATGCGGCGCGTCGTTCAGGTGGCCGAACACCGGCAGGCTGTCGTAGGTGCGGTCGATGGGGCCGGACCAGCTGTGGGTCACCGGCACGTCGTCCAGTTGCGGGTAGGTGCGGCGCAGGTCCTGTTCGGTGTCGTCATTGAGCTGCGGGTTGTGGTCGTAGCTCTCGTCGATGCGGCTGGCGAAGCTGATCATCCCGGTGCCCTTGCCAAAGGCGATGCGGCCGTCCCGGGTGGTGCGGTAGTAGTCGACCATCAGCTGCGAATCGGTGACGGCTTCGCCGCCGGTCCAGCCGATCTGCTCCAGGCGCTCGGGAATCGGCGCGGTGGCGACCACCGTGCTGGTGACCGGCAGGATGGTGCGGCGCAGCTCGGGAATCGCCGCCGCCCAGGCGTTGGTCGCCATCACCACCTTCGGTGCACGCAATTCACCTCCGGGCGTGCGGATCACGGCCGGCTGGCCGCGATCCAGGCTGAGCATCGGGGTGTTCTCGAAGATGCGCACGCCCTTCTCCAGCGCCACCCGACGCAGACCGCGCACCAGGCGTGCCGGTTGCACGGTGGCGTTGCTGGCTTCCAATACGCCTTCCAGGTGCTTCGGCGAGCCGGCGCGGCGGGCCACTTCACTGTTGGAAAGCGATTGGAAGACCGGCTCGCCGAGGCGCTCGCAGGTCTGCTGCACGCCCTTCCAGGCGCCGCGTTGCGCGTCGGTGGTGGCAGTCCATAACCAGCCGGCGCGGCGGAAATGCGCGTCGATAGCGTGGGCCTTGCAGAATTCCTCGATCTCGCCAATGGCCGCCGCCGAGGCACGAGCCAGGCGCAGCGCCTCGTCCTTGCCGCACTGCGCGGCCAGCGAGCTGATCTTCGGCCACCAGGACATGACGAAGCCGCCGTTGCGCCCCGAGGCTCCGCCGCCGCAGATGTCGCGTTCGAGGATGGCGATACGGCAGTCAGGCTTGAGCTCCAGCAGGCGCAGCGCGGTCCAGAGGCCGACAAAGCCGCCGCCGACGATGGCTACGTCGACCTCGAGTGGGCCGTCCAGCGCGGGCAATGGAGTCAGCTCGGAGGCGATTTCCTCCAGCCACAGGGAACGTTTCATGTGCGGATTCCAGTTTGAACGGTAGTGCGCCACTGTCCTGTGTCAGGCCGGTGGCGAACAATCGTCCGTTCCATGCAATCCGGGGGAAGGCCTCATACGAAGATATGAAGCCATTGGGTGCGCATCCATGCCATTGCGCCTGAAGGGACCGTCCGCCGGACTCCGCGCCTGCGTTTACTCCCCTCACCCCAGCCCTGGTTGCGCGCCCCGCTCCGAAGGGAGAGGGGGCAGGCCGTGCCAACTGACGCCGAGGTTTCTCCTGCATCGAACGGTCCCCTCTCCCTCTGGGAGAGGGTCAGGGTGAGGGCCGACCAGAGCACAGGACTCAGTTGTAGGAGCGGACTCCGTCCGCGATGAGCCCGCCGCGCTCCTTGTCTGGTCGGAGCAACGGCAAATCGATCGCGGACGGAGTCCGCTCCTACGCTCAGTTGCGGGTCTTTTTGGGCGCGAGGCCCGGCTTGGCGAACTTCACGATCAGCCAGTTCTCCGACTTGCCGTGCTTCACCGTGACCTCGGCCACGCGAATGCTCGCCGGCACCGTCGCCAATACCTGGCGGGCGTCCAAACCTGGCTTGATGTACTTGTCGAGCTGCTCGTAGAGGCGGTAGCTGATCATGCCGCTGCGAAGCGCGTGGGTCTCGAAGTCGCCGATGGCCTTGGCGTCGGCCTCGGTACGGTTCGGGTTCAGGGTATGCGCGAGGACGTCGACCACGTTCTTGTCGTCGGCAATGGCCACCAGCATGAAGCGCTTGGCCACCTCCTGCAGCACACGCCGGTACGCGGCGTCGTTGTATTCGCTGTACAGCACCGCTTCGACCAGCTTCTGCTTGTCGAAGGTCAGCGCCAGGCGGAAGCGCGTGCCGGCGTAGTCGACGCCATCCTTGCAGCGCGCGGTGACGCCCATGGGCTGCAGGCATTCGACGAAGCCCTGCTGCTTGCCGAAACCCTTCTGCGCCGCGCCGTAGTTGTACTTGCCGAACAGCGGGTCAGCCGCCGACGCCCAGCCCGCCACGCACATCAACAATGCCCCGATTGCCCATTTGCCCATTACGAACTCGTCTCACGAAATGCAAAGGAGGCGAGGATAGAGGATTCACAGGACCTATGGTCACCGGATGCCGATGATCGGCCACGGAGGAATGCAGGTTCGCGAGCAAGGACTAGGTGTGTAAACCCAGTAGGTTGTTCAGTGGAATGCGGCTGATGGGTGGGCAGTAATGCAGACTGGAGTGAGGCCTGTGCCAGTTGTATTGGTGTAGCCAGAGGGCCAGATGCTGGGCGCGCTGCTCAGAGCTCTCGTAGCTACGGGCGTAGGCCCACTCCCGCAAGCTGGTTTGAATGAAGCGCTCAGCTTTGCCATTGGTACGTGGGGTGTAGGGTCTGGTGCGGATATGTCGTAAGCCCAGACGCCGGCATAGGCGGCGGAATAGACCTGATCGGTAGCAGGCACCGTTGTCAGTCATGACCCGAGTAAATCGAATCTTCAGCGAGCGGTAGTAGCGCAAAGCCTGGAGCAGAGCGCGACAGGCACTTCCACCTCGTTCATCAGCATGCAGGCTGGAGAAGGCGATGCGCGAGGCATCGTCGATGGCGACATGGACAAACTCCCAGCCCGCTCCGTCAGAGCCCATCAGCCGGGTTCCCGTAACTCGATGTCCCGGTCTCCAAAAGCGTGCGAGCTTCTTGATATCCAGATGCAGTAGATCACCTGGTTGAGCGTACTGATAACGCCTGATCGGCGGAGCGGGCTCCAACTCGGGGAGCCGATTGAGTCCGAGTCGTTTGAGGTGGCGAGCGATGGTACTGACTGCCAGCCCTAACTCGTTGGCAATTTGCCGATAGGTTTGACGGGCGCTGCGCCGCTCAATCAGCCTTTCGAGCCGGGACTCGGGTGTGGCATGGGGGCAGGCGTGAGGGCGCGAAGTGCGATCCATCATGCCGGCCTCTCCCTCTTCGCGGTAACGCCGAAGCCATTTGTAGGCCGTACGTACGCTGACACCGGCCGCCTGCGCTGCCTCTTCAGCACGTAACCCCTGAAGCATGCGCTGGACTAAAAGGGCTCGACCGCGCGGTGTAAGACGGGCATGTTTATGCAGGTTCATTCGGGGCTCCTGGAAGGATTGGTTGGTCGCACTTCCAGTTTTCCGGGTAAGCCCCGGATGAACAACCTACCGAGAGATCACAACTAGGCGTCCCCCTCGGTCCTACGAAAAGCGCTGCGGAGCTGACCTGTAGGAGCGAGCTTGCTCGCGAACCCGCACGGCACCGGACCGTAGGGCGCATAACCTGGAACAGGTTATCCGCCGACCAATTTGCGGCGGATAACGCTGTCGCGTTATGCGCCCTACGCAAAACCTCGGTCAGGACGCTCAATCGAAGCGATACTCCAGCCCCGCCCCCGCATACCACGACCGCCCCGGCGCCGCCTCGTAGTAACGGCCGTTGCTATCGCCGACGATCACCGAACCGACGTACTGGCGATCCAGTAGGTTGTCCAACCGCACCAACTGGTGGAAGGTCCAGGGCCCGACATGCTGCTCGAAGCGGGTGCGCCAGTTGAACACCGCGTAGCTGGGCGCGGGCTTGTCCTCGTTGCTGTCTTCGACGTAGACCTTGCTGCGGTACTGGCCTTCGAAGCCCATGCTCACGCCGTCCCGGGGTTTCCACACCAGCTCGCCGAACAGGCTGCTGCCGGGCACGCCGGGCAGGTGGTTGCCCTTTTCGATCACGCTGCCGCTCTCGACGAAGTCCTCGTCGTAGGTGGCATCCAGGCGCGTGTAGGCGAGATTGGCCTGCCAGTGTTCGGAGAGGTCGCTCTGCACGCCCAGCTCGAAGCCCCGGCGCAGGGTCTTGCCGGCGTTCTGGTAGCTGGTACGGCCGTCGGTGGAGCTGGCCACGACGATCTCGTCGTCGGTGCGAATTTCGAATATCGCCGCGTTGACCCGCGTATTGCCGGCGACTTTCGCCTTGAGGCCGACTTCGTACTGGGTGCTGGTGGCCGGATCGAGGCCGAAGTTGAAGCTTTCCGCCAGCCCTGGCGCGTAGGCCATTTCCGCCTGGGTCGGCGTCTCGAAGCCCTTGCCAGCACTGGCATAGCCATGCAGGTTCGGGGTAAAGGCGTACATCACCGAGAGCGACGGGTTGTTCTGCTGGTACTTCTTCGAGCCGCTGGAATCGCCGTTGCTCAGGTAATGGTCGTCCACTTCCATCTTCATGCTGCTGTGGCGCAGGCCGGCGTCGAAAGTCCAGTTGCCCAGTTCCCAGCGCGCCTGTACGTAGGGGTCGAGGCTGGTGGCGATGTCGTTTTCGTTGCGGCGCATCTCGCCCTTCACGCCGAGCTGGTCGCCGCTGAAATTCTGGAAGCCCTTGCGGTCGTCTTCGCTGCGGTCGTAGTCCACCCCAGTGGTGACGGTCAGCTCGCCCGGCACGCCTTGCACCGGCTGGATCCAGCGCAGGGTGCCGCCGTGGAATTCGCGGTCGAAGTCCACCACCCCGCCGCCACGTTGGGCATTGGAAGCCACGCCCCTGGGGATCGACAGGTACTGCACCACGCTGCGCTGGCCGGCGTAGAGGTTGAACTGCAGGGTGGCGTCGCCGAAGTAGCGCTCGTAGTTCATGCCCAGTTGCTGGTGGTCGATGCTCTTGCGCGTGTTGTAGGTCTCGGCCGCCGCTGCCACCGAGCGCGGGTCGTGCTGGTACGCGTCCCAGGTCTGGCCCAGCGGGTCCTGCGTGCCGTTCTGCTCCAGGCTGCTGTAGATCAGCGCCAGGCGGCTGTCTTCGTCGGGCTTGAAGTTGAGCTTGGCGAAGGTCTGGTCGCGGCGCGCGGCGCTGTGGTCGCGGTAGCCGTCGGTGTCCATGCGCGAGGCGTCGAGCAGGAAGCCGGCCTGCTCGGTGCCGCCTTCGGCATAGAGGTGGTTCTTGTTGAAGCCGTCGCTGCCGAAGGTGGTTTCCGCACCGACTTTCGGCGGGCCGTAGCCGTCGCGTGAGAACATCTGGATCACCCCGCCGCTGTTGCTGCCATAGAGCGTCGAGGCCGGGCCACGGAGTACTTCGATGCGGTCGGCGACATCCAGATTCAGCGTCGCCGCCTGGCCCTGGCCGTCCGGCGTGCTGGCCGGTATGCCATCGCTGAGCAGCTTCAGCCCGCGAATGCCGAAGGCTGAGCGCGCGCCATAGCCGCGGGAGGAAATCTGCAGGTCCTGGGCGTAGTTCTGGCGGTTCTGCACCACCAGGCCGGGTACCCGCTGCAGCACTTCGGAAGCATTGACGCCGAGCTGGCCATCGCTGAGCTGCGGTTGCTGCACAGTATCGATGGAGAACGGCAGGTCGAAGCTCGACACCGGGGCATAGGCGCCGGTGACCACCATGGGGGCCAGCAGCGTTTCGTTGTCCGCTTCCGCCGGTTCAGCGCGAGCCAGTTGGCCGTGGGCAACACCGCAGATCAGCAACGGCAGCAGTTTGAGTTTGGTGGGTACGACTGAGCGAGTAGCGGGCACGGTGACTAGGATTCTTCTGTAGGACCGATCAGCGATGCTGCCAGTCTCGGCAGCCGCTGCACAGGGCTTTCGTGGGTCGGGATATTGCGGGTTATCGAGTATGCAAAGGCTATTTCATTCGTCCGCTTTTGCCTCTTCGACGATTGTACTATCTAGTTAATTAGCATGCTAAGCGTATAATCGGCGAATCCAACAGCGAGAACCTTCTGTATGAAACCGGTACAGCGCGCCTCCCGCGCGAGCATATTCATCCTCCTCGGCCTGGGCGTGATCATCGCCCTCCTCGGCCTCGCCCTGGCCGCTGGCGGCATCCGCCTGGTCAGCCTTGGCGGCTCCTGGTACTTCCTCGTCGGTGGCCTGGCCATGGCGCTCTCGGGTCTGCTGATCGCGTTGCGCAAGCCGGTCGGTGCCTGGTTGTTCGCCGCCTTCCTGATTGGCACCGCGCTATGGGCCGTGTCCGACACCGGCCTGGTGTTCTGGCCGCTGTTCTCGCGGCTGTTCATGTTCAGTGCCATCGGCGTGGTGGTCGCGCTGGTCTATCCGCTGCTGGCCCGCTCGGCAGGCCGCAACGCTGGTCGTGGCGCCTATGGCATCGCCGCAGTGCTGGCGGTGCTGGTGGCCATCGCCGCCGGCAACATGTTCGTCGCCCATCCCAGCGTCGCCCCCACCGGCAAAGGGCCTGGCCTGACGCCGGTGGACCCGGCCCATGCGCAGAAGGATTGGGCGCACTACGGCAACACCGAGGGCGGCAGCCGCTTCGCCGCGCTGGACCAGATCAATCGCGGCAACGTCGACAAGCTCAAGGTGGCCTGGACCTACCACACCGGCGACGTGGCGATCAGCGACGGCAACGGCGCGGAAGACCAGCTGACCCCGCTGCAGGTCGGCGACAAGGTGTTCATCTGCACCCCGCACAACAACCTCATCGCCCTTGATGCGGACACCGGCAAGGAGCTGTGGAAGAACGAAATCAACGCCCAGTCCAAGGTCTGGCAACGCTGCCGTGGCATGGCCTATTTCGATGCCACCAGGGAAATCATCCAGCCGAGCCAACCGAACAGCACGCCGGTCATCGCCGCCAGCGTTCCTGCCGGCGCCAACTGCCAGCGTCGCCTGCTGACCAATACCATCGACGCGCGCCTGATCGCGGTGGACGCCGACACCGGCGAGTTCTGCCAGGGCTTCGGCAACAACGGCCAGGTCGACCTGAAGGCCGGCCTGGGCGATGTACCCGACTCCTACTACCAGCTCTCCTCCGCCCCGCTGATGGCCGGCACCACCGTGGTGGTCGGCGGCCGCGTCGCGGATAACGTCCAGACCGACATGCCCGGCGGCGTGATCCGTGGCTTCGACGTCATCACCGGCGCCATGCGCTGGGCCTTCGATCCGGGCAACCCGGAAGACAAGCAGGCCCCGGCGGACGGCAAGAGCTACGTGCGCAGCACGCCCAACAGCTGGGCGCCGATGTCCTACGACCCGGCGATGAACACCGTCTTCCTGCCCATGGGCAGCTCCTCCACCGACATCTATGGCGTGGAACGGACGAAACTCGACCACACCTACGGCGCCTCGATCCTTGCCGTGGACGCCACCAGCGGCGCCGAAAAGTGGGTCTACCAGACCGTGCACAACGACCTCTGGGACTTCGACCTGCCGATGCAGCCGAGCCTCGTTGACTTCCCCGTGGCCGACGGCAAGACCGTTCCGGCAGTCGTGATCGGCACCAAGGCCGGGCAGATCTACGTGCTCGACCGCGCCACCGGCAAGCCGCTGACCGAGGTGAAGGACGTTCCCGTCAAGCCGGGCAACATCCCCGACGAGCCCTACTCACCGACCCAGCCGAAGTCCGTCGGCATGCCGCAGATCGGCGCGCAGACCCTCAGCGAGTCGGACATGTGGGGCGCCACGCCCTATGACCAGCTGCTGTGCCGCATCGACTTCAAGAAGATGCGCTACGACGGCCTCTACACCGCGCCGGGCACTGACCTGTCGCTGAGCTTCCCCGGCTCCCTGGGCGGCATGAACTGGGGCAGCCTGTCCACCGACCCGGTGCACGGCTTCATCTTCGTCAACGATATGCGCCTGGGCCTGTGGATCCAGATGATCCCTTCGACCAACAAGGGCGCGGCCGCCGGCGGTGGCGAAGCACTGAACACCGGCATGGGCGCCGTGCCGCTCAAGGGCACACCCTACGCGGTGAACAAGAACCGCTTCCTCTCGGTGGCCGGCATCCCGTGCCAGGCGCCGCCGTTCGGCACCCTCACCGCCATCGACCTGAAGACCCGCCAGGTGGCCTGGCAGGTGCCGGTGGGCACCGTGGAAGACACCGGCCCGCTGGGTATCCGCATGCACCTGCCGATCCCCATCGGCCTGCCGACCCTTGGCGGCACGCTCTCCACCCAGGGCGGCCTGGTGTTCATCGCCGGCACCCAGGACTTCTACCTGCGCGCCTACGACAGCAGCAACGGCAAGGAAATCTGGAAATCCCGCCTGCCCGTCGGCAGCCAGGGCGGCCCGATGACCTACGTGTCGCAGAAGACCGGCAAGCAGTTCGTCGTCATCACCGCCGGCGGTGCGCGCCAGTCCACCGACCGTGGCGACTACGTGATGGCCTACGCGCTGCCCGACACCCCGAAAGCCAGCCAGTAACCCTCCCATCGCGCCTGCCTCGTGCGGGCGCCTCCTTCCGGCGCGGCACACCCACCGCGCCTTTTTTATTCGCTTCAAGCTCAGGAAATTCCATGCGTACTTCCCTTCGCCTCACGCCCGGCCTGCTGCTGTGCGTCGCCTCGCTGCCTGCGCTGGCCGAAGAAGGCCTGCTCGAACGATCCACGATGACCGGCGACTGGGGCGGCCTGCGCCATCAGTTGGAAGAAGATGGCGTCAAGTTCACCGGCGACTACAGCGGCGAGACCGCGTACAACGCCCATGGCGGCCTGCACCGTTCCGCGCGCTACTCGCAGAACATCAAGCTGGGCGTGCAGTTCGACCTATCGAAACTCTACGGCCTGGACAACGGTGGCAAGGTCCAGCTGACCATCAACGACCGCCGCGGCAACAGCGCCTCGGAAGACCTGGTGGGAAACCGCCTGCCGGTCCAGGAAAACTACGGCGGCCTCTACACCCGGCTGACCGAGCTGAGCTACGAGCGCGAGCTGGGCCAGGCGGTGAACCTCAAGCTCGGCTACATGGCCATGGGCAATGACGTCGGCGGGCTGGACAGCGGCATCCTCTGCAACTTCATGAACGCCGGCTTCTGCGGCCACCCGCTGAACATGTCCGGCGGCAGCGGCTGGACCAACTACCCCAACGCGCACCTGGGCGCGCGAGTGAAGTACAGCTTCGCTCCGGACTGGCAGCTGCGCATCGCCGCCTTCAACGTCGACCCGGAAAGCAACGGCAACTCCAGCCGCGCCTGGCACCTCACACCCAAGCACACCACCGGCACCGTGGTGCCCATCGAGCTGGTCTACAAACTTCAGGGCGAATTGCCCGGTGAGTACAAACTGGGCTGGTACTACGACAGCTCCAACGTGCAGCGCATCGGTAGCAACAAGGAAGAACCCGGGCGCAGCGGCCACTACCTGCTGGTCGACCAGGCGGTGTGGAACGATCCGGCCTCCGAGGGCCGCAGCCTGCACCTGTTCGGCCAGGCCTCGGCCGCCAGCAGCGCCGCCTCGCCCTTCACCAAGTGGTATGGCGCGGGTGTCGTACTCTACAAGCCCTTCGAAGGCCGCCCGAAAGACAGCCTCGCGCTGGGTTACGGCCGCGCCGTACCCAACCCACGCAGCCGTGAACTGCAGGAGAACAACGCCCTCGCCAAAGGGCAGGGCTACCCGAACCTGGACAGCGGCGAACAGCTCATCGAGCTGAGCTACGGCTACCAGGCCACGCCCTGGCTGACCCTGCGCCCGGACCTGCAGTACGTCATCGAGCCGGGGGCCTTCTCCGGCCAGGACATCGACAACGCCCTGCTGCTCGGCCTGCAGGTGAAAGCCAGCTTCTGAAAAAAGCGATCCTGAGACAAATTGATACAGTAACCCCATGATTCATAGGACTTTTCCTATACAAATAGAACGCCCGTACTCCTAAACTGGCCTGTCACCCTGCGGGAACACCCGCAGGACGTTGACACCGGTTATATGGAGCTACACATGCCCGGTTGGTATGAAATCAAGGAACTCAGCAGCGGCAACCGTCGCGTTCTGCTCAAGAACACTGCCCACGGTACTCTGCTGGAAACTCTGGCCTACCCGACACAGGAGGCAGCCGAGCAGGCCATCAACAGCCTCCGCAGCTCCTGTGCGGCCGTCGAGCGCTACAAGCGCCAGATGTCCCCCGGCGGCAAGAATTTCTTCGTGATCCGCGATAACACCGGTGCAGAACTGCTGACCAGCAAGCTGTACGACTCCGAGGCCGCACGTGACCAGGCGATCGCAACGATCGCCCAGGCCGGCCTCAGCTCGGAGCTGCGTGCGCACGCCTGAGTGACGAGTGAATGAAAGAGCCCCGCGCAATGCGGGGCTTTTTTGTGGGCGACTGGTTTTGCGCATAGCCATCCCCCGCTGCGCCGAATCGGCCGGCAACGCCAGCGCCCGCGTCTTTGCGGAATTCTGATATCGCCCCACCCCGCCCCCTTCGTACCTTCTGCCTGCCCGGCGCATCCGACGCTGGGAGCGTGCAACCCACAAAACAACAAGAAGGGCCGCTCCATGACTCCACGCATCCAACCGTCGGCAATCGCCGGCGTCCTCCCTTGCCCGCTGCGCTCCGGCGCGCGCGGCTGACTGCCGTTCACCCCTCATCACTCACAGGCAAGGGACACTCAACATGCTCAAACAAGGCGTACTCCGCTGGCCCCAGATCGCCGGGCTCGGCATTTCACTGGTCATCGCCGGGCAGTTCTCCGGCTGGAATTACGGCCTGGCCAGTAGCGGCTGGGCCAACATGCTCGTCGCCACTTTGCTGATGGCCGTGCTCTGCGGCGGCCTGGCGCTGTGCGTATGCGAACTCTCCACCGCCCGGCCCCATGCCGGCGGCGTGTTCGCCTACGCGCAGCTGGCTTTCGGGCCCTTCGTCGGCTACCTGGTCGGCGCGGCGTGCGCGCTGGCGCTGACCATCGGTACCGGCGCTGCGGCCAACTTCCTCGCCGCCTATATGGAGTCGGTATTCGGCTTCGGCGGCTGGCCGGTGCGCATCGGCCTGTTCGCGGTGATCATCGGCATCCACATCATCGGCGTCGGCGAGGCCCTGGGTCTGACTCTGCTGGCCGGCGCCGTGGCAGCCATCGCCCTGCTGGCCTTCGGCGGCGCCATGCTGCCCCACGTGCACTGGGAAAACCTGCTGCCCACGGCTGGCAGCACCTTGCCGGGCGTGAGCGTCGCCGGCGTGTTCGCCTGCGTGCCGTTCGCCATCTGGATGTTCATCTGCCTGGAGCAGGTCGCCTCCGCTGCCGAGGAAGCCGCAGACCCCGGCCGCAGCATGCCGCGCGGGATCATCGCCGCTGTCGGTACCCTGCTGCTGACGGCCCTGACCGTGGTGATCAGCGCGCCGGGCGCCGCCGGCGTGGAAGTGGTCGGTAACGCCGGCGATCCGCTGTACGCCGCCATGACCCACGGCGGGCTGTACGGCGAGCGCGACTGGCTGCCGCTGCTGGTCGGTTCCGGCGCCGTGTGTGGCCTGCTGGCGACCTTCTTCTCGGTGGTGTTCTCCGCCTCCCGTCAGTTGTTCGCCCTGTCCCGCGACGGCTTCTTCCCCGCCGCGCTGGCTCGCACCAACCGCCGAGGCGCGCCCTACGTCGCCCTGCTGGTACTGACGCTGATCGGCCTGCCGCTGACCCTGGTGCCGCCGGAGAAACTCCTGCTGTGCATCGTCCTGCTGCTGGGCAGTTGCCACCTGGTGCTGTTCGCCGCGTACCTGCGCCTGCACCGCAGCCAGCCCGGCCTGGCCCGCCCGTTCCGCCTGCGCGGCGGCCCTGTGATTGCCAGCGTCGGCATGCTGCTGACCCTGGTGGTGATCGCCGCCTGCTTCCAGCTGGAAGTGGCCATGCTCAGCGCCCTGGCGCTGGTGGTCGCCGCACTGATCATCAACTACCTGCTGCGCGCTGCCACCCGCGCCGGCAAGCCCCTGGAGAATGTCGAGAATGTCTGAACCAACCCTGCTGCAACGCCGCCACCAGGTCATGGGCGATGCCTCGCCGCTGTTCTACGACGAGCCGCTGGAGCTGGTGAAAGGCGAAGGCGTCTGGCTCATCGACGCCAACGGCAAGCGCTACCTGGACTGCTACAACAACGTGCCCTGCGTCGGCCATTGCCACCCGAAAGTGGTCGCGGCCATGGCCGAGCAGGCGGCGACGCTGAACATTCATACCCGCTACCTCAACGAGCGTGTGGTGCGCTACGCCGAGAACCTCACCGCGACCTTCGCCGAGCCACTGGACAGCCTGATGTTCACCTGCACCGGCAGCGAGGCCAACGAGCTGGCCCTGCGCATGGCGCGCTTCGTCACCGGCAACAAGGGCGTGATCGTCAGCGACTACAACTATCACGGCAACACCACCTCGCTGGCGGCAGTGACCACGGCACTGCCCAGCTCCGAGCCCTTTTCGACCCATGCGCGGGCGGTGCCGATTCCCTGCCTGTATCAGGCAGACGGTGCGCCCGAGCAAGTCGCCGACCGCTACGTGGCCAAGGTCGCCGAAGCCATCGCCGAGCTGCAGGCCGCCGGCGTCGGACTGGCCGCGATGCTGATCGATACGCTGTTCGCCAACGAAGGTATTCCGCGCCTGCCGGTCGGCTACCTGGAGCGCGTGGCCAAGCTGGTGCGCGATGCAGGCGGCCTGCTGATCGCCGACGAGGTGCAATCGGGCTTCGCCCGCACCGGCGAGCACCTGTGGGGCCATCAGGCACACCCGTTCGTGCCGGACATCGTCACCCTCGGCAAACCCATGGGCAACGGCTTCCCCCTGGCCGGGCTGGTGACCTCGCGCGAGCGCGTCGAGACCTTCGGCCGCGCCAACCTGTACTTCAATACCTTCGGCGGCTCGCCAGTGGCCGCCGCCGTCGGCCAGGCAGTACTCGACGTGATCGCCGAGGAAGACCTGCAAGGCAACGCCCTGCGTCAGGGCGCGAAGCTCAGCGCCGAACTGCATCGCCTGGCCGAGCGCCATTCGATCATCGGCGACGTGCGCGGCAAGGGCCTGTTCTTCGCCGTGGAACTGGTGCGCGACCGCACCAGCCGCGAGCCGGCCGGGCTCGAAGCGCGGCGTATCGTCAACGCCATGCGTCAGCGCGGCGTGCTGATCAGCAAGATCGGTGGCGCCGACAACATCCTCAAGATCCGCCCGCCGCTGCCCTTCCAGGCCGAACACGGCGAGCTGTTCATCGACACCCTGGGCCAGGTCCTGAGCGAACTCTGAGGAATACTGCATGAACGACTTCCCGAAGGCCAATTTCGCCGCGCTCGACCACGACCAGCAAGTCGCCTGCCTGCGCGACCTGGCGCTGGATGCCCTGCGCCACTGGGACGGCGACTTCGTCGGCCTGGAACTGCTCAAGTACCGCGAGAACGCCGTGTTCTGCGCCACCCGCAGCGACGGCACGCGCAGCGCCCTGCGCGTGCACCGCGGCGGTTATCACAGCGAAGCGGCGCTGCGCTCCGAGCTGACCTGGATGGAGCAACTGGCCGCCGGCGGCATTGGCGTGCCGACCATCATCCGCACCCGCGACGGCGAGCACCTGGCCGAAGTGCGCAGCGCAGCGCTCGATGAGCCGCGCTACGTCGACATGCTTGGCTGGCTGTCCGGCAGCACATTGGGTTCGGCGGAACAGGGCCTGAGCGCCGACGGTGACATCGAGGCGCTGTTCCACAAGGCTGGCGCCGTGGCGGCGCGCATCCACCTGAATTCGGCCCAGTGGCGACAGCCCAACGAGTTCACCCGGCACGCCTGGGACGAAGAGGGATTGGTCGGCGCCAATCCGTTCTGGGGCCGTTTCTGGGAACTCGACCTGCTTGCCGACGATCAGCGCGAGCTGCTCCAGCGCGCCCGCCAGGAGGCGCGCATGGATTTGCGCCGCTACGGCCGCAGCCTGGGCAACTTCGGCATGATCCATGCCGACCTGGTGCCCGAGAACCTTCTGCTGGAGGCGGGCGAGCTGCAGCTGATCGACTTCGACGATGCCGGTTTCGGCTGGCACATGTTCGAGCTGGCCACGGCGCTGTACTTCTGCCAGGACGACCCGCGTCTGGCGCAGATCGAAGCCGCGCTGCTGGCCGGCTATCACTCGGTCAAGCCGCTCTCCGCCGCGGACCGCGCCGCCCTGCCGCTGTTCCTCGCCCTGCGTGGCACGACGTACCTGGGCTGGGTGCACACCCGACGCAACAGCCAGACCGCGAAGGAGCTGGCGCCGATGCTGATCGAGCGCGCCTGCGCCCTGGCCCGCGCCTACCTGGCGAGCCGCTGAATCTGGCAGAGCGCCACAAGCCCCTGGCGTGCAGGCACAATCCTGCACGCCAGCGCTGACCGATACTCGGCGCACAACCGAGGTGAACCGTCATGACCGGCATAGCCCGCCACCAGGCAACCGACTCCGATGAACTGGCCTGCGCCCTCGCGGGCTGGAGCCAGGACTACACCCAGCTCGGCCACGGCCGCCTGCAGGCGGAGCTGCTGCATGTGCAGTTGCCGGACGCCTCGCTGATCTACGAACACTCCAACCTGCACCTGCATGAGAACATGGCGCCGCCTGCCGGCCACCTGGTGATCGGCATTCCCCTGCGCGCCAGCGACGACTCGCGCTTCAACGGCCAGGCGCTGCACGACGACACCCTGCTGGTACTCGAAGGCGGCCGCGAGCTGGAAATCTGCGCCGTCGGGGAAATCCACATGCTCGGCCTGACCTTCAGCCAGCCGCAGCTGGAACGCCTGCTCGGTGCCGAGGAGCGCGAGCTGTTCGAGCGCGCACTGTCCGAGCGTCGCCTGCAACTCTCGCCCAGTGGCGCCGGCAACCTGCGGCGCAGCCTGTGCGGCGCCATCGCTTCCTTCGAAGAGGAGCCCTGGCGCACCGCCGACCCACAACAGGCCGGCCACGCCGTCGCCCGCGTGCTGAGCCATGTCCTGCAGGCGCTGGAGGAAATCCTCCCAGGCACCGCCCGCGATGGCGCGCCCCGTTCGCTGCCGCAGCATCGCCGGCTGGTGCTCGCGGCCATCGACCGCATGCAGGCGGACCTCGCCCAACCACTGTCGCTGCTGGAACTGAGCCAGAGCCTGAACACCAGCCAACGCACCCTGCAATACTGCTTCCGGCAGATCTGCCAGAGCACGCCGCAGCAGTTCTTCCTCAGCCTGCGCCTGGCCGAGGCGCGCCGCCGGCTCAAGCAGGAGCCGCAGCAGAGCATCACGAACCTGGCGCTGGACCTGGGCTTTGCCAGTTCCAGCCACTTTTCGACCCTGTACAAGCGGTTGTATGCAGAGCAGCCGTCGGTGATTTCAAGAGCGCGTTGAGGCTGCTGGAAGACGCTCGCACACCCTCTCCCCAGCCCTCTCCCTGAAGGGAGAGGGAGCCGCCCGTGCCAGCTGAAACCCAGGGGTCATCCTGCTTTGGGCAGCCGCACGGGGCCCGATTTTTCCGGCTGAAACTGCGGCGTCCGTTTGCTCTGACCGGTCCCCTCTCCCTTCAGGGAGAGGGTTAGGGAGAGGGGCCTTCGGCACGCGAGAGGATCACCGGTATCCAGCCAACCCATCTGGCAACCACACCCAATCACTTGGCAGACACACGCAACGGCACAACGCCAGCCCTTACTTAGCATCGGCAGAAGTCACATCCCCCCAATCGACAATAACGAAACGGATGCCTTCGCCATGACCCACGCCGCCGTGCTGCGCCCCACCCTGCTCGCCCTGCTCATCGCCGGCGCCAGCAGCTCCGCCAGCGCCTACCAGCTGTACGCCACCGACGACACGCACCTGAACGCCGATCTTTCAGCGACCTTCGGGCTATTCCACAGCCAGGAGCGCTACAACATGACCGGCACCCTGGATGAGGGCTCGTCCTCCTGGCAGGAAGGCTTCATCAAGTACGGCCTGAGCGGCGACCAGAAGTTGGGCGGCGCGGGCACCGCCTACGGAGCCTTCAACCTGCTCAGCTCCGGCACCTGGGGCGACGGCGACGCCGCCGGCTTCAGCGATGGCTCCGAGCGCACCACCAAGATCGAGGATGCCTACGCCGGCTGGCGCTCGGGCGGCCTGTTCCCGGTGTTGGGCGATGACGGCATCGACCTGTCCTTCGGCCGCCAGAACATCGTGGTCGGCGACGGCTTCCTGATCGACGGCGACGCCCTGAACATGGGCAAGGGCCTGGCCGATGGCGAGTACAACCGTGGCGGTGGCTACTACCTGGCTGCGCGGCGTGACTTCGACGAGACTGCCGTGCTGCGCATCGGCGGCAAGGAAGGCTGGCGTGGCGACCTGATGCGCCTCAAATCCGACAACCGCGCCCAGGCCAACTCCGAGCTGTACGTTGCCACCCTCGAGCACGTCGCTCCGGAAGCCACCTTCGGCCTGACCTACATCGACGTCACCGACGTTGACGAGCGCTACGCCTCGCCGATCCAGCTCGACCGCAAGGACATGAAGACCTACAGCCTGCGCGGCACCGGCAACGCCGGCGTGGAAAACCTGTTCCTCTCCGGCGAATATGCCTGGCAGGACAAGGACAATGCCCAGTACACCGACGACACCGCCAATGCCTGGTACCTGGAAGCCGGCTGGACCTTCTCCGACGTCACCTGGAAGCCCTACGTCAGCTACCGCTTCAGTCGCTTCTCCGAAGGTTACGACACGCTCTTCTACGGCTTCAGCCGTGGCTTCGGCACCTGGTTCCAGGGCGAGGTGGCAGGTAACTACTCCGGGCCGTTCAACAACAACACCCGCGTGCACAACGTCGGCGCCAAGGTCACCCCGCTGGAGAACCTCTCCATCGGCGCGCAGTTCTTCGACTTCCACACCCTGGATACCGACCTGGGCAACACCGACGGCCGCGAGCTGGACCTCTACGCCGAGTGGGCAATCAACGAGCACCTGGTGATCATCCCGCTGGTGGGCCTGTACCAGCCGAAGAAGAGCGCGGCCGAAGGCGGCACCCAGATCGGCAACGACAACAGCAACCTGTACAGCCAGCTGCTGTTCTCCACCACCTTCTGATCCAACGAAAGCGAGCTCGCCATGCCCAGCCTCCTGACTTCGATCCAGGGCCGTATCACCTGGCTGGCGGGCCTCTGCCTGATCCTTGTCGCCAGCGTCCTGATCGGCCTCTCGCTGTACCAGGCGCGGCAGGACAGTCGCATCATCCAGCACGACAGCGGCGAGCTGTTCGCCGTTGCCGCGCAACACAACCTGGAAACCCAGGGCCAGGTACAGGCCCTGCTGATCCGCGAACGCCTGCAGAACAACCTGCTGCTCGGCGAAGGCCTGCTGCGCACCGTGCAGACCCTGCGCGCGCAGCAGCGCCAGGGCGTCCTCGACCCTGCTGCGCTGCGCGCCGCGCTCAACCAGTCGATGGCCGAAGCCCTCGGCGCGCACCCGGAGCTGCTCGGCCTGTTCCTGGTGTTCCAGCCCGATGCGCTGGACGCCGCCGACCACCAGTTCACCTCCCGTGAAGACCTGGGCAGCAACGAAACCGGCCGCTTCGCGCTCTATCTGCTGCAGAACGGCAAACACACCCAGCGGGTAATCGGCACCGAACAGGTGCTCGGCGACACCACGCCCGGCCCCAGCGGCCAGCCGTACAACGCCTTCTTCACCTGCTCCACCGGGCACGCCCGCCCCTGTGTGCTCGACCCCTATTTCGACGAAGCCTCCGGCCAGCGCCGGCTGGTCACCAGCGTCACCCTGCCCTTGCTGGAAAACGGCAAGGCGATTGCCGCCATCGGCTTCGACATCGACCTCGCCACCCTCCAGCAAAGCAGCGTGGACGGCAGCCGCAGCCTGTTCGACGGCCAGGGTCGTATCCGCATTCTGAGCCCCAACGGGCTGGTCGCCAGCGACAGCGGCGATGCGTCGAAGCTGGGGCAGAAGTTCGACGACAAGGCCATGCTCGCCGAGATCGCCGCCGGCCGTTCGCAATCCAGCGATGACGGCGAATCCATCAGCGTGCTGCACAGCCTTGCACCAGTGCCCGATGCCGCGCCCTGGGGCATCCTGCTCAGCGTACCGCGCGCGGTGATGCTCGCCCCGGCAGAGCGCCTCAAGGGCACGCTGGACGACCTGCGCTGGCGCAGTACCGCACTGGAGATCGGCATTGGTATCGCCGCCGGCCTGCTCGGCATGCTGCTGGTGGCGCTCACCGCGCTGGGCATCAGCCGGCCGATCCTGCGCCTGGCGCGAATGCTCGAAGACATCGCCGATGGTGAAGGCGACCTGACCCGCCGCCTCGACTACCCGCGCCGCGACGAACTGGGCCGCCTCGCCACCGCCTTCAACCGCTTCCTCGACAAGCTGCAACCGAGCATCGCCGCCGTGCAGTCAGCGACCCGCGAAGCCCATGCCACAGCCGACCGCTCCGCGCAGATCGCCCGGCAGACCAGCGACGGCATGCAGCAGCAGTTCCGCGAAATCGACCAGGTCGCCACCGCGCTGCACGAGATGTCTGCCACCGCGCAGGATTCGGCGCGCAGTGCCGCTCGCGCCGCCGAAGCCGCGCGCACCGCGGAGCAGGCCTGCGATGACGGCTTCCGCACCCTCGACGCGACCAACAGCGGCATCGACCTGCTGGCCAGCGGCATGCACCAGGCTATGGCCGAACTGCAACAACTGGCAGCGAGCAACGAGCAGATCGGTTCGATCCTGGAAGTCATCTGCGGCATCGCCGCGCAGACCAACCTCCTCGCCCTCAACGCCGCCATTGAAGCGGCGCGCGCGGGCGATGCCGGGCGCGGCTTCGCAGTGGTCGCTGACGAGGTGCGCGGGCTGGCCCGGCGCACCCAGGAGTCCGTGGAGGAAATCCGCGAGGTGATCGAGAACCTGCAGGCGCGCGGCCACTCGGTGACCAGCGCGATGCAGGGCAGCTTCGCCCAGGCCCAGGGCAACGTCGATCAGGCACGCCAGGCCATCGACGCGCTGCGGCGCATCGGCGAGGCGGTGAACCTGATCAGCGAGATGAACCTGCAGATCGCCAGCGCGGCAGAAGAACAGAGCAGCGTCGCCGAGGAGATCAACCGCAACATCGCCGGCATCCGCGACGTCACCCAGACCATTTCCGATCACGCACAGCAGGCCGCCGGCGCCAGTCGTTCGCTGAACGAACTGGCCAGCCGGCAGCAGGGATTGGTGGAGCAGTTCCGCGCCTGACTCAGATGTCGCTGCAGCGCGGGGTCTGGCGCAGGTATTTGAGGGTGTGCTGCTGGCCCTGGGAGTCCAGATAGACCATGGTGGCCTGGCTGACTTCGCAGCGCTCGTTGGGTTGGCTGATGCTTAGCACCTTGGCCACGTCCAGCGGCATGCCGTAGTGGTAGACGGCCGCATCATCGGCAAAGGCAGTGAAGGACAGCAGCAGGGCGGGGACGGCGAATAGCACGCTAAGGGTGGATTTCATGGCAGGAACCTCAGGGATCACGCGGGTCGCGTCGATCGTGGCCCACTGCCATAAATCTAGCTGATGAGACTCTTCCTACACAGACCGACTTCGACAACGGATTTCTTCAATTCACGCAACAATATTGCCTTGCGGGCGTACCCCTGGCTGTGATTGTGACGCCCTCCGTTGCCAGAATGGCAGCATTCGTTCCCATCGGCCGATTGCAGCCAGGCCGCTCCGCCGCAAGAATGAACGCCATCGATCGGATCGGGAGACACCATGAAACGCGTGGCCATGCTGCTGTTCCCCGGCGTGCAGGCGCTGGATGTTTCCGGGCCGCTGGATGTATTCGCCGAGGCCAATGCCTTCGTGCCTGCCGGCCAGGGTTATCAGGTGGTGACTCTCGCCGCGCAGCCCTTCCCCTTGCGCGCCTCCAACGGCCAGCTGCTGGGGGCGGATTCCGCCATCGACCAGGGTGACGGCGCGGCCGATATCCTGTTGGTGCCGGGCGGCCCGACACTGCCTGAGGACTCACCGCCAGCGGAGTTGCTGGACTGGCTGCGCACGGCCTGCGCCAAGGCGCCGCGCTACGGGTCGATCTGCACCGGCGCCTTCCTGCTTGGCCACGCCGGGCTGCTGGACGGCAAGCGCGTGACGACGCACTGGAGCGACGCCCGGCGACTGGCGGAGTTGTTCCCTCTGGCGCAGGTCGAGCCGGATCGAATCCACGTCCGCGATGGCGCGCTGGTGACCTCGGCGGGCGTCACGGCGGGCATCGATCTCGCGCTGGCGCTGGTGGCGGAGGATCACGGCGCGGCGGTGGCGCTGTCCGTTGCGAAGCGCCTGCTGGTGGTCGCCCAGCGCCAGGGCGGGCAATCGCAGTTCAGCCCCTTCCTGCAGGCGCCGGCGGACGAGGCTTCGCCAGTGGCACGCATCCAGCGCTATGTGCAGGAGCATCTGGATCAGCCGCTGGGCGTGCCGCAACTGGCTGCGGAAGTGGCAATGAGCCCGCGCAGCTTCGCCCGCATCTTCGTCCGCGATGCGGGGGTGACGCCGGCAGAGTTCGTCCAGCGTGCCCGCATCGACGCAGCCCGCGGATTACTCGAAGGCAGTGATCTTGCGTTGAAGGTGATCGCCTGGCGCTGCGGTTTCGGCAGCCCGGCGCGGATGCGCCTGGTGTTCGTACAGCGCCTGGGCGTGACGTCGACGCAGTATCGCGAGCAGTTCCGCCGCAACGGCTGATGCGCAGGTCCGTGACGCTCTTCGTAGGAGCGAGCTTGCTCGCGAACCGCGCTCCGCCGATGTTTCAGTGCCTGCGGCGAGCCATCGCGGACGGAGTCCGCTCCTACGCCCGGCGGGAGGGGTGCTGGCTGCTGTAGGAGCGGATTCATCCGCGATCGGGTCGAAGTAATGCCGGGCCGCAGGTTCGCGAGCAAGAACCAGGCGTCCCCCTCGCTCCTACACCGAGGTATCCGGCTAGATCGGCGGCGCCGACCGCAGCATCACCGATTTCAGCGCAAAGGCCGACTTGATCCCCGCCACGCCGGGAATCTGCGTCAGCGTATTGGTCAGGAACAGCTGGTAGGCCGACAGGTCCTTCACCACCACCCGCAGCATGTAGTCGGCGTCGCCGGTCATCTGGAAGCAGCTCATCACCTGCGGCGCCTGGACGATGCGTTCTTCGAACCGGGCGAGGTAGTCGCCGGTCTGTTTTTCCAGGGACACCGAGACGAACACACTCATGCCGCCGGACAGGCGCTCCTCGTCGAGCCGGGCGAAATAGCCCTGGATGTAGTGCTCCTCCTCCAGACGGCGGACCCGGCGCAGCGTCGGGGTCAGCGACAGGCCGATGTTCTGCGCCAGATCGCGCCAGGACAGGCGGCCATCGTCGGCCAGGGCGCGGAGGATTTTCAGGTCGGTGCGGTCGAGATCAGCCATTTTCTGTCGTACTACTCAGTGCTGTTTTTATAGTGCAAACACACTAATCCGTAAGCTCTGAGCTAGTCAATTTGGAGCAAAAAACCAATCGGTCACACCTATACTGAAACCACAACTACAACAACCGAGGGCCTCACCATGAGTGATGTCACCACCCGCTGCGCGACCCCGTGCGGCACTTGCACCGTAGCCCGACCCGGCCGGGTGCGCCCGCCAGGCATGGCTTCTTCCGTCTGTTGATCCACACCCCACGATCACAACTGGAGACCCGCCATGACCGACTACGCCCCACTCCGCCTGCACGTCCCCGAACCCACCGGACGCCCGGGCTGCAAGACCGATTTCTCCTACCTGCATCTCTCGCCGGCCGGCGAGGTGCGCAAGCCCGCTATCGACGTTGAACCGGCGCAGACCACCGACCTGGCGTTCAGCCTGGTGCGCGTGCTCGATGAGGACGGCAACGCCGTTGGCCCCTGGGCCCCGGAGCTGAGCCACGAGCAGTTGCTGCGCGGTATGCGCCTGATGCTCAAGACGCGCATCTTCGATGCGCGCATGCTCACCGCCCAGCGCCAGAAGAAGATGTCCTTCTACATGCAGTGCCTGGGTGAAGAGGCCATCGCCACCGCCCACACCATGGCCCTGCGCGACGGCGACATGACCTTCCCGACCTACCGTCAGCAAGGCATCCTGATCACCCGCGACTACCCGCTCAAGGACATGATCTGCCAGCTGCTCTCCAACGAGCAGGACCCGCTCAAGGGCCGCCAGCTGCCGATCATGTACTCCAGCCGCGAGAAGGGTTTCTTCTCGATTTCCGGCAACCTCGCCACCCAGTTCATCCAGGCCGTTGGCTGGGGCATGGCCTCGGCGATCAAGGGCGACACCAAGATCTCGTCCGCCTGGATCGGCGACGGCGCCACCGCCGAATCCGACTTCCATACCGCCCTCACCTTCGCCCACGTCTACCGCGCGCCGGTGATCCTCAACGTGGTCAACAACCAGTGGGCGATTTCCACCTTCCAGGCCATCGCCGGCGGTGAAGGCACTACCTTCGCCAACCGTGGCGTGGGCTGCGGCATCGCCTCGCTGCGGGTGGACGGCAACGACTTCCTCGCGGTCTACGCCGCCTCGCAATGGGCCGCCGAGCGCGCCCGCCGTGGCCATGGCCCGAGCCTGATCGAATGGGTCACCTACCGCGCCGGCCCGCACTCCACCTCGGATGATCCGTCCAAGTACCGCCCCGCCGACGACTGGACCAACTTCCCCCTCGGCGACCCCATTGCCCGCCTGAAGCAGCACCTGGTCGGTCTCGGCATCTGGTCCGAGGACCAGCACGAAGCGCTGAAGAAGGAACTGGAAGCCGAAGTGATCGCCGCGCAGAAAGAGGCCGAGCGCCACGGCTCCCTGGTCGACGGCCACGTATTCAGCGCCGCCAACCTGTTCGACGACGTCTACAAGGACCTGCCGGAACACCTGCGCCGGCAGCGCCAGGAGCTTGGGGTATGAATGCCATGAACCCGCAACACGAGAACGCCCAGGCCGTCACCAGCATGACCATGATCCAGGCGCTGCGCTCGGCGATGGACGTGATGCTCGAGCGCGACGACAACGTCGTGGTGTTCGGCCAGGACGTCGGCTACTTCGGCGGCGTGTTCCGCTGCACCGAGGGCCTGCAGAAGAAGTACGGCACTTCGCGCGTATTCGACGCGCCGATCTCCGAGAGCGGCATCATCGGCGCCGCCGTGGGCATGGGCGCGTATGGCCTGCGCCCGGTGGTGGAAATCCAGTTCGCCGACTACGTCTACCCGGCCACCGACCAGTTGGTCTCGGAAGCCGCGCGCATCCGCTACCGCTCGGTGAACGACTTCACCGTGCCGATGGTGGTGCGCATGCCCTGCGGCGGCGGCATCTACGGCGGGCAGACGCACAGCCAGAGCCCCGAGGCGATGTTCACCCAGGTCTGCGGCCTGCGCACTGTCATGCCCTCCAACCCGTACGACGCCAAGGGCCTGCTGATCGCCTGCATCGAGAACGATGACCCGGTGATCTTCCTCGAACCCAAGCGCCTGTATAACGGCCCGTTCGACGGCCACCACGACCGCCCGGTAACGCCCTGGTCCAAGCATCCGGCCAGCCAGGTGCCCGAGGGTTACTACAGCGTGCCGCTGGACAAGGCCGCCATCGCCCGCCCCGGCTCCGAGCTGACCGTGCTGACCTACGGCACCACCGTCTATGTGGCCCAGACCGCCGCCGAGGAAACCGGCATCGACGCCGAGATCATCGACCTGCGCAGCCTCTGGCCGCTGGACCTGGACACCATCGTCGAGTCGGTGAAGAAGACCGGCCGCTGCGTCATCGTCCACGAGGCCACCCGCACCTGCGGCTACGGCGCCGAGCTGATGTCGCTGGTACAGGAGAACTGCTTCCACCACCTCGAAGCCCCGATTGCCCGCGTCACCGGGTGGGACACGCCCTACCCGCATGCCCAGGAATGGGATTACTTCCCCGGCCCCGCCCGCGTCGGCGCGGCCTTCAAGCGCGCCATGGAGGTCTGAATGGGCACTCACGTCATCAAGATGCCGGACATCGGCGAAGGTATCGCCGAGGTCGAGCTGGTGGAGTGGCATGTCCAGGTCGGCGACGAGGTCCACGAGGACCAGTTGCTGGCGGAAGTCATGACCGACAAGGCCACCGTGGAAATCCCCTCGCCGGTGGCCGGCAAGATCCTCGCCCTGGGCGGCGTACCGGGCCAGGTGATGGCCGTGGGCGGCGAACTGATCCGCCTGGAAGTGGAAGGCCACGGCAACCACAAGGAAGCTGCGCAGCCCAAGCCACACGAAGAAGCACCGACCCAGCCGGCGGCCAGGCCTGAACCGGTAGCCGAGGCGCCCAGGCCGGCGCCGCGCGTCGAGAGCAAACCCGTCGCCCCGGCCGCGCGCCCTGCTCCTTCTCCGGCTCCGCGCCGCGCGCCGGGCGAGAAGCCACTGGCTTCTCCGGCTGTGCGCCAGCGAGCCCGCGACCTGGGCGTGGAACTGCAGTTCGTCCAGGGCAGCGGCCCGGCCGGACGCATCCTCCGGGAAGACCTGGAGCACTTCCTCGAACACGGCGGCGCGACCATTGCGTCCGGCTATGCCGCGCGTCATGACGAACACCAGATCCCGGTGATCGGCCTGCGCCGCAAGATCGCGCAGAAGATGGCCGAGGCCAAGCGGCGCATCCCGCACTTCAGCTACGTCGAGGAAATCGACGTCACCGACCTGGAAGCCCTGCGCGTCCACCTCAACACCAAGCACAGCGCGGCGCGCGGCAAGCTGACCCTGCTGCCCTTCATTGCCCGCGCCATGGTCGTTGCCCTGCGCGACTTCCCCCAGCTCAATGCACGCTATGACGACGATGCCGACGTGATCACCCGCTACGGCGCGGTGCACCTGGGCGTCGCCACCCAGAGCGACAACGGCCTGATGGTGCCGGTGCTGCGCAACGCCGAATCCCGCGACCTGTGGGGCAACTCCGCGGAAGTCGCGCGCCTCGCCGAAGCCGCGCGCCACGGCAAGGCCAGCCGCGAGGAACTGTCCGGCTCGACCATCACCCTGAGCAGCCTCGGCGCGCTCGGAGGGATCGTCAGCACGCCGGTGATCAACTACCCGGAAGTGGCCATCGTCGGCGTCAACCGCATGGTCGAGCGCCCCATGGTGATCAATGGGCAGATCATCGTGCGCAAGATGATGAACCTGTCCTCGTCCTTCGATCACCGGGTGGTCGACGGCATGGACGCGGCAGCCTTTATTCAGGCCGTGCGCGCCCTGCTCGAACATCCCGCCACCCTGTTCATCGACTGATGAGTGGAGCCAGAGACGTGAAACAGAACCAGACTCTCGAAACCACCCTGCTGGTGATCGGTGGCGGCCCCGGCGGCTACGTCGCGGCGATCCGCGCCGGCCAGCTGGGCATCCGCACCGTGCTGGTGGAAGGCGCCTCACTCGGTGGCACCTGCCTGAACATCGGCTGCATCCCGTCCAAGGCGCTGATCCACGCCGCCGAGGAATACCTCAAGGCCCGCGAGTTTGCCGGCAAGTCGCCGCTGGGCATCAGCGTGCAGGCGCCGAGCATCGACATCCAGCGCACCGTGGAATGGAAGGACGGCATCGTCGACCGCCTGACCACCGGCGTCGCCGCGCTGCTGAAGAAGCACGGCGTCACCGTGGTCAACGGCTGGGCCAGGATCGTCGACGGCAAGACCGTGGAAGTCGACCTCAGCGAAGGCGGCACCCAGCACATCCACACCGAACACCTGCTGCTGGCGGCCGGTTCGAAATCCGTCGAGCTGCCCTTCCTGCCGGTAGGCGGCAACGTGATTTCCTCCACCGAAGCCCTGGCGCCCAAGGCCTTGCCCAAGCGCCTGGCGGTGGTTGGTGGCGGCTACATCGGCCTGGAACTGGGCACTGCCTACCGTAAGCTGGGCGTCGAGGTCACGGTGGTGGAGGCGCAGCCGCGCATCCTGCCGACCTATGACGAGGAACTGACCAAGCCGGTGGCCAATGCCCTGCGCAAGCTCGGCATCGAGCTGTACCTGGGCCACAGCGTGATGGGCCTGGAGCCGGACGGCAAGGGCCTGCGCGTGCAGGACGGCGCCGGTTCGCAGCGGGTGATCGAGACCGACCAGGTGCTGGTCGCCGTCGGCCGCCACCCCAATACCGCCGGCTGGAACCTCGACACCCTGCGTCTGGACATGAACGGCCGCGCGGTGCGCATCGACGACCAGTGCCGCACCTCCATGCGTGACGTCTGGGCGATCGGTGATATCGCCGGCGAGCCCATGCTGGCCCACCGCGCCATGGCCCAGGGCGAGATGGTCGCCGAGATCATTGCCGGCAAGCGCCGCGCCTTCACCCCCACGGCGATCCCGGCGGTGTGCTTCACCGATCCGGAAGTGGTGGTGGTCGGCCTGTCGCCCGAGCAGGCCCAGGCCGCTGGCTACGAGGTGCTGACGGCGAACTTCCCGTTCGCCGCCAACGGCCGCGCCATGACTCTGGAATCCAGCGATGGCTTCGTCCGCGTGGTGGCGCGCAAGGACAACCACCTGATCCTCGGCTGGCAGGCGGTAGGCAAGGCGGTCTCGGAGCTGTCCACGGCCTTCGTGCAGTCCCTGGAAATGGGCGCCTGCCTGGAAGACATCGCCGGTACCATCCACGCCCACCCAACCCTTGGCGAAGCAGTGCAGGAAGCTGCACTGCGCGCGCTGGGGCATGCCTTGCACGTCTGAAGCCGCGCTCTCCAACGGGCTTCCCCCTCCTGACCCGCCGATTGGCGGGTCTTTTTTTGCGGTCGGCTCTTTTGCAGGACCGAGGAGGACGCCTGATTCTTGCTCGCGAACCTGTGGCCCTGCTGCGGGAGTTTGTTCGCTCCTACAGGGGAGTCGTGCTCCCTTGAAGTCCTCGGCGGTCTTGAACCGATCGCGGACGGAGTCCGCTCCTACGCATGGTCGATCACCGCACGGAATATGCAGTTTCCAGGTTTCCGGATAGAAATGTGAAATCTGGAAAATCAGCGACGTTGCCTGCGTAATGACAACCGTCATGAGACTTTTCTCCGCCATATCCGTTGATTCTCCAGCACATTGACCAAATTAACCATTTGGTACATTTTGCTCCTACAGGCCTTTCAATCATGGCCATACAAGAACAACGGAGCCCTCCTAATGCCTCACATCCTGCTCGTGCTCAACGGGCCGAACCTCAACCTGCTCGGCACCCGTGAACCGGCCACCTACGGCCACGAAACCCTCGACGACATCGCCGCGCTCTGCCAGCGCACGGGTGCCGAATGTGGCCTGGAGATCGAATTCCACCAGACCAACCACGAAGGCCAGCTGATCGACTGGATCCACCAGGCGCGCGGCCGCTGCGCCGGCATCCTGATCAACCCCGCCGCCTGGACGCACACCTCGGTGGCGATCCGCGATGCGCTGGCCGCCGTGGAATTGCCGGTGATCGAAGTGCACCTGTCCAACGTGCACAAGCGGGAAGAATTCCGGCACCACTCGTTCATCTCCGCTATTGCCGTAGGCGTGATTGCCGGACTGGGAAGCGACGGTTACCGCGCCGGCATCCAAAACCTCGCCAAGCTGCTGCAGGAGTGAGCCTGATGAGCGAGCACCGCACCGTTCTGGCCGGCCTGATCGGCGCCGGTATCCAGGCTTCGCGCACCCCGGCGCTGCACGAGCGCGAAGGCGACGCGCAGGGCTTTCGCTACCTCTACCGGTTGATCGACCTGGACACCCTGGGCGTCGACTCGGGCGCCCTGCCCGATCTGTTCTCCGCCGCCGAGCGCATGGGCTACACCGGGCTGAACATCACCTTTCCGTGCAAGCAGGCGGTAATTCCGTTACTGCATGAACTCTCCGACGAGGCCCGCGGCATCGGCGCGGTGAATACCGTGGTGCTGCGCGACGGCAAACGCATCGGTCACAACACCGACTGCCTGGGCTTTGCCGAGGGCTTCCGGCGCAATCTCAGCGATGCGCCGCGCGAACATGTGGTGCAACTGGGGGCCGGTGGCGCGGGTGCTGCAGTGGCCCATGCGCTGCTCAGCGAAGGCGCGGGACAACTGACGATCTTCGAGGTGGACGCAGCTCGCGCTCAGGCGCTTGCGGACAACCTCAACGCCCACTTCGGCGGACAGCGCGCGCGGGTCGGTCACGACCTGGCCAGGTCGGTCGCCGAGGCTGACGGACTGGTCAACACCACACCCGTTGGCATGGCGAAGCTGCCCGGCACGCCGCTGCCGCTGGAGTTGCTGCACTCGCGCCTGTGGGTGGCGGAGATCATCTATTTCCCGCTGGAGACCGTACTGCTCCGCCATGCCCGCAGCCTGGGCTGCCGCACGCTGGACGGTGGCAACATGGCGGTGTTCCAGGCAGTGAAGGCGTTCGAGTTGTTCAGTGGCGTCGCAGCGAACGCCGAGCGAATGCTGGCGCATTTCGCGACGATGTGATTTCGCACGGAGCGTAGGAGCGGACTCTGTCCGCGATGGGTTGGCCCAGCCTCAAGGTCGACCGGCGCGGCGACGAGTCGATCGCGGACGGAGTCCGCTCCTACACCTGACCTTAATCGAGCGGTTCCCGTAGGAGCGAGCTGGCTCGCGAACGATTCCCGCTCCAACTCCGTCCGGCTTAAGGCTGCACGTACCGCAACACCGCCTCGATGATCATTTCCTTGTGCCGCGCCTTGATCGCCGGGTCTTCCAGCTCGACCTGGAACAGCGACCCGACCGTATGGCGGTTGGACACACGATAGAAGCAGAATCCGCTGATCAGCATGTGCACATCGATTGC
This sequence comes from Pseudomonas multiresinivorans, assembly GCF_012971725.1. Taxonomy (NCBI): domain Bacteria; kingdom Pseudomonadati; phylum Pseudomonadota; class Gammaproteobacteria; order Pseudomonadales; family Pseudomonadaceae; genus Pseudomonas; species Pseudomonas multiresinivorans. Next base: position 3,510,021 of record NZ_CP048833.1, read on the forward strand.
CGGCAGGCCGCCACGGAAGGCTCCGCTGGCGGCACCACGCTGGAGGATGTCCTCGATGGTGCGCAGGATGTTGCTGTTCATCGAGCGGATCGCCTCTGAACCGCTGGCGAACTGGCCGTAGTGGATGTTCTCGATGCTGACGATGCGCACAAAATCGACGTTGCGGTCGTGGTGATCGAAGGTGAAGTCCACCAGCCGGCGCATGGCTTCCAGCGGTTCCAGCTCCGCCAGGTGCAGCGTCTGCTCGGTGCCGCGAATGTCACCGTAAAGCTTCTCCAGCACCGCCTGGTAGAGCTGCTCCTTGCTGCCGAAGTAGTAGTAGATCATCCGCTTCGAGGTATTCATGCGCTCGGCGATGGCATCCACCCGCGCACCGGAAAGGCCCTGCTGGACGAACTCGACGATGGCTGCCTGGAGAATATCCTCGCGGGTCTTCTCCGGGTTGTTCTTGCGGCCCCGGCGGGCGGTTTCGGCAGGAATAGGCTGGGTGGCGCTGTCGGCTGTCATGGGCTTGGGCATCGGTCCGCCGGCGCCAGGGCGCCGGCTGTGCGGTGAAAGGATGCGCGGATTATGCGCGCCCCCGCGCCCTTCAGGCAAAGCGCAGCGGGCTCAGACCTTCGGCCGGCGCGTGGTGCCGTTGCGTGCCTGCGCCATGGCCGCCAGGCGCACGGCGACGTTGGCTGCGCCGTATCCCGCATAGCCGCCGCGACGCTGGATGATCTCGAAGAAGAAGCGCCCCTCGAACGGTTCGGTATAGACGTGGAACAGCTCGCCGCCGTTGGCATCGCGGTCATAGAGCACGTTGAAATAGGCCAGTTCGCTGAGGAACTCGTCGTCGAAGTCGAAACGCGCAGCGAGGTCGTCGTAGTAGTTGAGCGGGATTTCCAGCAGCGGCACTCCGGCGTCCTTCGCCCGCGCCACCTCGGCGAAGATGTCTTCGCAGGCGAAGGCGATGTGGTGCACGCCGGAGCCGCGATAACTGGACAGCGCGTGCGAGATGGCGGTGTTGCGGTTCTCCGAGATATTCAGCGGCAACCGCACGCTGCCATCGGCGCTGCGCAGGGCGCGGCTCTTCACCAGGCCATAGGGGTCGGGCAGCACCACTTCATCATCGGCCTCGAAGTCGAACAGGCCCTTGTAGAACAGCACCCAGCTGTCCAGCCCATCCGCCGGCAAGGCCATGGCCATGTGGTCGATGCGCTGCAAGCGGCCGCTCGGCTTGGCCTCGGGATCGAGACGAAAGTCCACGTCATAGATGGTCTGCCCGCTGGCACTTTCTTCAACCAGGTAGATCAGGCTGCCATCCGGCGCTCGCACGGCGGGAATTTCGCGCTCGTTGGGGCCGACCAGCCCGCGATACGGCTGGCCCTTGTAGTCCTGCGCACGCTCCAGCGCGCTGGCAGCATCCCGCACGCGCAACGCGGTGGCGCACAGCGACGGGCCGTGGGCCTCGAAGAAGCTGTGGCCGAAGGAATAGGGTTCGGCGTTGAGCACGATATTGATATCACCCTGGCGTAGCAGGCTCACCGCCTTGGAGCGGTGTTCGCCGGCGCGGGCGAAGCCCAGGCGCTCCAGCCAGTTGCCCAGGCGCGCGCCAAGGGCTTCGTCCACGGCGAATTCGAGGAACTCCACACCCTCCAACTGGCTGGCCGGTGGCGGCGCGAACAGGTAGTCCAGCTGTTCCTGCGGCATGCCTTCGCCGAGCAGGCGTGCGCGGGTCTTCTCTTCCAGGTACAGCAACGAGCGCAGGCCATCGGCGGCATTGGCGCGCGGCGGCGCGGCGCGGAAGCCATCGTTGAAGATTTCCAGCGACAGCGGGCCGCGATAGCCACTCTTGAGGATCGGCGCGAGGAAGCCCGGCAGGTCGAATTCACCCTGGCCGGGAAAGTTGCGGAAGTGCCGGCTCCACTCCAGCACGTCCATGGCCAGGATCGGCGCGTCGGCCATCTGCACGAAGAAGATCTTCTCCCCCGGAATCTGCGTTATGCCCGCCGGGTCGCCCTTCAGCGACAACGTGTGGAAGCTGTCGAGGATCACACCCAGCGCCGGGTGGTTTACCTCGCGCACCAGGTCCCAGACCTGCTGCCAGGTGTTCACATGACGTCCCCAGGCCAGCGCTTCATAACCCACACGCAGGCCACGCGCCCCCGCGCGCTCGGCGGCGAGGCCGAGGTCCTCGAGGAGGAGTTCGCGTACGCCCAGGGAGTCCGTGGCGACGTTGCTGCACATCAGCACCAGGTCGGTGCCCAGCTCCTGCATGAGGTCGAACTTGCGCTCCAGGCGGTCGAGGTTGCGCGGCAGACGATCGCGGCGGCAGCCCTCGAAATCGCGAAACGGCTGGAACAGGGTAATCGCCAGCCCCAGGTCGGCGCACAGGCGGCGCACATCGCGCGGGCTGCCGCCATGGTAGAGAAGATCGTTCTCGAAGATTTCCACGCCGTCGAAGCCGGCGGCGGCAATGGCTTCGAGCTTGTCCGGCAGGGTTCCGCTCAGGGAAACGGTAGCGATCGAACGTTGCATCGGTGGACTCCTGCCGGGCGGGGTGAGGGGCTTGTTGGAATCGGTCTCCGGCTGAGTCTGATTATTCTGGCGGTCCGGGCGGGCGGCAATTTAAAGTGTACTAACTGGTTAGTTTTGTGTTCGATTACCGAACCAAAGGCCGTTTATCGAATTGACGCTGTTCCGGCCGCTGCTCAAGATTTAGCCACGTCGACGCAAACCGGCTACCCGGGGACCTGCCGCAATCCCTGGAACAACGACAGCCGCTGCGAGATGGCCTGCGTGTCATCCATAACAATTTCAAGAACGGGTACCTGCTCATGTACATCACTTCTCCTCGCCTCGCCGCCTCCATTGGTCATCGCCAAACCACCCTGGCCCGCCCGATGCCAGGTTTGTGCACACTGCTCGGCCACTGCCGCGCGCACTGATTTTCGCCAGCCACCGCACGTCATTCCTGCAGCCCTCGCCGATCGGCGGTGGAGCACGCGGGACGCCTGCGGCACGACAATAATTCCCGAGGCTGCGCGTCAGCCCGATAACGGATGGCCCGATCATGATCCATACGCAATCCGCTCCCCTCGCTGCGGTCGCTCCGCACGGTTCCTCCCTCTTCGGCAAGGTGCGTGGCGCCATGGCCGTCGGCAAGGTGCGCTGGGGCATGCTCGCCCTGGTGTTCTTCGCCACCACCCTGAACTACATCGACCGCGCCGCCCTCGGCGTGATGCAGCCGATCCTCGCCGAGAAGATGGCCTGGACGGCCATGGACTACGCCAACATCAACTTCTGGTTCCAGGTCGGCTATGCCATTGGCTTCGTGCTGCAGGGCCGGTTGATCGACCGTATCGGCGTGAAGCGCGCGTTCTTCTTCGCCGTGCTGCTGTGGAGCTTCGCCACCGGCGCCCACGGCCTGGCCAGCTCGGCGGCCGGCTTCATGGTCTGCCGCTTCATCCTCGGCCTCACCGAAGCAGCCAATTACCCGGCCTGCGTGAAGACCACGCGGCTGTGGTTCCCCGCTGGCGAGCGGGCCATGGCCACCGGCATCTTCAATGCCGGCACAAACGTTGGCGCCATGGTCACCCCCGCCCTGCTGCCGCTGATCCTCTCGGTCTGGGGCTGGCAGGCGGCATTCCTCTGCATGAGCGCGCTGGGCTTCGTCTGGGTGGTGCTGTGGAGCCTGAAGTACTTCAACCCTGAGGAGCACCCGACGGTGAAGCAGAGCGAACTGGACTACATCCAGGATGCCGTCGAACCGCCGGCCGAGCGCGTGCCCTTCTCCACCATCCTGAGCATGCGCGGCACCTGGGCCTTCGCCGTGGCCCTTTCGCTGACCGCACCGGTGTTCTGGTTCTACCTCTACTGGCTGCCGCCCTTCCTCAACCAGCAATACGGCCTGGGGATCAGCGTCACCCAGATGGGCATCCCACTGATGCTGATCTGGTTGACCGCCGACTTCGGCAGCATCGGCGGCGGCATCCTGTCGTCCTGGCTGATCGGTCGTGGCATGAAGCCCATCCATGCACGCCTGCTGTCGATGTTCATCTGCGCCTGCTGCATCATCGGCGTGATCTTCGCCGCCAAGGCCAGCGGCCTGTGGATCGCCGTGGCCGCCATCGCCCTGGGGGTGGGTGCGCACCAGGCCTGGACTGCGAACATCTGGAGCCTGGTGATGGACTACACGCCCAAGCACATGATGAGCACGGTGTTCGGCTTCGGCGGCATGTGCGCGGCGATTGGCGGCATGTTCATGACCCAGATCGTCGGCTACATCCTCACCGTCACCCACAACAACTACGCGATCCTCTTCACCTTGATCCCGACCATGTACTTCCTGGCCCTGACCTGGATGTTCTTCATGGCCCCGCGCAAGGTGCCCGGAGCGCCGGAGTGATCCGCAAGCCACGACGAAGAACCCCGCCAACTGGCGGGGTTCTTCATTCGGGCATTCACTTCTTCAACGGCGTGAGCACCGGTGCGCCTTCGTCCAGCAGCATCCACACCAGCAACTTGGCCGGCTTCTTGTCGCTGGCGTTGCGCGAGACCAGGTGCGGCGTGTTCGGTGCTTCGTACCAGGACTGGCCGGCCTGGTAAGTCACCGGCTTCTGCCCTTCGAGCTGGGAGATCACCGCGCCCTCGAGTACGTAGGCAAACACCGAGCCGCTGTGCACGTGTGCACCGGACGCCTGGCCCGGCTGGTAGGCAACCGTGATCATCAGGCCCTTCTTGCCGGCGGCGTCGGGGAGCTTCTGCTCCTGCTGGACTTCGATTTTCTCCGGATTGGCACTGTCGCCATGGGCGAACACCGGCAGGCTCAGGGCCAGGCCGAGGCCGGCGAACAACAGTTTCAGGGAGGTGGATGCATGCATGGCGGGTACCTCGGGCAGTGGGAACGTGGGGTTCACGCTACGCCTCGGGGGGCATCTGACCAACAACCAATTCCGCCAAAGATCGGGGTGCCATTGCAGCGGGTGACGGTGCCGTGCTGTTCGCGAGCAAGCTCGCTCCTACAAGGGATACACCGAGGCTCTTCTGTAGGAGCGCGCTTGCTCGCGAACCAGCGCGCCAGCGCCCACAAAAAAGCCCCGCACGCTGGCGGGGCTCTCGGGGACAGCGGCGGATCAGCCCAGCAGCGCGCTCAGGTCCAGCAGCCCGTCCTTGCGCGGCGGGCACCAGTAGTAGCCGCCGGTGAGCGGGCGGCTGAAGCGGTACAGCGCGTCGGTGATGCCGTCTTCCAGGCCGCTCATGCGGCGCAGCTGCACCTCGAAGGCGTCCAGGGTGCGACCGAAGGCGAGGAACATCAGCCCGGCGTCCTGGCCCTGGGTCCAGGGCATGGAGCGGCGCACGATGAAGGCTTCGGGCTCGAAGCTCTCCTGGGCGGTGCGCTTGACGTGGGCGGACTCAGGCGCGTCGTCCAGTTCCTCGTTGTCGCTCAGGCGGCGACCCATGATGTCGTCGCGCTCGTGCTGCGGCAGCGCGGCAAAGTCCTGCAACTGGTGACGCCACTGCTGGATCGCGGCGAAGCTGCCGCCGACCAGGCCCGCTGCGTCGCCCTCGACGATGGCGGCGGCGATGGCGTCGTCATCCTGCGGATTCTCGGTGCCGTCCTCGTAACCGGTCAGGTCGTGGCCGCTGCCATGGCGGAAGGCTTCTGTCAGGCTGGTCAGCTCCAGGGCCGGGGCCAGCAACGCCTGGAGTTCCTGGGTGCGCAGCAGCAGTTCGCCGCGTTCCTCACCGCGCAGCCAGACCCACAGCGCGTGCGGTGTGGATGGGTTGTCGACGCCCACGCCGGAAATCGCCGGGAATTCGCGCAGCCCCTCGATGCGGCGGCCCAGCGCGCGCACCAGCGACTCGCCCAGCCCCACCACCGCGCGCTCACCATCGGCGACCTGCAGCAGGCGATCCAGCGCGGCGGGCAGGTCCTGCAGCGATTTCACATCGAAGAACAGATGGCGGGCGTGGGCGGGAACCGGGGTGGCGAGAATGCCGGGCTGGTAAAGGCTCATGACAGCGTCCTTGATCGAAAGAGCGGCGATTCTAATCGCGCTGAGCGCGAATCCAAACCGCTCTGTATCAAGGCTTGTGCAAACTTTCCCGCGATGAGCCTGAATGCGCCTTGCGCCGCTGTCGATGGCGCCGCCAAAGCTCCAGTCCGCCAACCAGCACCAGCACTGCGAGGAAGATCGGCAGCCGATAAGGCCGCAGATTGCCCAGCCAGCGCTCCAGCACTTCGCCCGCCCAGTAGCCGGCGCTGGCGAACAGCAGCGCCCAGCAGAAGGCACCGAGCAGGTTGATCAGCAGAAAGCGCAGCGGCCCTACCCGGCTCGCGCCGATCAGCAATGGCCCGGCCAAGCGCATGCCATAGAGAAAGCGCACGGAGAAGATCGCCAGCAGCGGATGTCGCTCGATCAGCCCGGTGACCCGCTCGACGGCCAGCCCGCGCCGCTGCAGCCAGGGCACCGCGCGGTCGCCGGCGCGCCGGCCGGTCCAGTAAAGCAACTGGTCACCCAGGGTACCGGCAACGGTCGCCCAGAACACCACCGGCACGTAGCCCAACAGGCCCTGGTGGGCCGCCAGGCCGGCCAGGATGAGGATTGTCTCACCCTCCAGCAGGCAACCGATGAACAGCGCCAGGTAGCCGTATTGGGAAAGCAATTGCGCCAGGTCGAAATGCTCGAACATGAAAGTCCTTGAAAACGTGCCGTGCCAAGAGCCTAGCGGCTCCCAAGCTGTTCTGCTTATCGAACATCGACTGTAAAAAATAAAAGACTAAACAGTCACTTTCGATCGTTAGCAACCAATCAAATCAATCCTTTAGCGTAACCATTCGTCCAGCAATGTAATTTTTTTCGCTCATGGGCGATTCAAGTGTTTGACATATTTAACGGATTTGGCAGACTGCGGCCCGTTGTCGCAACTGGTTACGTTTTTCCGGATTCACTGCCTGGTGCACCGGATGACCTCGGCCGCGCAACCCAACAAAAACAACTTTGTCAGTCGTGGCCTACCTGCCCGAGCTTCGTCTCGGCAGCATGGTTCCCGGCGAGCCAACGGAACGAACAAATGCTGATCTGGTTTGTAGCGGTGTATCTGGTAATCACCGTAGCTGTCGGTTTCTACGCCACCACCCGCGTGCACAACTCCTCGGACTACGCCGCCGCTGGCCGGAGCATGTCCTTCCCCCTCGTCGTGACCATGGTGTTCGCCACCTGGTTCGGCTCCGAAGCCGTGCTGGGTATTCCGGCCACCTTCCTCGAAGAAGGCTTCGCCGGGATCATCGAAGACCCGTTCGGTTCCTTCGGTTGCCTGATGCTGGTCGGCGTGGTCTTCGCCCGCCCGCTGTACCGCCTCAACCTGCTCACCATCGGTGACTTCTTCCGCAAGCGCTTCGGCCAGCACGTGGAAATCTTCACCAGCCTGGTGATCATCATTTCCTACATGGGCTGGGTCGCCGCGCAGATCACCGCGCTGGGCGTGGTCTTCAGCGTGCTCTCCGACGGTGGCCTGACCACCACCCAGGGCATGATCATCGGCACCATCATCGTCCTGCTGCACACCCTGTTCGGCGGCATGTGGTCCGTGGCGCTGACCGACTTCCTGCAGATGATCATCATCGTCTGCGGCCTGTTCTACCTGGTCTGGCTGATCGGCGACATGGCCGGCGGCCCGGTCAACGTGATCAGCCACGCCGCCAGCGAAGGCAAGTTCACCTTCCTCCACGGCACCTCGGCGAAGGACATCGTGGCCTTCCTCGGCGCAGCGGTGACGATGATGTTCGGCTCGATTCCGCAGCAGGACGTCTATGCCCGCGTGATGTCGGCCAAGACCGAGAAGATCGCCCAGCGCGCCACCATGACCGGTGCTTGCTGCTACCTGGTCTTCTGCATGCTGCCGATCTTCCTGATCTACGCCGCCTCGATGATCGAGCCGGAGATGGTCAAGCACTGGCTGGCCGAAGACTCCCAGCAGATCCTGCCGCACCTGATCCTGGAACGTACCCCGCTGTTCGCCCAGATCATGTTCTTCGGCGCCCTGCTCTCGGCCATCATGTCCTCCGCCTCGGGCGCCCTGCTGGCCCCGTCGGTGACCCTGACCGAGAACATCGTCAAGCACTTCCTGCCCAACATGAACGACCGCCAGGCCCTGCTGGCCATGCGCTGCAGCGTACTGGCGATGACCGTCGCCACCTGCCTGTTCGCCCTGCTGTCCAACGCCAGCATCTACGAGATGGTCGGCAACGCCTACAAGGTGACCCTGGTCGCCGCCGTGGTGCCGCTGTTCTTCGGCCTGTTCTGGAAGCGCGCCACCACCCAGGGCGCCCTGACCGCCATTGCCTGCGGCCTGATCGGCTGGGTGTCGCTGGAGTTGGGCCACCAGGAAGGCGACTTCTGGCCGCCGCAGCTGGTGGGCCTGATCTGCAGCGCCATCGGCATGGTTGTTGGCTCGCTGGCTCCGCAGTTCAGCGCTCACCGTGGCGAGAGCGTGTCGGAGATGGCCGCTGCCGCAGCCGCCAACTGATCGCACCGTAGCTGAAGAAGAAGCCCCGCCTGTGCGGGGCTTTTTCATGGCTGGCGAATCTGCAGAGGTGATCCCTGTGCCTGCCGCCCAATCGAACAGCCAGGAAGGTGCTGGGCCAGCTGAACTGGCCGGGACTCTTCCCGCGGAGCGAGGCTTTCGGGGCACATCGGACGCCTGCGCCGACAGGCGTGACCACACCTGCCTGCCGGACGCGCCGATTCGCCTGCGTGGCTGAACCGGCCCCGAACAGGTGACTGCCGGCTCATCCCTGCCTATCCTGAACCTCGACCCGTCGAGGACAGACGGACCAGGCAGCCCGCCCCAGCACGGAGCCCGGCCCCATGGACAGCCACCTGACATCGCGCCACGGCGCAGAGAACTGCCCCCTCGACGGAGCTTCCGGAGCGCTTCGCCCACCCGCGGTGGCCGCATGAAGCGCTGGAGTCGCAAGCCACTGACCCTGCGGCTGCTGATCCTGGTCTTCGTCCTGCTCGCCGCCCTGGCGACCCTCGGCAACAGCCTGGTCGTGGCCTATACCGTGCAGCGCTCAGCGCTGATCCATACCACCCTGGAAGCCAACCGCGCCTATGCCGCCAAGGTTGCCTCCAGCATCAGCGAGTTCATCGATTCGGCGCAGCGCAACCTAGCCTTCAGCGCCAATATCCTCGCAACACACCAGGGTGATCGCGGGGTATTGCGCGCCGAAGCGATGCGCCTGCAATCCCAGGACACCTACTTCAACTCCATTGCCATCGTCGACGCCCACGGCAAGGTCCTGGAGGCCTACCCGGACTCGCTGCAGATCGTTGGCACGACGTTGCGTTCGGTGGGCGTGCAGCAGGCCCTGCAACTCAAGCAGCCGGTGGTCAGCCAGGCGTATGTCTCCATCGCCGGCAACCTGGTGGTATTCATCTCCCAGCCCATCGTCAGCCCTTCCGGCGAGTACCTCGGACTGGTTGGCGGCTCGGTCTACATCCTCAAGCAGAGCGTGCTGCACACCATCATCGGCAGCCACTTCCACCACGAGGGCACCTACGCCTTCGTCGCCGACGCCAACCGCCGATTACTGCACCACCCCGAGGCACAGCGCGTCGGCGAGCTGCTCAAGGGCAGCCCGACGGTGGAAGCCGCGTTGCGCGGAGAAACCGGCGCAATGGAAGTACCCAACACCCAGGGCGTGGAGATGCTTGCCGGCTATGCCCAGGTGCCCGGCGCCAACTGGGCCGTCGTGGCGCAGCAGCCCCGCGACCTGAGCCTGGCGCCACTGGGCCTGCTGATGAAGGACATGTTCTTCGGCCTGATCCCCGCCAGCCTGCTGGGCGTGCTGCTGATCTGGGGCGGCGCGCTGTTGATCACCCGGCCGTTGCGGCAACTGGCCTACAGCGCGGAGCGCCTGTCGGCTCCGGAAACCCCAGGCGAGCTGCGTGCCATCAGGACCTGGTACCGCGAGGCCGCCGCCATACGTCAGGCGCTGCTGACCGGGGTCGGGCTCATGCAGCAGAAGCTCGGCCGGCTCAGCCAGGAAGCCCAGAGCGACCCCCTCACCGGCCTGGCCAACCGCCGCGCGCTGGCCGCCTCCCTGGCGACACTGGAGCAGTCCGGCCTGCCCTATGCGGTGCTGCTGCTGGATATCGACCACTTCAAGCAGGTCAACGACAGGTGGGGTCACGACGCCGGCGACGAGGCCCTGCGCCGGGTCGCCGGTGTGTTGCGCGACTCCTCTCGGGCAGAAGACCTGGCGTGCCGCTCCGGCGGCGAGGAGTTCGTCCTGCTGTTGCCGGGCACCCGCCTGGAAGCGGCCCGCAATATTGCTGAGCGCATCCGCGAAACGGTCGCCAGCACGATGATTCCCCAGGTGGGCAAGGTCACGCTGTCCATCGGCGTGGCGGAGAGCGGCAGCGCGCCGACGTCCACCGAGACCGTGCTCAAGCGCGCCGACCAGCGCCTGTACAGCGCCAAGCAGAGCGGCCGCAACCGCGTTGTCAGCAGCGAGAAGCCCTAGCCGGGGCGACCCGTTGGCGAACCGTTCGTCCCTCCCGCTGAACACCCGGGTTGGCCGCCAGTCTCTGTTGAACACGGCGCGCGCTCTTCGGTCCACCTGCGCCACCCGGTCATCGGAGTAGTCAATCGAAGGAGGTACCGACGATGGGCTGGAACGATCATCAGGACGCGGAACTTACCGATGGGCTTCATCGCCTGCTCGACGAAGGCAAGCTGGACGCCAACGGCGACCCGGCAATCCTCGCCCAGTACATCCTCAACCACGGCTTTGCCGCCCTCTCCGAGGAGCAGCAGCAACAGTTCCAGAGGGAGCTGCTGCCCCTGCTCAACTGCCGGGCTCGCAGCGAAGGCCTGATGCCCCAGGGCGACCTGGCCCCGCTGATCAACGATCCCGGCAACGAAGACCCCGGCTCGCTGATCGAGGTGGAAGTCGAGGAAGGCTTGCGCCCGCGCCGCTGACAGCCTGCGACCCGTGGCGCGGGCAGGCTACTCCCCGCCCTTCACCCTCAGCAGGAGCACCAGCAGTTGATCCCGGTCGAACGGCTTGGGCAGCCGTGGCACCGAATCGGCGAGGGTGTCCGGCCGCCCGGCGTAGCCTGTGGTCAGTACGCAGGCCAGCGCCGGCTGAAGCAGCCGGACCTGCTGGATGAGCTGCATGCCGTCCATGTCCGGCATGGCGAAGTCGGTGATCAGCAGGTCGAAGGACGACTGCTCCAGGAGGCCGAGCGCCGTGCGCGCCGACTCGGCGCGGGCCACCTGGCAGCCCAGGTCGGCCAGCAGCGCGCTGGTGCCGGCCAGCACCAGCGCATCGTCATCCACCACCAGCACCCGCAGGCCCAGCGGCTCGTTCAGGTCGGCGCTCGCTTCAGCGGGGACCGCCACCTCCGGTACAGGCGGCTCGGACCTGGGCTTGACCGCCGGCAGCCAGATCTCCGCCGTGGTGCCTGTGCCGAGCGTGCTGCGCAGCAGCAATGCACCGCCCTGCTGCTGGGCCAGCCCATGAACAATGGAGAGCCCCAGCCCCGTACCCTTGCCGGTGGCCTTGGTGGTGAAGAAGGGCTCCGCTGCGCGGCGCAGGGTGTCCTCGTTCATGCCCTGCCCGGAATCGGTGACGGCCAGGCATACGTATTCTCCCGGCGCCAGCTTGCCGCTCTGGTGCGGCCCGATCTGCGCGTTGCGCGCCGAAAAGGTGATGCTGCCGCCGCCGGGCATAGCATCGCGGGCATTGGTTGCGAGGTTGATGATCGCCAATTCCAGCTGGTTCTGGTCACTCATCACGCAATCCAGTTGCAGCGGGAAGCGGGTTTCCAGGGTGATGGTGGGCCCCAGCGAGCTGACCAGCAGCTCGCTCATGTCCTGCAGCAGCGCCGGCAGCTGGATCGGTTGCGGGAACAGCCGCTGCTTTCGGGCGAAGGCCAGCATCCGCTGGGTCAATTGGGCACCGCGGCGGGTCGCTTCCAGGGCGTTGCGCCAGATACCCTGAACCTTCTCGTTGTCCCGCGGCAGATGCCGTTCCAGCAGTTGCAGGCCACCGAGGATCACGGTCAGCAAGTTGTTGAAGTCGTGGGCGACGCCGCCGGTGAGCTGGCCGAGGGACTCCATCTTCTGCGACTGGATCAGTTCGTCGCGGGCGCGCTCCAGCTCTTCCTGCGCACGGCGCTTGTCGGTGATGTCGCGGGTGATCTTGGCAAAACCCAATAGCTTGCCGGTGTCGTCAAACACCGGGTCGATGACGATGTTGGCCCAGAAGCGCGAGCCGTCCTTGCGCATCTGCAGGCGCTCCTCCTCGTACCGCCCCTCGATTAGAGCAGTATCCAGACTGGCCTTCGGGACGCCGCCCTGGCGGTCCTCGTCGCAGTAGAAGCAATCGAAGCGGCAGCCAATGATCTCCTCCGGATGGTAGCCCTTGATTCGTTCCGCCCCGGAGTTCCAGCTGGCGACGTTGCCCTCGGCATCGAGCATGTACAGGGCATAGTCGGTCACGCCATTGACCAGCAGGCGGAACTGCTGCTCGCTGCGCCGCAGGGCCAGCTCGGTCTCATGTTGCTCGGTGCGGTCACGGGTGATCTTGGCGAAGCCCAGCAACTCGCCTTCGCTGCTGCGGATGGCGTCGATCACCACGTGGGCCCAGAACGAACTGCCATCGCGGTGCAGGCGCCAGCCTTCGCTCTCGTAGCGGCCGACCCGCGCCGCTTCGCCCAGTGCCAGCTCGGGCAGGCCGGCCTCGCGGTCGGTGGGCGTGTAGAAGCGCGAGAAGTGCTCGCCGAGGATTTCATCCGCGGCATAGCCCTTCAGCCGCTGCGCACCGGAGCTCCAGCTACTGACCCGGCCATCGGGGTCGAGCATGTAGATGGCGTAGTCGGTTACCGCCTCGACCAGCAGGCGGTAGCGCGCGTCTTCGACGAGTTGGGCGGTGCTGGCAGTCGTTTCGGGCATGAAATCTGCTCTCTTGGCTCATTGGAGCAAAGCATAGGCGCAGGCACGTCACTGCGAATGCCGCCGGACGGCGCTCAGTCCAGCGGCAGGTAGACACTGAACGCCGCGCCCTGACCCGGCTCGCTGCGTACTTCGATACGACCGCCATGGGCCTGGACGATCTGTTCGGAGATGTACAAACCCAGCCCCAGGCCGGCGACGCGGGCTGCACCGGCGCCGCGCTCGAACTGCTGGAAGATGCGCCGCTGCTCGTCGGCACTGATACCGTCGCCATGGTCGCGCACGCCAAGTTGTGCCTGGCCATTCTGCGCCGCGACGCTCACCTCCACCGGCTGGCCGGGCCCGTAGCGCAAGGCGTTGCTGACCAGGTTGCTGATCACCTGCTCCAACCGATAGGCGTCCCAGACACCCTCCACCGCCTCCGGCGCGCTCAGGCTCAGCTCACAGCCCGCCGCCTGGGCCTGCACCGCAAAATTGCCCAGCACGCGGTGGGCGATCTCCGTGAGATTGGCCGCTTCCGGGCGGATGGACAGCTTGCCGGTGCGGATACGCGACACGTCGAGCATGTCCTCGATCAGCCGGATCAACCCGGTGAGCTGCCGCTCGTCGCGCTCGAACAGCACGCCAAGCCGATCCTGGGCGAAGTGCTCCAGCTTGCCCTTGGCCAGGTGCAGGCGGCGCAGCTGGGTATCGAGCATCAGGCCATTGAGCGGGGTGCGCAATTCGTGGGAGACGATGGACATGAAGTCGTCGCGCATCTTCACCGCGCGCTGCAGCTCCACCTGGGTTTCGCGCAGCTCGGCGAGCAGCGCGTCCTGCTCGGTGCGCGCCTGCTCCAGCGCTTCCAGCTGCCGGGCCAGCACCTTGCGCTGGCGGTAGAGGTCGACGAAGACGTTCACCTTGCTGCGCACCGCCTGGTTGTCCAGCGGCTTGTAGAGGAAATCCACCGCGCCGCTCTCGTAGCCCTTGAAGGCGTAGTTCAGCTCGCGCCCGGCGGCGGTGACGAAGACGATGGGGATGTTCTTGGTGCGCTCGGTGCCGCGCATCAGCTCGGCCAGCGCGAAGCCGTCCATGCCCGGCATCTGCACGTCGAGGATGGCGAGGGCGAACTCGTGTTCCAGCAACAACGACAGCGCCTCGTCCGCGGAAGAGGCCTTGAACACCTCGCGCCCTTCGCCCTTGATCAACGCCTCCAGTGCCAGCAGGTTCTCCGGCAGGTCGTCGACGATCAGCAGTTTGCTTCCCTGGTTACGCAGCATGTTGGGTGCCCATTCGGGTCAGGAGTGCGTGAATCTCACGCAACGGCAGAATGTAGTCCGGGGCGTGCAGCGCAATGGCCGCCTCCGGCATGGTGGACACGGCGGCTTCGGCCGGGTCCTGAACGATACTGAGCCCGCCCTGGCGCTGGATTCGCGTCAGCCCCTCGGCGCCGTCCTGGTTGGCCCCGGTGAGCAGGATGCCGGCCAGCTTGTCCCGGTAAGCGTCCGACGCCGAGTCGAAGAGGATGTCGATCGAGGGCCGGGAGAAGTTCCTCGGCGCCTCGCGGCTCAGGGCGAAGGTGCGATCCTGCTCGATGGACAGGTGGTAACCGGCGGCAGCGAAGTAAAGCCTGCCCGCCTCCATCGGCGCCTTGTCGCGGGCCTCTTCCACGGGGATGGCCAGGCGTCGGGCGAAGAGTTCCACCAACTGGCTCTCGTGGTTCTCCGGCAGATGCAGCACCGCCACCATGGGCAGCGCGAAGTCCGCGGGCAACCCGCCGAACAGCTGGAACAGCGCATCCACGCCGCCCGCGGAGGCGCCGATGACTACGGCCTGGATATCGCGCTGCCTGTTCATCGTTTGCGGAACACCCGTTCGCGACGGTTCACCACCTCGAACTCCGAGGCGAAGTCGGTGAAATCCAGGCTTTCCTTGCTGCCCAGGCCGAGGAAGCCCCGGTGGCATAGCGATTCGTGGAACAGGCCGATGGCGCGGTTCTGCAACTGGCGATTGAAATAGATCAGCACGTTGCGGCAGGACACCAGGTGCGTCTCGGAAAACACACTGTCGGTGGCCAGGCTGTGGTCGGCGAAGGTCACGTTGGCACGCAGCATCTTGTCGAACAGCGCGCCGTCGTAGGCCGCCGTGTAGTAGTCCGAGAGCGAGCCCTTGCCTCCGGCAGCGCGGTAGTTCTCGCTGGCCTGGGCCAGGTCGTCCACCGCATAGATGCCACGCCGCGCCTGCTCCAGCGAGCGCGGGTTGATGTCGGTGGCGTAGATCAGCGTGCGTTCGAGCAGGCCTTCCTCGTGCAGCAGGATGGCCAGCGAGTGCACCTCTTCACCGGTACTGCAGCCTGCAACCCACAGGCGCAGGGATGGATAGGTACGCAACACCGGCACCACTTCCTGGCGCAGTGCGAGGAAGTAGCTGGGATCGCGGAACAGCTCGCTCACTGAGATGGTGAGGTACTGCAGCAGTTCGTGGAACGCGTGCGGGTCGTGCAGGATGCGCTCCTGCAGCGCGGAAATACTGCGGCACTCGAACAGCTTAGTGGCATGCAGCACACGACGTTTTAGCGAGGTACCGGAATAGTCCCGGAAGTCGTAGCTGTACTTCAGGTAGATCGCCTCGATGAGGAGGCGCAGCTCGATGTCCTGGCTGCGATCAGGCATTTCAGATGCGCTCCAGCTTGGGTAGCCATACACGGATCAGGGAGAACAGGCGGTCCAGGTCGATGGGCTTGGCCAGGTAGTCGTTGGCGCCTGCGCGCAGGCACAGCTCGTGGTCGTCCTTCATCGCCTTCGCGGTCACGGCGAGGATCGGCAGCTTCTTCCAGCGCGGGTCCTGGCGGATCAGGCGCGTCGCCTCGTAGCCGTCCATCTCCGGCATCATCACGTCCATCAGCACCAGGTCGATATCACCGGCCTCGCCAAGCTTCTCGATGGCCTCGCGGCCGTTGCGCGCCACTTCCACGCGGGCGCCCTTGTGCTCCAGGGCGCTGGTGAGGGCGAAGATATTGCGCACATCGTCGTCCACCAGCAGGATGCGCCGCTCCTCGAAGGCCCGGTCGCGGTTGCGCGAGGTGCGCAGCATGCGCTGGCGCTCGCTGGAGAGTTGCGACTCGACCTTGTGCAGGAACAGTGTCACCTCGTCCAGCAGGCGCTCTGGCGAACGCGCGCCCTTGATGATGATCGAGCGCGAGTACTTGAGCAGCTCGGCCTCCTCGTCGCGGGTCAGGTTGCGCCCGGTGTAGACGATCACCGGCGGGAAGGAACAGATGTCCTCCTCGCCCATGCGCCGCAGCAGTTCATTGCCCTGCATGTCCGGCAGTTTCAGATCGATGATCATGCAGTCGTAGATGTTCTTGCGCAGCAGCTCCAGGGCCTGCTCGCCCTGCTCCACCGCAGTGATCTCGATGTCGTCGTCGCCGATCAGCCGCGAGACGCTGTCGCGTTGCAGCGGGTCGTCCTCCACCAGCAGGATGCGCTTGACCTCCTGGGTCAGCTTGGCCTCCAGCTTGCCGAACACCTCGCGCAGCTGCTCACGGGTGGTGGGCTTGAGGGCATAGCCGATGGCACCCAGGTGCAGGGCCGCTTCGCTGCGGTCCTCCACCGACACCACGTGCACCGGCACATGGCGGGTACGCGGGTTGGCCTTCAGGCGTTGCAGCACGGCGAGGCCGGATTCGTCAGGCAGGTGCATGTCCAGCAGGATGGCGTCGGGAGCGTGCTCGTCGGCCAGGCGCAGGCCTTCCGCGGCGCCCATGGCCACCAGGCAGCGGTAGCCCAGCTCGCGGGCCAGGTCATAGAGAATGCGGGCGAACTTCGGTTCGTCCTCCACCACCAGCACGCAGCGCTGGCCGACATTAACCTGCTCGCGATCGTCGGCGAAGGCAGCAGCAGCCGGCGCACGCACCACCGGCGGAGCGACGGGAGCCGCCTTCGCCACGATCGGCGCGGGGGCGCTGGCGGCTTCCTCTTCGGCCGGCGCCTGGTAGTTCAGCGGCAACAGCAAGCTGAAGACACTGCCCTTGCCCGGCTCGCTGCTGACGATGATGCTGCCGCCCAGCAGGTGCGCCAGGTCGCGGGAGATCGACAGCCCCAGGCCGGTGCCGCCGTAACGGCGGTTGGTGGCGCCATCGGCCTGCTGGAAGGCTTCGAAGATGCGCTGCAGCTGGTCCTCGGCGATGCCGATGCCGCTGTCGCGCACGTCGAAGCGCAGCCCCTCGGGCGCGGCACTCACGCGCAGGGAAACTTCGCCGGCATCGGTGAACTTGAAGGCATTGGACAGCAGGTTCTTGAGAATCTGCTCGACCCGCTGGCGGTCGCTGAACAACTGTGCCGGGGCGTCCTGGGCGACTTCGGTGACGAAGCTCAGGCCCTTGTCGTCCGCCTGCGGACGGAACATCGTTTCCACCGCTTCCACCAGGCGGCGCACGCTGGCGTTCTCCGGGCGCACCTCCAGCTTGCCGGCCTCGACCTTGGAGATATCGAGGATGTCGTTGATCAGGTTGAGCAGGTCGTTGCCGGCGCCGTAGATCGACTCGGCGAACTTCACCTGCTCGTCGTCCAGGTTGCCCTGTTCGTTGTCCGCCAGCAGGCGCGCGAGGATCAGCGAGCTGTTGAGCGGCGTACGCAGTTCGTGGGACATGTTGGCCAGGAACTCGGACTTGTAGCGGCTGGCGCGTTGCAGCTCGTCCGCACGGCCCTGCAGGTCCAGGCGTGCCTGGTTCAGTTCGGTGTTCTTGCCGTCCAGGTCGTCGCGCTGGGCGGCCAGTTCCTGGGTCTGCTCGGCCAGTCGCTCGTTGGTCTGTTCCAGCTCGGCCTGCTGGGCTTCGAGGTGCGCCTGGGACTCCTTGAGCACCCGCGACTGTTCTTCCAGCTCCTCGTTGGCGGTCTTGAGTTCCTCCTGCTGCACCTGCAGTTCTTCATTGAGCTGCTGGGTCTCCGCCAGCAGGTCCTGCAGGCGCTGGCGGTGCAGCGCTGCGGCCACGGCACTGCCGAGCGTTTCCGCCACGCCCTGGAGGAACGCCTGCTCGCGCTCGCTCAGCGAACGCAGGAAGCCCAGCTCCAGGACGCCCACCACGCCACCCTCGTTGAGCAGCGGCAGCAAGGCGACGCTGACCGGCGAGCCGTTGCCCAGCGCCGAGTTGACCTTCAGGTAATCCGCCGGCAGGCCCTCCATTACGCGCAGTTTGCGCTGCCGGGCAGCCTGGGCAATCAGGCTCTGATCGGCGGCGAAATACTGCGTGCCCTCTTCCTCGCGGGCGAACCCGTAGGTGGCGCCGCGCAACAGGCCACCATGGTCGTCGCGCACATACAACGCACCGATGGGCGAGCCGACGAAGTCACCGAGGAACTCCATCAGGCTGCGCCCCAGCGAGGGCAAGGATTGCTGGCCGATCAACTGGTCGCCCAGTCGGTTCTGGCCGTCGCGCAACCATGCCTGCTGCTGCAACTGTTCATTGTGCAGCACCTGCCGGCGCAGGGATTCGGAATAGGACTCGGACAGGCTCACCAGCTGCCGGCGTCCGAAATAGGCCAGCAAGGTGCCGACCACGATGCTGAACACCAGGTAGAGAATCACCACGCCGGTGGACAGGCTGGAGGCGAACTGGTTGCGCTCGTGACGCAGCTGCTGCTCGGTATTGATCAGCGAGCCGTACTGGGCGCGAATGGCATCCATCATGCTCTTGCCGCGCCCGGCCTTGATCGCGTCGGCAGTGTCCTGGCCCTGGCGGCGCTGCTCGATCATCTGCTGGGCGAAGGTCATCCACTCGTCCTGCATCGAGGTCAGGCGCGAAACCCGGTCCACTTGCGGCGGGTTGTCGGCGACCAGCTCCGAGAGGCTCTTCAGCCCGGCGTTGATCCGCGGCCGTGCCTGTTCCAGCGGTTCGAGGAAGCGCGGATCGCCGGTGATCAGGAAACCGCGCAGGCCGCTCTCCTGGTCGACGCTCAGCCGCTGCATCTCGTTGGCGCTGGAAATCACCCGGTCGGTGTGCTCGACCCAGCCCAGCACATTGAGCATGTAGAGGATCAGACCGATGAACAGCACCGCGCCCAACAGGCAGATGCCCAGCGGCAGCGCCATGTTGCGCGCCAGGATGCGGCGGAAGGCGCTTTCGTCGGCGATGGCTTTCTGGTTCATCGATGGATTCCCTGATGGCGGACCTTCCCTGGAAGCGATCGGCCGGTGTGGCGGCGTCGACGACATGAACCAGGTAAGTGTTTGAAGTTATTGTAAGAATGCTCTTGAAACAGCAGAAATAATAACCTGAAGCGTTGTAGGCTACACACCGGCTGGCCAATTGACAGCCGATCCCGCGCGAGCGTTCGAATTATTTGCCGTCGCCGGGGATAAAAGTGGAATCTTCTGTCAAAGGGCCTTTCCAACGTCCGACAAGGAACAGAAGATCAATCGGCCGCAGGGTTTGCTCGATGCCAAGCTCCCAGGGGAATCCCCCCATTTCGCCAGGCAGTTTCCTCAACAGCAGTAGCGCCATGGCACCGCTGATCCGTCAGCATGACTGGGCAGCCTCCCCGCTCGGCCCCATGGACCAGTGGCCGGCCATCCTCAAGGGTATCCTCGAAGTCGGCCTCAATTCGCGCCTGCCGGTATGCATCTACTGGGGCCCGGAATTCATCCTGCTGTACAACGATGCCTGGAGTGCGATTCCCGGCGACAAGCATCCCGCCTGCCTGGGCCAGCCGGCACGCGAGGCCTGGTCGGATATCTGGTCGATCCTCGACCCCATGTACAACGGCATCCTGCAGACCGGCGTGGCCGCCCACGAGGAAGATCGCCTGCTGCCCATGGTGCGTTTCGGCTATGTCGAGGAGGCCTACTTCACCTACAACGTCAGCCCGATCTTCGGCCAGGACGGCAAGCCCATAGGGCTGTTCAATACCGCGGTGGAAACCACCGGCAATGTCATCGAGCAGCGCCGCCAGCGCCTGCTCACTCGCCTCGCCGAGCGCCTGGGGCAGGTCGACGACAGCGAGCAGATCTGCGCCCAGGCCTTCACCCTGCTTGCCGAAGCCAGCCATGACGTGCCGTTCTGCCTGCTCTACCGCGCCGGCACCCTGCTCGGCGCCTGCGGCACCGACACCAACGACCGCTTCGCGCCCGCGCAACTGACGCTCGAAGACGACCCGCTGCACCTGTTCAACGGCTTGAAGGAGGCTCACCAGTCGCCCCTGGGCAGCCAGCACGTGCGCGCCTTCGCGCCCTGGCCGGAGGTACTCGACAGCACCTACGCCACCCCCCTGAACGGTCACGGCGACAGCCTCGCGGTCTTCGGCATCAGCCCGCGCCGGCGCCTGGACGAAAGCTATGCGACCTTCTTCAACGAGCTGGCCGCCCTGCTCGGCCACGCCCTGGCCGCCGCCACCCAGCGCACGGAAGAACGGCGGCTGAAGGAAGCGGTGCAGGAAGAAGCCCGCCAGCGCACACTGGAACGCGATCGCGTATGGACGGTGAGCCAGGACCTGCTCTGCGTGCTCGATCACCAGGGTCACCTGCGCAACGTCAACCCGGCATGGAGCAGCCTGCTGGGCTGGAGCGAGGAGCAGCTCATCGGGCGTAACAGCGAAGAGCTGGTGCATCCGGATGACCTCACGCCCAGCATCGACATCCGCGCCACGCTGGCCCGTGGCGAGCGCCTGCAACACTTCGAGAACCGCATGCGCCATGCCGATGGCAGCTACCGCTGGATTTCCTGGCACGCCACCGAGGAAAACGGCGTGATCTACGGCTGCGGCCGCGACATCACCGAGCACAAGCGCGGCGTCGAGCTGCTGGAGCAGGCGCAGGCCGCGCTGCACAATGCCCAGCGCATGGAGGCTGTCGGCCAGTTGACCGGCGGTATCGCCCACGACTTCAACAACCTGCTGGCCAGCATCCGCTTCAGCCTCGACCTGATCACCCGGCGTGCGCCGGCCAATGCACAGCCGGAACTGGGCCATATCCTCCATGCCGCCACCCAGGCTACCGAGCGCGCCGCCGAGCTGACCCACAACCTGCTCGCCTTCGCCCGTCGCCAGGCCCTGGCCATGCATCCGGTGGACCTCGGCCAGCAATTGCGCGACTGGCAGGGCGAGCTGCTTGAACGCGCCGGCCCGGACGTCGCCCTGACGCTCGTCCTGGCTGACGAGCCAAGCGTGCTGACCGACAGCGACCAACTGCACAAGGCGATGCTTCACCTGGTAGAAAACGCCCGCGACGCCATGCCCGGCGGCGGCAGGCTGGAGATCACCCTGCAGCGGCAGGAGATCGCCGTCGGCGACCATGACGTGCCGGCCGGCGACTACCTGGGGCTGACCCTGCAGGACAGTGGCCAGGGCATGAGCGAGTCGACCCTGGCGCACGTCTTCGACCCCTTCTTCACCACCAAGGGCATCGGCCCGAACAGCGGGTTGGGCCTGTCGATGGTCTATGGCTTCATCAAACAGTCCGGCGGTCATATCCGCCTGCGCAGCGAGCCTGGCCAGGGCACCTGCGTCACACTTTACTTCCCGAGAGGCAGTTCCGTGGTCAATATCCCCGACGTTCCCGTCATCCCCACCGAGTCGACCAGCCAGCAACTCTGCGTGCTGGTGGTTGAGGACAACGATCTGGTGCGCATGCTCACCGTGGAAGTGCTGGAGGAGATCGGCTACCAGGTCCTGCAGGCCGAAGACGCCGAACAGGCGCTGCCGATCCTGCAGGGCGACAGTGCCATCGACCTCCTGCTCACGGACGTGGGCCTGCCAGGCATGAACGGCGAGGAACTGGCCGCCGCCGCGCGGGAATCGCGGCCGGAGCTGCCGATCCTGTTCGCCACCGGCTTCGCGGAGATCGTCCAGATCGATGGCAGCGAGCTGGCCACGCGCATGTCGATGATCGCCAAGCCCTTCTCCATCGACGCCTTGCGCGACAAGGTCAACGGCATGCTTGGACGCAAGGACGGCTGACCGGCACTCCTGCCGTCAGTGGCTCAGCAGAAGGCTCAAGGCGGCGCGCAACTTGCCCGGCTTCACCGGCTTGTTCAGCAGCGGCATCCCCAGCCTCTGCAGTGCCCGGCGGCAATCGTCGCTGCGGTCAGCGGTGATCATCACCGCCGGCAGCTCGCGGCGAAAATGCTCGCGTAGCCCGCGCACCGCCTCGCAGCCGGTGCGGCCATGGTCCAGGTGGTAATCGGCCAGGATCACCTCCGGCGCCTTGCCATCCAGCGCCTTCAGCGCTTCCTCGTAGCTCGTCGCCACCAGCACCTCGCAGCCCCACTGCCCGAGCAGCGCGGCCATGCTGAGGAGGATCGCCTCTTCGTTATCGATCACCAACAGGCGCCGACCGGGCAATGGATCGCCGGTGACCGGGCGTGGGCCATTCTCGACCGGGCCGGGCTGCGGCAGGTCGCGTACCAGCGGTACCTCGATGGCGAACACCGAACCACGCCCCGGCACCGAGCGCACCTGCACGCGGCAACCGAGGATGCCGGCGATGCGGTCGACGATCGCCAGCCCCAACCCGACACCCCGGCGCTCCGCCGCACGGCCGGCATCCAGCTGATTGAATTCTAGGAAGATGGCTTGCAGCTGATCCGCCGGAATCCCGCGCCCGGTGTCCCAGACCTCCATGCGCACCTTGTCGCCGCGTCGGCGAGCCGCCAGCATCACGCTGCCACGCTCGGTGTACCGGCAGGCATTGCTGAGGAAATTACGCAGGATGCGCGACAGCAGGCGGTGATCGGTGCGCACCGCCAGCGCCGGTATCCGTGAACGCAGGCGCAACCCCGCCGCGCGCGCCACTTCGTCGAACTCCGAAACCAGCGGACCGAGCAGCTCATCCAGCGGATGGACATCCAGGTCCGGGCGGATCGCGCTCTGGTCCAGGCGGGCGATATCCAGCAGGTCGGTGAGCAGGTCCTCGGCGCCTTCCAGCGCCTGGTGCGTACGCTCGACCAGCACCTGCTCGGAGCCCGGCAACTTGCGTTCGCGCAGGGTGGAAACCAGCAGGCGCGCGGCGTTCAGCGGTTGCAGCAAGTCGTGGCTGGCGGCGGCGAGGTACTTGTCCTTGCTGTTGTTGGCGGCCTCGGCAGCGTCGCGGGCCTCGCGCAACTGCTGGTTCAGCCCTTCCAGCTCGCGGGTGCGGGCGGCGACGCGCTGTTCCAGTTCCTCGTTGAGGCTCTGCAGGCGCTGCTGGGCCAGCACGCGCTCGGTGATGTCGGCAACGAAGCCTTCCACCAGCCCCTCTTCATCGGGCTTGATCAGCAGGTTCATCAGCACGATGACGTGGCTGCCATCGCGGCGACGCAGGCGAGTCTCATAACCGAACAAGCCATCGCGCTCGCGCAACAGCGCCAGGATGCGGCGCATCTCCGCTTCGCCCTCGACGAACAGCTGGCTGGCCATATCGGCGAGGCTCCACAACACCTGTTGCGGATCGTCGTAGCCGAGCATCCGCGCCAGCGCAGGGTTGGCGGCGCGCAGGCCCTGGCTCAGGCTGGCCTGGAAGATGCCGTGGACGGCGTGCTCGAACAGCCATTTGTAGCGGTTGCGCTCGGCTTCCAGCTCGTCCAGGCGCGCCACCAGCTCGGGATAATGGCTCTTGCGCGCGGAATGGCTGCCCAGCCCGAGCAGCCCGGCCAGGGCTTGTTGCTGCTGCTCGTCAGAGGGCCTCGCCATACACCACCTCGACATCGCGCAGGCTGGATTCGCGAGGGTTGGTAAGGATGCACGGGTCCTGCATGGCGTGGCGCGAGAGGAACGGAATGTCCGAGCTGCCGACACCGTGCAAGCCGAGGCTTTCGTGGAAGCCCACAGCATTCTTCAGGGCGATCAGGTGTTCCACCAGACGCTGGCGAATCTGCGCGTGGGTCATGCCCCGGCAGTCGATGCCGAAGGTCTCGGCGATCACCTTGAAGCGCTCGGGCGCGGCGCTGTAATTGAACGCCACCACGTGCTCCACCAGCACGGCATTGCACAGCCCGTGCGGCAGGTCGAGGTAGCCGCCCAGGCTGTGGGACATGGCGTGGACCGCGCCGAGGATCGCGTTGGAGAACGCCAGCCCGGCCTGCATGCTGCCCAGCATGATCTTCTCGCGCAGGGCGATGTCCGCCGGATTGGCGATCATCTGCACCAGATTGCCGTTGATCAGCCGCATCGCCTCCAGCGCGTGGGGGTCGGTGAGCGGGCCGTGGCCGGTGGAGACGAAGGCCTCGATGGCATGCACCAGGGCGTCAATGCCGGTGCACGCGGAGAGAAATGGGTCCATGGTCAGGGTGGTTTCCGGGTCGATCAGCGACACATCGGGCACCACGGCCTTGCTGACGATGGAGAACTTCATCCGCTCGTCCTGGTTGGAAATGATCACGAACTGCGAGACGTCCGCCGAAGTACCGGCGGTGGTCGGGATCAGGATCAGCGGCGGGCTGGGCACACGCAGGGTGTCCACGCCTTCGAACTCGAGGATGTTGCGGCCGTGGGCGGCGACGATGCCGATGCCCTTGGCGCAGTCCATCGGGCTGCCACCGCCGACCGCGACTATCACGTTGCAGCCTTCGCTGCGGTAGACCTCGGCGCCGCGCATCACCTCCTCCACGCGCGGGTTGGGCGACACATCGGTGTAGCGGCAGAAGGGGATGTCCTGGGCGGCCAGGCTGGCCTCGATATCGGCGACCCAACCGGCGGCGACTACCCCTGGGTCCGACACCAGCAGCACCTTGCGCGCACCGAAGGTTTTCACGTAGTTGGCGACATTGTGCCGGCATCCGGCACCGAAAATGATCTCAGGCGAGACGAATTTGCGCAGTTGGCTGAGCTCGTGAGGCATCGGGGGCTCTGTCGTTATTGTTATGGGATATTTCCGGCAGCCTACTGTATCCGTCAGGTATTGCAATGCGACCTTGGAAGACGGTTCAGACCTCCAGCAGCGCCTGGTAGAAACGCCACTCCGCCTCCAGCGCGTGGGCAAGATTGGCGGCCTGGCGGAAGCCATGGCGCTCCCCGGCATAGCGATGCACTTCCACCGGCACGCCGCGCCGGCGCAGGGATTCGACCATCGCGTCGGTCTGCGCCGGTACCACCACCGCGTCCAGTTCGCCCTGGAAGAAGATCACCGGCACCTTGATCTGCCCGGCCAGCAGCACCGGAGTTCGCTCGCGGTAACGCCCGGCGTCCTGCTGCGGATCTCCGATCAGCCAGTCCAGGTAGTCCGCCTCGAACTTGTGGGTCACCCGCGCCAGTGCCTGCGGATCGCTGACGCCATACAGGCTGGCGCCCCCGCGCAGACCGTCCAGCCGCGCCAGCGCCATCAGTGCGCTATAGCCGCCGGCACTGGCGCCACGCACGAAGACACGCTGCCGATCGATGCGCCCGGCGTTGCCGAGGCAATCCAATGCTGCGCCGATGTCTTCCACTTCCACCTGGCCCCAGCCCAGGTGCAGGCGCTCGCGATAGGCGCGGCCGTGGCCGCTGCTGCCACGGTAATTGAGATCCGCCACGGCAAAGCCGCGGCGGGTCCAGAACTGGATGCGCCCGTCGAACACTGGGTAACAGGCGGAGGTCGGACCGCCGTGTAGGAATACCACCAGCGGCGGCGCCGGCCGGTTGCCCTGCGCCGGATAGAAGAACCCGTGCCCGCACTCGTCTTCGCCCACCGGATAGTGAAATGCCTCGCCGCGGGACAATTCGGATTCCGGCAGCGGCCGTTCGCCACCGGCGAGTACCTGGGTGGAACCGTCCACCCGGCGGATCGCCAGCAGCGTCGGCAAGCGATCCGGTGCAGCGGCGATGCAATAGAAGTGGCGCTCATCCGCCGCCAGCGAGCGAAAGCGGCTGTACTCCGCCGCCAACCGGCGCTCGCCGCCACGTCCGTCATACAGCACCAGCACCCCGCGCCCCTCTTCGTAACGGGTCGCCAGCAGATTGCCGCGCAGCAGCGGCAGGAAGGTGTGCCCGCCCAGTTGCCAGGGAGCGCTGGCGTGATCGGCGGCGGCGCACGGCAAGGCCCCCAGGACCTCGTGGTACGGCTGCCAGTAGCCGGCGCAGTCGCTCAGCCAGTGCAGGCGCCCATCCTCGGCAAAGCGCGGCTGCTGGATGGACTCGTGGCGGGCCTGCCCGGCCAGACAACGCTCTTCGCCGGCGAAGGATTCGCACAGGCGGGTGCGCGTCCAGGGCTGGTGCGGGCGATCCCACTCCACCCAGGCGATACGTTCGCCATTGCGCTCCGCCACCGGCGATGCGTAGAAGTCCGCGCCGAAGGCTATCACCCGGCGCCGGCCATCGGCGTCGAGACGAACAATACGATGGCTCACCCCGGCGCTGCCGTTCTCCTCTTCCACCGCCAAAAGTGCATTCCATGCCGGAACGAAGTGGAGGTCGCCGTAGCGACAATCATCGCGGTGGGTAATCGGCCTTGGCGTGCCGCCCAGGCGCAACCAGTACACCTGCTGGTCACCCTCTTCCACCCAGGCCACGCCATCGGTAGTTGGGCAGCAGGAGCCGCCGCCGTATTCGTAGACGCGACTGCGTACCGAAGAGCCCGGTGGCGTCAGTTCGCGGCTCTGTCCTTCGCGGCGCAGGAACAACCGGCAGCGCGCACTGACAGGGTCGAAGGCGGCCCACAGCAATCCGCCGTGGGCCACGTGCAGCTCGGCAAAGTCCCCCGCGGCGGCTACCGCGCGCTCGGCGCTCCAGTCGCTGCCGTGCATCCTCAGGCCTTGCAGATCAGTTGCGAGGCCCGCTCGTTGCGCAGGGTCAGCGCGCTGAGTGGCATGGAGGCGGTTTCCGCCTCGCGGCGGGCATCGAGGATGATCCCGTGGTGGGCCGATTTGGCGCACACCGGGTCGGTGGCTTCGGCATCGCCGGTAAGCATGAAGGCCTGGCAGCGGCAGCCGCCGAAGTCGCGTTCCTTTTCGTCGCAGGAACGGCACGGCTCAGGCATCCACGCATCACCGCGGAAACGGTTGAAGCCGAAGGACTCGTACCAGATGTGCTGCAGGCTGTGCTCGCGCACGTTGGGGAACTTCACCGGCAGTTGTCGTGCGCTGTGGCACGGCAGCGCGGTGCCGTCCGGGGTGACATCGAGGAACACACTGCCCCAGCCCCCCATGCAGGCCTTGGGACGTTCCTCGTAGTAGTCCGGCACCACGAAGATCAGCTTGCACGGGTTACCTGCGGCGGCCAGGCGCTCGCGGTATTCGGAGGTGATGCGCTCGGCCCGCTGCAGCTGCTCGCGGGTCGGCAGCAGGCCGGCACGGTTCAGCTCGGCCCAGCCATAGAACTGGCAGGTGGCAAGTTCGACGAAGTCCGCCTCCAGTTCGATGCACAGCTCGATGATGCGATCGATGCTGTCGATGTTGTGCCGGTGGGTAACGAAGTTGAGCACCATCGGGTAGCCATGGGCCTTTACCGCGCGGGCCATGGCGAGCTTCTGGGCGAACGCCTTGCGCGAGCCGGCCAGGAGGTTGTTCACCTCCTCGTCGGCGGCCTGGAAGCTGATCTGGATATGGTCGAGCCCGGCGTCGGCGAACTCCTTCAGGCGTTTCTCGTTGAGGCCGATGCCGGAGGTGATCAGGTTGGTGTAGAAACCCAGCCCACGCGCCGCGGCGATCAGCTCGGCGAGGTCCTGGCGCACCAGCGGCTCACCGCCGGAAAAGCCCAGCTGCGCCGCGCCCATCTCGCGGGCCTGGCGGAACACCTCGATCCATTGTGCGGTGGACAGCTCCTCGCCGCCCCTGGCGAAGTCCAGCGGATTAGAGCAGTACGGGCACTGCAGCGGGCAGCGGTAGGTCAGCTCGGCCAGCAGCCAGAGCGGCGGCCCTACCGGCGCCTCAGCGCAGCTCGATCCAGAATTGCGCATAGGCCACCTCGAGGAATGCCAGGATGTCTTCGTCGATGCCCGGCACGCCGGGGAAATCGGCACGCAGGCCATCGATGATGCCGGCGACGTCGGCTTGCCCGTCGACGCGGCCGAGAATCGCCCCGGCGCTGTCGTTGAGCTTCACCATCCCTTCAGGATAGAGCAGCACGTGGCAGCCCTGGGCCGGTTCGAATTGCAGGCGAAACCCCCGGCGCAGCGCCGGTACGCTGTCCAGCGAAGGCAGACTCATCACAGCAACCCCCTGTGCCATACGCGCTCGCTCGTCACCGTGTGGTACGGCGGGCGCTGCAGTTCATAGGCCATGCTCATGGCGTCGAGCATGCTCCAGAGCACATCGAGCTTGAATTGCAGGATCTCCAGCATGCGCTCCTGGGCCTCGCGGGTGCGGTAGTGCTCCAGGGTGATACGCAGGCCGTGCTCGACATCGCGGCGCGCCTGCGACAGGCGCTTGCGGAAGTAGTCGTAGCCGCTGGCGTCGATCCACGGGTAGTGCTGCGGCCAGCTGTCCAGGCGCGACTGGTGGATCTGCGGGGCGAACAGTTCGGTCAGCGAGCTGCTGGCCGCTTCCTGCCAGCTGGCGTGGCGGGCGAAGTTGACGTAGGCGTCCACGGCAAAGCGCACGCCGGGCAGCACCAGCTCCTGGGACAGCACCTGCTCGCGGTCCAGCCCCACGGATTCAGCCAGGCGCAACCAGGCCTCGATGCCGCCCTCCTCACCTGGAGCCCCGTCGTGATCGAGGATGCGCTGCAGCCATTCGCGGCGCACCTCGCGGTCCGGACAGTTGGCGAGGATCGCCGCGTCCTTCAACGGAATATTCAGCTGGTAGTAGAAGCGGTTGGCCACCCAGCCCTGGATCTGCTCGCGGGTCGCGCGGCCTTCGTACATGGCCACGTGGTACGGGTGGAAGATGTGGTAGCAGGCGCCCCTGGCGCGCAGGGCCTGTTCGAATTCGGCGGGGCTCATGGCTTCGCGGGTCATCGCGAGGCTCCTTCTGAAAGGGCCGTCACAGGAAGATGCCCATGCCGTCGAACGCCACCTCGATGCCGCGCGCGTCGAGTTCGGCGCGTTCGGGCGAGGCGATGTCGAGGATGGGATTGGTGTTGTTGATATGGATGAGCACCTTGCGCGGCCCGTCGATGCCGTCGAGCACCTCGATCATGCCGCCGGGGCCGCTCTGGGCCAGGTGGCCCATCTCGCTGCCGAGCTTGTCGCCCACCTCGCAGACGCGCATCTCGTCGTCGCGCCAGAGCGTGCCGTCCACCAGTAGACAGTCGGCGCGGCGCATCCAGGCCAGCAGGCCGTCGTCCACCTGCCCCAGGCCCGGCGCATAGAACAGCTTGCCGCCGGTAGCGGTGTCTTCGACGAACAGGCCGATGTTGTCGCCCGGATGCGGATTGCCCCGGTGCGGTGAGTACGGCGGTGCACTGCTGCGCAGGGCGATGGCGGTGATGCGCAGGCCCGGGCAGGCCGGGATGACGAAGGGCTCGGCATCCAATTCGATGAGCTGGTGCTTCAGCCCGCCGTTCCAGTGCGACAGCATGGGGAACAGCGGAAAGCCGGTGGACAGGTCCTGGTGGACCATCTCCGTACACCACACCTCGTGCGGGCAGCCTTCGCGCAGGCTGAGCAGGCCGGTGGTGTGGTCGATCTGGCTGTCCAGCAGGACGATGGCGGCAATTGCCGAATCGCGCAGGCGCCGCGCCGGCTGCAGGGCCGGGAAGGACGCCAGCTGGGCGCGGATGTCGGGGGATGCGTTGCAGAGAATCCAGTTCTCGCCGTCGTCGGACAGCGCGATGGAGGATTGGCTGCGTGGCTGCGCGATCACGCTGCCGTCGCGTACGCCGCGACAGTTGCGGCAATTGCAGTTCCACTGGGGAAAGCCGCCGCCGGCGGCCGACCCGAGAATTCGGATGTGCATGACAGTGCCCCGTGGGCAGGGGCCCCGGCGGACCGGGGCCGAGTGGATCAGCGGTTGGCGAAGTACAGGGTCACTTCGAAGCCAAGGCGCAGGTCGGTGAAGCTAGGCTTGGTCCACATGGGTCTGTCCTCTTTTTGTTAGGCATGGTGCCGGCAAAACCGGCAGGTCGAGTTAAACACCAGGGGGGAAGGCTCCGAATGATACTTTCGAAGGAGATTCCCCCCTGATTTGGTAGCGGGCCGGCGACAGCTGTCGCGCCCCGCCGCTACAACTGTCCCATCGCTGCGACAGCCATTGCCCGGTTGCGCCCGCGCCCTTGGGCGGCGGGCGGTCTGGCGCGGGGTTCGGCGCCCCACGCCATGTGATTCGGCACAGGCCTTGCTCGGGCTCTCGTCGCCCGTGACCGACCGGTCTAGACTGTCCAATCCCAAGAGCCTCAGTCCTAGGATCGGTCCCACACGAAGCCGATCCCCTACAAAAACAATGCGCCGCAGTCCGACTGACGGCCGCCGGGAGTGACCATGCACCCGCAATCCCTGGAAAACTGCCCGAACGACCTTGCCGCCTTCATCGCCGATCACTTCGGCGAACGTGATATCCAGCCCGAGGGCGCCATCGCGCGCTCCTGGTA
This sequence comes from Pseudomonas multiresinivorans, assembly GCF_012971725.1. Lineage (NCBI taxonomy): Bacteria > Pseudomonadati > Pseudomonadota > Gammaproteobacteria > Pseudomonadales > Pseudomonadaceae > Pseudomonas > Pseudomonas multiresinivorans. The sequence continues at coordinate 3,540,359 of NZ_CP048833.1, forward strand.
CCGCAGTGTGATGGAGCACCATCTCGACCCCCGCGCACGGGCGGAAAAACACATCCTCACCGCCGGGGAAATCCGCGAGCACCAGAGCCTGCACCAGGACTACCTGGCCATCGCCAGCCAGGGCGTCACCGGCCTCGCCCGGCGCGTGCTGCCGGCTGGCTTCGCGGTGCTGCTCAGCGACGAAAACGGCATCACCCTCGATGCGCGCCTGCCCAGTGAACGCGACCGCTACACCCAGGCCGGGCTGATCGTCGGTGCGCGCTGGGACGAATCCATCGCCGGCACCAACGGCATCGGCACCGCCCTGGCTGCCGGCGAGGCGCTGACCATCCACCGCCAGGAGCACTTCCTGGTCAGCAACTTCCGCCTGAGCTGCTCGGTGGCGCCGATCTTCGATGCGCAACACCAGCTGCGCGGCTGCCTGAACGCCACCTGCCTGTACAACGACGGGCCCAAGGACGCGCAGTACCTGACGCTGCAACTGGTGATCCTGTATGCCCGGCTGATCGAGAACGCCAGCTTCCGCCAGCGCTACCGCGACCGCCTGACCCTCTCGGTGAAGGCCCGCGACGAGGTGTCGGACCTGGCGAACGAACAGCTCATCGCCCTCGACGAACAGGGCCGGGTGATCGGCGCCAACCACGCCGCCTTCACCGCCAGCCGGGGCGAGCTGCTGGGCAGCCGCATCGAGCAGTTGCTGGAGGCGGATGTCGATCAGTTGCTGGACCTGAGCAAGGGCGGCGCGCGCGGCATCCGCCTGCGCACCCTGGCCGACCATGCGCTGGTGGACGTCGGCCTGCGCACACCGGCCAGCCCTCCACGCCGCAGTACGCCCCTGCGTAGCGGCTCGAACAGCCCGGAACATCCCGATCTCACCCGCCTCGCCGGCACCGACCCGCGCCTGCAGGACGGCGTGCACAAGCTGCGCAGGGTGCTCGACAAGGGCATTTCCATCCTGGTGACCGGCGAGACCGGCACCGGCAAGGAAGCCTTTGCCCGTGCCATCCACCAGGCCAGCGCGCGGCATGCCGGGCCCTTCGTCGCGCTGAACTGCGCGGCAATCCCGGAAAGCCTGATCGAGAGCGAACTCTTCGGCTACCGCGGCGGCAGCTTCACCGGCGCCAGCAAGAAAGGCATGAAGGGCAAGCTGGAGCTGGCCAATGGCGGCACCCTGTTCCTCGACGAGATCGGCGACATGCCGGCTCACCTGCAGACGCGCCTGCTGCGCGTGCTGGCCGAGCGGGAAATCCTCCCGCTGGGCGCTGAAGCGCCGGTGGCGCTGGACGTGCAAGTGGTCTCCGCCACCCACCAGAACCTGGCCGAGATGATCCGCACCAAGGGCTTCCGCGAAGACCTGTTCTACCGCCTCGCCGGCATGACCCTGCAGTTGCCGGCCCTGCGCGAACGCAGCGACCGCGAGGCGCTGATCGACAGCCTGCTGGCTGGCCTGGGCGGCAACCTGCGCCTGGACGCCGGCGTACGCGAACAGCTGCGCAGCCATCCCTGGCCGGGCAACATCCGCCAATTGCTGAACTGCCTGCGCTATGCCGCCGCCCTCGCCGAGGACGGCCGCATCGACCTGGACTGCCTGCCGATGGAATTGCATCAGGCGACTCCCGCCGTCATGGCCATGCCGGAACCGCAGAATGGCGCCCTCGCCGCCCGCCTGGACGATGACGAAGCCCGCCACTTGCTGGCCGTGCTGCGCGAGCGACAATGGAACATCAGTGCGGTAGCGGAACAGTTCGGCATTGCCCGGTCGACCCTGTATCGGAAGATGAAGAAGCACGGCATCGTGCAGCCCAATGCGCTGTATTGATCCTTTCCCTTTTCCCTTTTCCCTGCGTCCGCTGATCAGCTGGCTAACCCGCTCTACGCAACGGCCACCTGCAGGCGCAGGGAAAAAGGAGCGGACCGCACCTGGCAAGGACGGCCCGCCCAGTCGAAACGGTGATGCATTTACGGAGACAGCATTCCCTTTCCCAGGAAACTCTGTGCGCGTCTTGACACCCTCTCCCCCGCCCTCTCCCTGAAGGGAGAGGGGGTATTCGAGGGAAGCGTCCCCGCCGTGTTTTCCTGGCACGTTTGGATCAGGAAAAAACCGTGGTTGCGCCTCACACTGATCCAGTCACCTCTCCCTTCAGGGAGAGAGTCCAAGCCCGGGCTCGAGATAGCCGTCAGCTCACTCCTGCGCATACACCACATGGGTATGCGTGTACTCGTACAACCCATGCTTGCCGTCCGCGCCGCCGATGCCGGACTTGCGCGTGCCGGCATGGAAGCCCTGCATCGCCTCGAAGTTCTCGCGGTTGATGTAGGTCTCGCCGAAGTCCAGCTCGCGGCTGGCCTTGAGCGCGGCGCCGAGGTTGCGGGTGTAGATCGACGAGGTCAGGCCGTAGTCGCTGTCATTGGCCAGGGCGATGGCCTCGTCGAGGTCGTCCACTACCTGGATCGGCAGCACCGGGCCGAAGATTTCCTTGCGCATGATCTCCATGTCGCCCTTGCAGCTAGCCAGCACGGTGGGCTGGTAGTGGAAGCCCTGGCCCAGGTCGGCCACCGCGCCGCCGGTGATGACCTGGGCGCCCTGCCCGGTCGCCGTGCGGACCATCTGCGCAACCTTGTCCAGGCCGATGCGGTTGACCAGCGGGCCCATGTCCAGGTCGGCCTGCACGTTCGGGTCGCCGAATCGGGTGGCGGCCATGGCGGCAGCGATCTTCTCGATGAACTGGTCGGCCACCTGGCGCTGCACGTAGACGCGCTCGGCGCAGTTGCACACCTGCCCGGTGTTGATCACCCGCGAGGCCTTGATGGCGTTTACCGCCAGCTCCAGGTCGGCGTCGGCAAGGACGATGGCCGGCGCCTTGCCGCCCAGTTCCAGGTTCAGCTTGGTGATGTTCGGCGCGGCCGCGGCCATGATCCGCGAACCGGTGGCGACGCTTCCGGTGAAACTGATCAGGTCGACGCCGGCGTGGCTGGTCAGCGCACTGCCGGCGCTGGCCCCGGTGCCGCCGACGACGTTGAACACGCCGGTGGGCAGGTCGGTTTCCGCCACCAGGCGGGCGAACTCGAAGCAGTTGATCGGCGTTTCTTCACTGGGCTTGACGACGATGGTGTTGCCGGTCAGCAGCGCCGGCGCCATCTTCCGGGCGATGAGGAAGAACGGGAAGTTCCACGGCAGGATGCCGGCTACCACACCCAGCGGCTTGCGCAGCAGGAAGATGTGCTCGCCGGCGCGGTCGCTGGTCAGCACCTCGCCTTCCAGGCGGCGCGCCCATTCGGCCATGTAGTCGAGGTAGTCGGCGGTGAAGTTGACCTCCACTTCCGCCAGTGCCGGCACCTTGCCCTGCTCGGCGGTGATGATCTTCGCCAGGCGCGGCGCGTTGGCACGTACCTTCTCGGCAATCCGGCGCAGGTAGCCGGCACGCTCGATGGCAGGCTTGGCTGCCCAGCCCTTCTGCGCCTTGCGGGCGGCGTCGATGGCGCTGTCCACCTGGGCAGCACTGGCCTCGGGGATGCGTGCCAGCAGCTCGCCGTTGGCCGGGTTGTGCACCTCGATCAACGGCTCGCCGGCGACGAAGCGGTTGTCGATGTAGTGCTGGTAGGTCGTTACTTCGGTCATGAATCAGTCTCCTGCTGGGCTGTTTCTTGGGGAGCCATCACTTGGCAGCGGTCTTCTGCGCGCCGGCCAGTTGTTCCTTGAGGTCGTAGGCGCGCTTGATCAGGTACTGGTGCACGGCCTCGGCCTGTTGCAGGTCGAGATGGCCCTGGAACGAAGGCATGCCGTCGGGGATACGGCCGCCATAGACGATGCCGAGGAAGCGCTGGTGGTTTTCCGCGCTGAGGGTGCGCAGGTCGGGCACCACGCCGCCGCTGATGGCGTTGATGCCGTGGCACTGCGAGCAGCTGGAATTGAACAGCTCGCGGCCCTGGTCGATCTGCGCGGTGGTGCCGGTCAGCTCCGGCGGCTCGGGCTTGCGGTCGGCCCACTTGTAGTTGATGTCCGGCAGCTTGGCGGTGCCGCCGAGCTTGTAGGTCAGCACCTGAGCGTTGGGCTTGACCCCGGCGCGCAGCGACAGGGCGCCGGCGAAGGTGGAGAAGGCGCCGCCCCAGCCGGCCATGAAGGTCACGTACTGCTCGCCGTCCACTTCATAGGTGATCGGCGCAGCCATCACGCCGGTGTTCGCCGGGGACTCCCAGAGCTTCTTGCCAGTCTCGGCGGCGTAGGCCACCACGCGGCCGTCGGCGGTGCCTTCGAATACCAGGTTGCCGGCGGTGCTCAGGGTGCCGCCGTTGAAGATGGTGCTGTAGGGCACTTCCCAGCGTTTTTCCTGTTTCACCGGGTCCCAGGCGATCAGCTTGCCGGTCCAGGTGTCGGCGATCTTGCGCAGGCCCTCCGGGTCCTCAGGCATCATCCCGGTGTTGACGTCGAGCTGGTAGATGCTCTTGAACTTGGAGCGCGGCGGCGCGCCGTCGACGTCCTGATACATCGCCGACATGATGTGCGCCGGGATGTAGACCAGCCCGGTATTGGGGTTGTACGACATCGGTTGCCAGTCGTGGGCGCCCCAGAACGCCGGCTGGATCAGCCGCGCCTTCTTCTGCGGGTCCTTCCAGTACTCGGCGACCTTCTCATTGCGGATCGGCCGGCCGGTCTTAATGTCGATGCCGGTGGCCCAGTTGATCGGGATGAAGTTCTTCGCCGAGAGCAACTCGCCGGTCTCGCGGTCGATGACGTAGAAGAAGCCGTTCTTCGGTGCCTGCATCAGCACCTTGCGCTGCTTGCCGTCGATTTCCAGGTCCACCAGCATGATGTGCTGGGTGGCGGTGTAATCCCAGGCGTCGCCCGGCGTGGTCTGGTAGTGCCAGACGTATTCGCCGTTGTCGGGGTTGATCGCGACGATGGACGAGAGGAACAGGTTGTCACCCTTGCCTTCGCTGCGGATGCGCGGGTTCCACGAGGAGCCGTTGCCGACGCCGATGTACAGCAGGTTCAGCTCGGGGTCGTAGGACATGGAATCCCACACGGTGCCGCCACCGCCCTGCTTGTAGAAGTTGTCGCCGAACCAGGTCTTGGCGGCGATCTCCATGCCCTTGCCCTTGGGCATTTCCTTGGGGTCACCGGGCACGGTGAAGAAGCGCCAGTCCTGCTTGCCGGTCTCGGCGTCGTACGCGGTGATGTAGCCGCGCACGCCGAACTCGGCGCCGCCGTTGCCGATGATCACCTTGCCCTTCACGATGCGCGGCGCGCCGGTGATGGTGATGCTGCGCGATGGATCGGTGCGGGTATCGACGCTCCACACGCGCTTGCCGGTCTTGGCGTCGATGGCCTCCAGGCGACCATCGAGCACGCCGACATAGACCTTGCCCTTCCACACCGCCACGCCACGGTTCACCGCGTCGCAGCAGGCCTCGCCGGCACGGCTGCGGTCGGACTGCGGGTCGTACTTCCAGAGTTGCTCGCCGGTGCGGGCGTCCAGCGCATAGACGATGGAGAACGGCCCGGTGGTGTACATGACGCCATCGACCACGATGGGCGTGGCTTCCACGCCGCGGTCGATGTCCAGCTTATGGCTCCAGGCCAACCCCAGGCCGCCGACGTTGCTCTGGTCGATCTGCTTGAGCGGGCTGTAGCGCTGCTCGTCGTAGGTGCGGCCGGTGGTCATCCAGTTGCCCGGCTCCTTGTCGGCGGCAGCGATGCGCTGGCCATCGACGTTGGCCGGCTTCTCGGCGGCTTGCAGGTTGGCGGACAGACCGGCCATCAGCAGCGAGGCGGTCAGCAGGGAATGACGCAGGGCGGGTTGCAGGCGAACGGAAGGCACAGACAGGCCAATCGATCTCATGGAGGTTCTCCGATTCTTGTTGGTGCCGCGGATCGTTCGCCACGGCTTGCAAGGCTCAGAGCAACCGCTGTGCCAGGCTTTGCGAATTGGGCTGGAGGGCTTGCGGTTCGGGGCTTCTGGCGTTGCCTGCCGGATGCGAGGCGGGTGTTGCGGGCGCTACAGGTGTTGCGCAGGACAGATGCAGGTGTTGCGGAGACGGGACGCTTCGACAGCCCTTGTAGGATGGGTGGAGCGCAGCGATACCCATGCGAACGGCGCGCGAGATTGATGGGTATCGCTGCGCTCCACCCATCCTACGGAACCTGCATGTCCGGACATTTCGGCGCATGGGCGGGTTCGCGAGCAAGCTCGCTCCTACAGAAGAGCTGTGGACCCAACCTGTAGGAGCGAGCTTGCTCGCGAACAACGACTCATCCGGAAAAAAGAAAACGCGGCCGGAGCCGCGTTCGACGAAGGCCGTCACCCGTGGAATAGGTACGGAAGCGGACGGCCGCCCGAACGGGCGCGTCGACACAAGGGATGCCTGGTGGAGTGCCAGGCGGGGTACAGCGCAAAGGGCCGGCGAACCTGATGGGGGAAGGTCCGCCGGGTTACTGCAAGCTTTAGAAGAAGCCCAGCGGATTGATGTCGTAGCTCACCAGCAGGTTCTTGGTCTGCTGGTAGTGGTCGAGCATCATCTTGTGGGTTTCGCGGCCGACGCCGGACTTCTTGTAACCACCGAACGCGGCGTGGGCCGGGTACAGGTGGTAGCAGTTGGTCCACACGCGGCCGGACTGGATGCCACGACCCATGCGCCAGGCGCGATTGATGTCGCGAGTCCAGACGCCAGCGCCAAGGCCGAACTCGGTATCGTTGGCAATCGCCAGGGCCTCGGCTTCGTCCTTGAAGGTGGTCACGCCCACCACCGGCCCGAAGATTTCTTCCTGGAACACGCGCATGCCGTTGTGCCCTTTGAGCAGGGTCGGCTGGATGTAGTAACCGCTGGCCAGGTCACCCTCCAGGCGCTCGCTTGAGCCGCCGGTGAGCAGCTCGGCGCCTTCGCCCTGGGCGATGTCGAGGTAGGACAGGATCTTCTCGTACTGCTGCTGTGAAGCCTGGGCGCCCACCATGGTCTCGGTATCCAGCGGGTTGCCGCGCTTGATCGCCTTGATCTTCTTCATCACCTCGACCATGAACGGCTCGAAGATCGACTCCTGCACCAGCGCCCGCGACGGGCAGGTGCAGACTTCGCCCTGGTTGAAGAAAGCCAGCACCAGGCCCTCGGCGGCTTTCTCGATGAACGCCGGCTCGGCGTTCATGATGTCCTCGAAGAAGATGTTCGGGCTCTTGCCGCCCAGTTCCACGGTGGACGGGATGATGTTCTCCGCCGCGCAGTGGAGGATGTGCGAGCCGACCGGGGTCGAGCCGGTGAAGGCGATCTTGGCGATGCGCTTGCTGGTGGCCAGCGCCTGGCCGGCTTCCCTGCCAAAGCCCTGGACGATGTTCAGCACGCCCGGCGGCAGCAGGTCGCCGATGATCTCGGCCAGCAGCATGATCGACAGCGGGGTCTGCTCGGCCGGCTTGAGCACCACGCAGTTGCCGGCGGCGAGGGCCGGGGCCAGTTTCCACGCAGCCATCAGCAGCGGGAAGTTCCACGGGATGATCTGCCCGACCACGCCCAGCGGTTCGTGGATGTGGTAGGCGACGGTGTTCTCGTTGATCTCGGCGGCGCCACCTTCCTGCGCGCGGATGCAGCCGGCGTAGTAGCGGAAGTGGTCGGCGGCCAGCGGCACATCGGCGTTCAGGGTCTCGCGCACGGCCTTGCCGTTGTCCCAGGTTTCGGCGACGGCGAGTTGCTCGAGGTTCTGCTCGATGCGGTCGGCGATCTTCAGCAGGATCAGCGCGCGGTCCTGCACCGACGTGCGGCCCCAGCTGCCAGCGGCGGCGTGGGCGGCGTCCAGCGCCTTATCGATGTCTTCGGCGGTGGAGCGCGGGAACTCGGCGATGATTTCGCCATTCACCGGCGAGGTGTTGCTGAAGTACTGGCCCAGCACCGGCGCGACGAACTCGCCGCCGATGTAGTTGCCGTAGCGCGGTTTGAGGGTGACGACGGCGCCTGGGGTTCCGGGTGGGGCGTAGATCATGGGGATGCTCTCCTGTCGGGTCCTGGCCTCCATCGGCCAGGTCATGGAGCGATCTTAGGCAGCGCCCTTCCCGGCCCGGAATGCACCCATGGGAGGGGTGGGTTCCTCATTTGGTAGTAGATGCCGGGAGATGGTTGTTCGTAGGAAGGGCCATGCCCGCGAGCGAGCCCGCTGAGTGCTCCTGCTGGCTTGCCACGGCTCTTGAGCTCTCGTAGGAGCGGAGCTTCTCCGCGATGCTCTTGTTCGTGCTTGGGCGTTTCAACGTCGCTTGGGAATGCACAGGCCGTAGGAGCGAGCTTGCTCGCGAACCGCTGGCAAAGAGCTGACCGCTTTGGCTTTGGAGTTTCTGCGCCGCTTCGGCGTGCGCTGAGATGCTCTGTTTCGCCCCCTCGGGCGAGTCACTTTTCCAAACGCCGAAAAGTAACCAAAAGGCTCGCCCCTGCATCCGGCTTTTCGCTTCGCGAAAAGTACCCTTGGTTCTTCGGAGTTCCAGGGGCCCGCGTTGACGGGCCATCCCTGGCCCGACAACGCTCTCGCGACATCCATGTCGCTCAACCCCTGAAACTCCGATCACCTTCGGCCTCCTGAAAGGGGCACTCCGGAGCGTGCGGATGTTTCTCTGGAAGTCTTGAAGAACCAAAGCCAGAGCCATAGCTGGAGCTGACTTTGGCGCTGAATGCATGAGCGGGCCATGCCCGCGAACAACATCGACAGCCGCGCCAAAACAAAGGCCGACACAATGGCCGGCCCCTGTTCACCTCACAGGCACATCACTTCTTCGCCACCAGATCCTTCGGCAGCTTGAAGGTCCAGATCATCCCGCCCTGGTCCAGGTCCTTGATCCGCTTGGCCACCTCGCCGCCCCACAGCGGCACCGCGCCGCCCCAGCCGGAGAGAACGGTCACGTACTGCTCGCCGTCCATTTCCCAAGTGATCGGCGAGGCGATCACGCCCGAGCCGGTGTTGAACTGGTAGAGCTTCTTGCCGGTCTTGGCGTCGAAGGCCATCAGGTAGCCCTCGGGGTTGCCGGTGAACACCAGGTTGCCATGGGTGGCCAGCACGCCGCCCCACAGCGGCGCGTAGTTCTCGTAGCGCCAAACCTGCTTGCCGGTCTTCGGATCGATGGCGCGCAGCACGCCGATGTACTTCTCGTTCAGCGGCTTGATGGTGAAGCCCGCGCCGAGGTACGCCGCACCTTTCTTGTAGGCGATGTTCTCGTTCCACATGTCCATGCCCCACTCGTTGGACGGCACGTAGAACAGCCCGGTGTCCTGGCTGTAGGCCATGGGCATCCAGTTCTTGCCACCGAGGAAGGACGGCGCGACGAACACCGACGTGCCCTTCTCGCCACCCTCACCCGGCGCGCCCGGACGGTGGGCGTCGTCGTAGATCGGCCGGCCATTCTCGTCCAGGCCCTTGGCCCAGGTCACCTTGTCGACGAAGGGGAAGCCACGGATGAACTTGCCGTTGGTACGGTCGAGCACATAGAAGAAGCCGTTGCGGTCAGCGGTGGCAGCAGCCTGCACGGTCTTGCCGCCGTCCTTGTAGTCGAAGGACACCAGCTCGTTGACACCGTCGAAGTCCCAACCGTCGTGCGGGGTGGTCTGGAAGTGCCACTTGATCGAGCCGTCTTCCGGGTTCAGCGCCAGGCGCGAGGAGGAGTACAGGTTGTCGCCGGGGCGCAGGTGCGAGTTCCACGGCGACGGGTTGCCGGTGCCGATGAACAGCGAATCGGTGCTCGGGTCGTAGTAGCCGCCCAGCCACGGCGCCGCGCCGCCGGTCTTCCACAGGTCGCCCGGCCAGGTCTTGCCCGCCTCGCCGCCGGAGATGCCGTTCTCCACCGGCTTGCCGTCCTTGTAGACGTAGCCCATGTGGCCTTCCACGGTCGGGCGGCTCCACAGCAATTCACCGTTGGTGGGGTTATAGGCCTCGATCTTGCCGACCACGCCGAACTCGCCGCCGGCCACGCCGGTGATCAGCTTGCCCTTGGCGATCAGCGGCGCCGCGGAGATGGAGTAGCCGGCCTTGTAGTCGGCCACGGTCTTCTTCCACACCACCTTGCCGGTGTCCTTGTTCAGGGCGACCAGCTTGGCGTCGAGGGTGCCGAAGATCACCAGGTCGCCGTACAGCGCCACGCCACGGTTGATCACGTCGCAGCAGGGCATGATGCCGTCGGGCAGGCGCGCGTCGTATTGCCAGAGTTTGCGCCCGGTGCGCGCGTCGGCGGCGAACACCCGCGAGTAGGAGGCGGTGACGTACATCACGCCGTCCTTGATCAGCGGCTGCGCCTGCTGGCCACGTTGCTTCTCGCCGCCGAAAGACAGCGCCCAAACCGGCCGCAGCTCCTTCACGTTATCGCTGTTCAGGGTATTCAGCGGGCTGAAACGCTGGCCCTGCTGGTTGATGCCGTTGACCACGATCTGGTCGGTGCGCTTGGCGGCATCACTGATGTCCTGGTCAGTGACGCCGGCGTGGGCGCCAAGGCTGGCCAGGCCGATGGCGGTGAACAGCACGGTGCGGGCGAAAGGTTGAAGCTGTCTCATGGCGGTGCGCCTCTGCGATTGTTGTTGTACCCGGGAAAATTTCCCGGTCTGTCGCAGATTCTTGGTTTGGCACGGCAGGCCAACAATTGAACGCAGTGCCGAATTCACTAGTTCCTTGGTAGCAATACCGGGCTGCAGCGGTGCGAAATTCGGGCTTTTTCAGGCTGGATGGGCGAGCCTTGTCCCTGTAGGAGCGAGCTTGCTCGCGAACCGGATTTCCCGGCGGCGGCATGGCCTGAGTGGGGTTCCGAGCCCCTCACCCCAGCCCTCTCCCGAGGGAGAGGGAGCAGTTCGGCGCGAGGGGCGAAAACAGGAATGCATCCTGCTGGAAGGTTCGCGAGCAAGCTCGCTCCTACAGGAAGAGCAGATCGGAGCGACGAACAGCAAAGCCGCTCCAGACAGCCCTCTCCCAGAGGGAAAGGGAACCGTTCGGCGCGAGAGGCGAAAGCAGGAATACATCCTGCTGGAAGGTTCGCGAGCAAGCTCGCTCCTACAGGAAGAGCAGATCGGAGCGACGAGCAGCAAAGCCGCTCCAGACAGCCCCCGCTCCCTCCGGGAGAGGGTTGGGGTGAGGGCCTGCCCGCGCACCGAAACCTCTGCAGAAATGGCTATTGCTCATCGACGCGCGGCAGAGCCTTCTGCTCATAGCGCGGATACAGGTGGCTGACGCTGCGGATCAGCTCATAGCGCGTCAGGCTGATGCCGGCGAAGCGTTCGGGGATCGGCGTGCGCAGCAGGTCGTTCATGTCCGCACCCTGGGCAATTCCATCACCCATCACAGTGTCGAGCCAGCCCAGGTAGTCGCGCATCTGCGCAAAGGGCGCAGCATCCGTGGCGATGGGACCATGGCCGGGGACGATCTGTTTCCACGGCAACTGCTGCAGGGTATCAAGATCGGCCAGCCACACATCCAGGCCGGGGCTGTTCGGCGTAGTCAGGGCGCGCTGGTAGAAGACGATATCCCCGGCGAACAGCACGCCGGTGGTTTCATCGAGAATCGCCAGGTCCGCGCCGGTGTGCCCGCGCAACCCCAGCAGGCGGAAGCGGTGGCTGCCCATCTGCCATTCACCGGGTTCGACCGTCTCGGTGGGCAGTACGACCTCAGTGCCACGCATCCAGTCACCCACCAGGCGGTACATGTTCTCCGCCATGGCATTGCCCTGCTCTTTCAGCAATTTGCTGGTGCCGGCCAGCGCGCCGATGGGCACGTCGGTGAAGGCCTGGTTGCCCAGCACATGGTCGGGGTGATGGTGGGTCAGCAGCACGCGCTTCACCGGCTTGCCGGTGGTCTGCTGGATCAGCGCACGCAGGGTTTCGCCATAGCGCTTTGACGGGCCGCTGTCGATCACCAGCACGCCGTCGCCGGTGTCGATGAAGGCGACGTTGACGATGGCGCCACCGTTGTCCTTGGCGAAGTTGTCGGTGCTGCCTTCCACCACCCAGGTGCCCTCGGCGATCTGCCGGGGCTGGAGGTGGTACTGCAGGTCGGCCAGTGCCGGCAGGCACAGGCACGCGAGGGCAATCAGGAGGAAACGCATGGGCACCTCGATATTGCTGTGCGATGTCAGCGCAGTGCGGCGTCAGCGCAGAGCGGCCTGGAATTCGTTGCCGTTGTTGTCGTGCAGCCAGAGTTCGGTGCGCGGATGGCCGCGCACCTCGAAGGTGAAGGTCGGGTTCTCGCTGACCGCCGGGAACAGGTCCAGTCGGGCGAAGACCTCGCCTTCCGGCCCCCGCAGTTCGGCATGGTCGAGGTAGAACTCGGGGATGCCGCCGACCAGGCCGTTGTCCATCGGATGGGACACCGAGAGCCGCACCCGGCTGAATTCACCCTTGGGATAAGCTTCGCCATGGACCTGGCCGAGCCGGTCCTCCCAACCCGGTTGCGCACGCACCACGCTGGGCGCTGTGCATCCGCCACCCGCAGCGTCGATCCACGCCGAGCCGACATGCCAGACACCCTTCTCGTCCCGCAGCGCAGCACGGATCGGCGTGGCCTGTTCGATACGGATGCGCACCGCCAACAGCGGCTCCAGGTGCTCGCCAGGATAGAGCGTCAACACATGGGGAATCGGGTTCAGCTCGGCCCACAGCAGCAGGCGATCGAAGCGCCCCGGCAAGGCGCGAGCGTCCACTTCCACCGGCACCTGTCGCGAGTCCTCGGCGAACGGCGGCACACCCAGCCTGACCCGCTCGTCGAAGACGTAGGGCTCGCCATTGAGCAGGCGCTTGTGGTGGTACTCCCACATCACCGAGGGCATCGGGTCGCCCTCCACCGCCGCGGCCAGCAGCGGCAAGCCGCACAGCCCGAGCAACATCTGGCGCCTGCGCATCATTTCTCCCTCACTGCACGTCCTGGTAGAGCCCTGGCAGCTCGTAACGCACGCCGTAGGCCGCATAGAGCTTCTCCATCTCACCGCTGCGCACCAGTTCCTCCAGTTCGCCGTCCAGGGCATTGGAGAGCTGGCGATTGCTTTCATGCACCGCCATGCCGATGTCCCACTCGGGCTGGCCGAGGTTGGGGTAGGTGTTCTCGGCGTTCTTCAGGTGCTCGTCGGCGGCTTGCGCGCGCATCCAGTCCAGCTCGCCGCGCAGGGCCATCACCGCATCCACCTTGCCCGCGCGCATGCCGTCGAAGGCCGCCTGGGTGCTGGGGAAGTGGATGGTCATGCGGCTGAGCTGGCCGCCCAGCACCGAGGTCAGGTAGAACGAAGGCACACTGTCCAGTTCGACGCCGATGGGGTGTTCGCGGAACGCCGCGATGGTGTCCACTTCCGCCAGCCGACGGTCATCGCTGACTACCTGCCAGCGCTCGCGCTGGTAGGGGCCGAACATCACCACCTGCTCGTTGGCGAACTCGCCGACATCGTTGCGCCGGTTGGCGTACTGGCGGTCGTAGGGCACGCGCAGCATCATGTCGGCGACCACGCCGGGGCGCAGGTAGTGGCCTTTCCAGATGAAGTTGCGCAGGTCATCGTCCAGGCGTTCGCCGGGGGTTACCCAGAGGAACTCCGCGCGCACGCCCAGGCCGCTGGCCAGGTGCTGCGCGAGATCGATATCGACCCCGCGCGGCTGCCCGTCCTGCATGAAGCTGTAGGGCGGGAAGTTCTCGTAGACGGCGACCCGCAGGACACCGCTGGCGACCATGTCCTCGTAGGGGCGCACACCGGCCTGCGCCTGCCCCAGCAGCAGGCACAGGGCCGCACTCAGCAGCAGGCCGATCAGCAGATTGGGCAGGCGCATGGCGATCACTCGTCCACGTGCACGCTGTCCAGGTAGGTGCGGATTGCCCAGAGGCCTTCCTGGCTGATGAAGTCGGCCATCTTCGGCATGTACACCGCACCGTCGCGTACCGCGCCGTTGATCACCCGCTCCTTGAACCACTCGTCACCCTCGGCGCCCACGTCAAGCATGCGCAGGTCGGGGGCGATGCCGCCGGACTTGGCCTCCAGGCCGTGGCAGCGCGCGCAGTTCTGGTTGTAGGCCGAAGCGCCGATCTCCACCGCCTTGGCGTGATTGGCGTAGGGCTCGCGGTAGGGGTTGGTCTCGCGCCATTCCTTGCCCAATGGTTCCAGCCCCGTGGTATCCACTGCCTGGGGCGTCACATTGCCGTGGGACAGGGCCAGGCCCGAGACACCCAGGCCGGCCATCAACAGCAGGCCGCACAGCACGTTCTTGTTGTTCATCACTTCATCCTCTCATCGAGATGCTTGGCAAGGCACGGCGCCCGGAAAGACGCCAGTGATGACGATGGTAAGAACGCGCGACCGACGGCCGAATCCTGCTTTGGATGCTCCCGTCTACTCCCTTCGTACTAGAACGGCGGTCGGCCACTGCCGGCGCTTTGGCAGCAAGCCCAAGTCATGCCCGGACCGGGAAATAGTCCCGGCATCGCCGGGAGCTTTTCCGTTCCCCGCTACCACGCCCTCCTCCCACCATGGATTCGCCGCGGCACGTGCAGCGGCCTGCCGCCATCCATCACGGGAAACCCACCATGAGAACAACAACAGCCCCCCTGCACCTCGTCCTCAGCAGCCTCGCCTGCGCCATCGCCCTTACCGCCGGCGGCTCCGCCCTGGCCAAGGATGTGACCTGGGGCGACATCGCCAACGACCACAAGACCACCGGCGACGTGCTGCAGTACGGCATGGGCACCAATGCCCAGCGCTGGAGCCCGCTCAAGCAGGTCAATGCCGACAACGTGTTCAAGCTGACCCCGGCCTGGTCCTACTCCTTCGGCGACGAGAAGCAGCGCGGCCAGGAGTCCCAGGCCATCGTCAGCGACGGCGTGGTCTACGTCACCGCCTCCTATTCGCGCCTGTTCGCCCTTGACGCGAAGACCGGCAAGCGCCTGTGGACCTACAACCACCGTCTGCCCGACGACATCCGCCCGTGCTGCGACGTGGTCAACCGCGGCGCTGCCATCTATGGCGACAAGATCTACTTCGGCACCCTCGACGCCTCGGTCGTGGCGCTGAACAAGAAGACCGGCAAGGTGGTGTGGAAGAAGAAGTTCGGCGACCACGGCGCCGGCTATACCATGACCGGCGCACCGACCATCGTGAAGGACGGCAAGACCGGCAAAGTGCTGCTGATCCACGGCAGCTCGGGCGACGAGTTCGGCGTGGTCGGCCGCCTGTTCGCCCGCGACCCGGACACCGGCGAAGAGGTGTGGATGCGGCCCTTCGTCGAGGGCCACATGGGCCGTCTCAATGGCAAGGACAGCACTCCCACGGGCGACGTGAAGGCACCCTCCTGGCCGGAGGACAAGAACTCCCCCACCGGCAAGGTCGAGGCCTGGAGCCACGGCGGCGGCGCCCCGTGGCAGAGCGCGAGCTTCGATGCCGAGACCAACACCATCATCGTCGGCGCCGGCAACCCCGGCCCGTGGAATACCTGGGCACGCACCGCCAAGGGCGGCAACCCGCACGATTACGACAGCCTCTACACCTCCGGCCAGGTCGGCGTCGACCCGAGCACCGGCGAGGTGAAGTGGTTCTACCAGCACACGCCCAACGACGCCTGGGATTTCTCCGGCAACAACGAACTGGTGCTGTTCGACTACAAGGCCCAGGACGGCAAGATCGTCAAGGCCACCGCCCACGCCGACCGCAACGGCTTCTTCTATGTGGTCGACCGGACCAACGGCAAGCTGCAGAACGCCTTCCCCTTCGTCGACAACATCACCTGGGCCAGCCACATCGACCTGAAGACCGGCCGCCCGGTGGAGAACGAAGGTCAGCGTCCGCCGCTGCCGGAGCCTGGGCAGAAGCACGGCAAGGCCGTGGAAGTCTCGCCTCCGTTCCTCGGCGGCAAAAACTGGAACCCCATGGCGTACAGCCAGGACACCGGGCTGTTCTACGTCCCCGCCAACCACTGGAAGGAGGACTACTGGACCGAGGAAGTGAACTACGCCAAGGGCAGCGCCTACCTGGGCATGGGCTTCCGCATCAAGCGCATGTATGACGACCACGTCGGCACGCTGCGCGCCATGAACCCCACCACCGGCAAGGTCGAGTGGGAATACAAGGACCACCTGCCGCTCTGGGCCGGCGTGCTGGCCACCGCCGGCAACCTGGTGTTCACCGGCACCGGCGAGGGCTTCCTCAAGGCCTTCGACGCCAAGACCGGCAAGGAGCTGTGGCAGTTCCAGACCGGCAGCGGCATCGTCTCCCCGCCCATCACCTGGGAGCAGGACGGCGAGCAGTACATCGGCGTGACCGTCGGCTACGGCGGCGCGGTGCCGCTGTGGGGCGGCGACATGGCCGAGCTGACCAAGCCGGTGGCCCAGGGCGGTTCCTTCTGGGTCTTCAAGCTGCCCATCTGGGACAACAAGACCGCCAGCCGTTGATGCACAGGCCCGCGCCAACTCCGGCGCGGGCCTTTCTCATTTTCCCAGGAGATCGCCATGCGCCTGCTTGCCTGCTTGCTCTTCCCCCTCTCCGCCCTCGCCTTCGCCACCAGCCAGCCGGCCGAGGTACCCGAGGACGACGTGGCCACCGTCATCGCTGGCTGCCGTATCGAGCCGGACAGCCAATGTCCCAACGCCGACCTGCGCGGTGCCGACCTGCGCAACCAGGACCTGACCCGCATGAACCTCTCCGGCGCCAACCTCGCCGGAGCAGACTTACGCCACGCCAAGCTGGACCTGGCGAACCTGCAACAGGCGCACCTGAACGGTGCCGATCTCACCCGCGCCAGCCTGCAGCAGTCCAACCTGCGTGGCGCCGACCTGAGTGGCGCCAAGCTGGTCGCCATCCAGGCCTGGGGGCTGTTCGCCCAGGGCGCGCAATGGCAAGGCGCAGACCTCACCGCCGCGTACCTGGAGTTCGCCCGCCTGAGCGGCGGCAAGCTGCACCAGGCCAACCTTCGAGCTGCCGACCTGGAAATGACCTGGCTGTCCCGCGCCGACCTCAAGGGCGCCGACCTGCGCGACGCCAACCTGCAGGAAGTGAAGCTGGCCGAAGCGAATCTGGAAGATGCCGACCTGCGCGGAAGCCGCCAGCGCTTTGGCAACTTCCAGGGCAGCAACATGGCGGGCTGCAAGGGTTGCCCGGGCGGTTGGGACTGAGCGCCCGGCGCATAGCCGGGATTGGCTCCATTGGTCTGCCGGTATTGCCGGGAATTGGCTATTCGAACGCCGGGGAGTCGGCGTTACCTTAGCTCCATTCCCGCACTACCGCGGGCCCCACTGGAGACCACCATGAGCGCACGTATCGAATGGGCCAAGGCCGCCCCCGACGCCTACAAGGCCATGATCGGCCTGGAACAGGCACTGGCCAAATCCGGCCTGGAAACCTCGCTGCTGGAGCTGATCCGCCTGCGCGCCTCGCAGATCAACGGCTGCGCCTACTGCGTGAACATGCACGCCAACGACGCCCGCAAGGCCGGCGAGACCGAGGCACGGCTGCAGACCCTGAGCGTGTGGGAGGAAACCCGCTTCTTCACCGAGCGCGAACGCGCCGCGCTGGCCTGGGTGGAAAGCCTCACCCGCCTGCCGGAGAAGCACGCCCCGCAGCACCAGTTCGACGCCCTGCGCGAGCACTTCAGCGACGCCGAGATCGCCAACCTGACCCTGGCCATTGCCACCATCAATGCCTGGAACCGCTTCGGCGTGGGCATGGCGATGGTCCCCTGAGAAGAGAGTTCTGACACCCGTAGGATGGGTGGAGCGCAGCGATACCCGTGCGGTCGGTGCACGGAACTGATGGGTATCGCTTCGCTCCACGCCATCCTACGAATTACATCTGTGGCTCACGTAGGGCGCATAACCCGGAACGGGTTATGCGCCAGATGGCGGATAACGCATGCGGCGTTATGCGCCCTACAGGGCTAGTGAAGAGGGATTTTGATCTCGCAGGACCGAGGGGACGCCCAGTCCTTGCTCGCGAATGGCCCGGCAGCGGGGCCAAGGTTCGCGAGCAAGCTCGCTCCTACAGGAAGCCGATCAGCCCTCGGCCAGCTCAACCTGCTCCGGCTCGCGCTTCATCAGCACGCGGCCATTGCGGATCGAGTACAGCGCCTTGGTCTGCTGGCGCACCGCTTCGTAGTCACTGTCCACGCCCAGCACCAGCAGGTTCGCCGGACGGCCGGCGGCAATGCCGTAGCGCGCCCCCAGGTTCAGCGCGCGGGCGCTGTTGTCGGTGACCAGGTCCAGCGCGCGCTGCAGGTCATCGAAGCCCATCATGTGGCAGATGTGCAGGCCGGCATCCAGCACGCGCAGGATGTTGCCGTTGCCCAGCGGGTACCACGGGTCCTTGATCGAATCCTGGCCGAAGCAGACGTTCATGCCGGCGCGGTCGATCTCGGCCACGCGGGTCACACCGCGGCGTTTCGGGAAGGTGTCGAAGCGGCCCTGCAGGTGGATGCTCTCGGTCGGGCAGGAGACGAAGTTGATGCCCGAGCGCTTGAGCAGGCGGAACAGCTTGGAGCAGTAGGCGTTGTCGTAGGAACCCATGGCCGTGGTGTGGCTGGCGGTGACGCGACCGCCCATGCCGCGCACGCGGGCTTCCTCGGCGAGCACTTCGAGGAAGCGCGAGTTCGGGTCGTCGGTCTCGTCGCAGTGCACGTCCACCAGGCAACCGGTGCGCTCGGCGAGATCCATGAGGAACTTGATCGAGCTGACGCCCTGCTCGCGGGTGTTCTCGAAGTGCGGGATACCGCCGACCACGTCGGCGCCCAGGCGGATCGCCTCTTCCATCAGCTCGCGGCCGCCCTCGTAGGACTCGATGCCTTCCTGCGGGAAAGCGACGATCTGCAGGTCCACCAGGTGCCGCGCCTCTTCGCGCACTTCCACCATGGCCTTGAGCGCCGCCAGGGTCGGATCGGTCACGTCGACGTGGGTGCGCACGTGCTGGATGCCATGGGCGGCCAGCATGCGGATGGTGGTGTGGGCGCGGGACTTGGTGTCCTCATGCGTAATGGTTTCCTTGCGCTGGGCCCAGCGCTCGATGCCTTCGAACAGTGTGCCGCTCATGTTCCATTCCGGCTCGCCGGCGGTCAGGGTGGCGTCCAGATGGATGTGCGGCTCCACCAGCGGAGCGATGGCCAGGTTGCCGCGGGCGTCGATGTCGTCGCCGCTGGCGGCCAGGGTGCCGGCTTGCTGCACGACTTCGGCGATGACGTCGCCTTCGCAGCGGATGGTGAACAGGCCGGTCTGCTTGCGCAGGGAGGCGTTGATGATTTTCATGGGATCAAAGGTCCTCTTCAGGCTATTCGTGGCGCGGCGCGCTGGACATGCGCCAGATGAGCAGCGCCACGGAGGTATTCAGGCGGAACTGCGCGTCGTCCAGGGACTGGCCGCTGAGGGTCTCGATGCGCGCAATCCGCTGGTTCAGGGTGTTGCGATGGATGCCCAGGCGTTGTGCCGCCTTGAGCGCGTTGCCGCCTTCCTGGACCAGCGCGTCGAGCGTCTCGATCAGCAGGTGCGGCTGTTTGCGGCCCGCATCGTTGAGCGGGCCGAGGGTGTCCTTCATGAACTGCTCGATCACTGCGCGATCGGGGATCGCCCGCAACAGGCGCAGCACGCCCAGCTCACGGTAGTCGCAGAAGCCACCGGGCGCCTGCATGCCTTCGGCGACATCCAGCGCCTGGCGGGCTTCGAGCAGCGCGCGGGGATATTCCGCGCAGGAATCGGCGCGGGCAGACAGCCCGAGGTAGGCGCGCAGCGGAGCCAGATCCTGCTGCAGTTCGGCGGCCAGGGCGTGCAGTTCGGGGCGCTCGGCACTTTCGGAATCGGCCAGCAACAGGACGAACAGGTCGCCCTGGATCACCACCGGCAGGCGCTCGGGGCGTTCCTGCTGCCAGCTTTCCAGATGGTCGAGCAGTCGCTGGCGGGTGCGTTGCAGTGCGCGCTCGGCCTCTTCCGGTTCGTGCTGCTGGAATAGTCTGTCAACGCCGGACAGCCGCAGCGCCACCAGGCGCCGCGGGGCTTCCAGCGGCAACTCCAGGTGTTGCGCACGGCGACGGACGATCTCCAGGCTGGGGAAGTCGCCGCTCAGCAGCTGGCCGAGGATGTCCCGACGCGAGGTCTTCACCTGGGTCATCTGCACCAGCGCCGTGCCGATCAGGTGGGTGACGATGACCATCTTCAGCGCGTAGGGCTGCTCGATCAGCGGCAACCCTTCCACCTCGGCCAGATGCACCACGGACTCGGGAATGCGCTGGATGAACTCGTCGCCGGTAAGAATGACGATGCCGGCAATGCCGCTGGTGACGCCTTCGCGCACCAGCTGCAGCAAATTGGCTTCGTCACGGGTGTGGTTGATGCCGGTGACGAACACCAGCTCACCGCCCATCACCCAGTCGGCAATGCCGACGTTCTCCGCCACGTAGGACCAGCGCACGCTGCGATGCACATTGCGCGCGCCAGCCCGCAGCGCGAGGCTTTCCAGCCCCGGCAGACGGAGGATTTCCTCGACGCTCAGGCTCAAGCGCGCGGCTCGGCCACCGGCGCGCGGGCACGGGTGACTTCGGTGAGGACGATGTAGCAGATGGCCGAGGCGGCGATGCCCACCAGCGGTGCGATCCACGGCGAGGCGTAGGCCAGGCCCGCGCCGACGGCGTAGGACACCAGGCCGGAGACGTTGAACGCCGGGATGTGGGTGCCCACCAGCGCCGGGTATTCACCGCGGTTGCGGTACCAGTAGTCCGCCATGATCACGCCGCCCAGCGGCGGGATGATCGAGCCCAGCAGCACCAGGAACGGGATCAGCCATTCGTACATGCCGCCGATGGCCAGGATGATGCCGATACCGGCGGCCAGCAGGGTCATGGTGCGGCGGCGCTCGCTGCGCACCAGGTGGCAGGCGGCGGCGGAGACGTTGTAGATGGTCGGGCCCTGGATGGTCCACAGGTTCAGGCAGAGCATGATCACCGCGGCGAAGGACAGGCCCTGCAGCACCATCACTTCGACGATGTCGGCGTTCTGGTAGACGATCGCGCACCAGGCGCCGGCGACGATCATCAGGCCGTTGCCGATGAGGAAGGCGACCACGCTGGCGATGACTGCGATGCGCCCGCTGCGGGCCATGCGGGTCCAGTTGGTGGCCTGGGTCGCGCCGCTGGCGAAGGTGCCGAAGACCATGGTCACGGCGGCGGAGAAGGTCAGCGTCTGGCTTGGTTCCTTCGCCAACAGGCCGCTCCAGCCGCCCGCGTGGTTGGTCGCGATGACCATCGAAGCTACCAGCAGGATGAACATCAGCGGTACCGAGACGCGGGACATGATGTCCAGCCCCTTGAAGCCGATGATCGCGGTGACCGAGAACAGCAGGCCGAACACCACCATCAGCGGGATGTTCAGCCACTCGGGCAGGCTCAGCATCTTCACCAGCACGATGGCCACGGTGGCAGTGCCCCAGGCGTACCAGCCCAGTTCGGCGAAGCCGAGGAGGAAGTCGGACAGCTTGCTGCCGCGCTCGCCGAAGCAGAAGCGCCCCATCAGCACGGTGTTCAGGCCGCTGCGCGAGGCGATCAGGCCCAGGGCGGCGGCGTAGATGGCGAGCAGCACGTTGCCGATGAAGGCGACCCAGAGCATGTCGACGAAGTCGAAGGCCATGCCGATCTTGCCGCCGGCGAACATGGTGCCGGTGAAGAAGGTGAAGCTGAACAGGACCATGGCGATGGGCAGCAGGCCTTTGCGCCCTTCCCTGGGCGTCGCGCTCAGGGGGAACTCACTGGGGGAACTCATCGAGGCATTTTTCATCGGGAGGCATTCCGCGAGGATTGGTTGAGGACTCCCGGCACAACGCAAATAGCGGGCCGGAAAAGCCAATCAGGAACGACGCGGAAATTTTGAGCATGACGAACATTGTGAACTGTTCACAATGCACACTTCCGGTGGGTGTAACGGCGTTTCAAGATAGCTCAAATGTGCATTGTGCGGATTTTCGGGGCACGATGCAGCTTTTTCGCACCAAAACTGACGAAAGCCTTGATCCATGTCTGTGCCGTTCGGCGGATTTTCTCCTTCCAAACGCCACGGACGTCTGCACTTTCTCCCTGCGACACCCTGTCACCCCCAGACAAGGAAATGGCACGGACAACAAGTCCGGCGCACCCCGACACAGGCAGACTCTCCTCAATCTTCCGTCCGCCATCCACTCCCCGTGGCTGGCGGACAAGCCACGAAAAGCCCGCCAACACAAGAATAGGGAGTAACCCAATGAGCGTCGCCAGGTTCCTCGCTCCATCGGTCCTCGCGCTGGGCACGTGCCTCGCGATGGGCGCAGCCCACGCCGAGCTGCCGACCGAGAGCATCGGTGAGAACGTCTTGCCGTTCCCGCCCTCGCCGCACCGTGCGTACATCGTCGACGTGGAGTTCGAGAACTTCATCGCCGGCCGCGTCACCGTGGTCGACCCCGAGCAGAAGAAGATGCTCGGCATGGTCAGCACCGGCTTCGTCGCTCCGTCCACCCTGAGCCACGACGAGAAGACCCTGTACTCCGCCGACACCTTCTACTCCCGCGGCACCCGCGGCGTGCGCACCGACGTGCTGACCGCCTGGGACACCTCGAACCTGCGTCCGAAGTGGGAAGTGGAAATCCCGGCCAAGCGCGCCTCGATCCTGACCCAGAAGTACGCCCTGGGCGCGAGCTCCGACGACCGCTTCGTCTACATCTACAACTTCACCCCGTCCACCTCGGTCACCGTGGTCGACACGCAGGAGAAAAAGGTCGCCAGCGAAATCGCCATCAGCGGCTGCGTACTCAACTACCCGGTGGGCAAGCGCAGCTTCGCCTCGCTGTGCGGTGACGGCCAGTTGCAGATCACCAGGATCGGCGACGACGGCAAGGAAGTCGGCCGCAGCCAGACGCCCTTCTTCGACCCGAACAAGGAAAAGCTCAACGAACGTGGCCTGGCCGTGGGCGAGACCTACTTCTTCGTGACCACCGACGGCATGGTCAAGCCGGTGGACGTTTCCGGCGACAAGCCGAAGATGCTGCCGAGCTGGTCGCTGACCACCGACGAAGAACGCAAGAAGGGCTGGGGCACCGGTGGCTGGCAGTTGATGGCCGTAGCGCCCAAGCTGAACCGCATGTACGTGCTGATGCATGAAGAGCACAGCGCCGGCAAATGGGAAGACCCGAGCCCGTTCATCTGGGTCTACGACCTGAAGACGCAGAAGAAGATCGGCACCCTGGAAGCGCCCAAGCCGGTGTGGAGCCTGCACGCCACCACCGACGACAAGCCGCTGCTGCTGGGCACCGACATCGAAGGCGGCCTGCAGATCTTCGACCTGAAGACCGGCAAGTACAACGGCAGCATGGACAAGATCGCCAAGACGCCGATCCTGGTCCTGAGCCACTAAGCCTTTTAGCAAGTCATCCCCGAGAGGTACGGATATGTTTTCCGATCCGATCCTGATCATCGCCAGTGCGGTGGCCGTTGCGGTGCTGCTCGCCAGCGCCGCCAGCCACAAGCTGCGCGCGCCGATGCGCTTCGCCCGTCAGGTCGAAGACTACGGCCTGCTGCCAGCCTCGCTGGTCGGCCCGGTGGCCCGCGTGCTGCCGGTGGTCGAGGGCGTCATCGCCTTCGCCCTGCTGGTGCCGGCGAGCCGTCATATGGCGGCCCTGGCCGCTACCGCGCTGATCCTGTTCTATGCCGGCGCCATCGGCATCAACCTCTGGCGCGGTCGTCGTGACATCGACTGCGGCTGCTCCGGCCCCGGCCAGATGCAACCGCTGCGCCCGGTGCTGCTGCTGCGCAACGCGATCATCGCGGCGCTCGCCCTGCTCGCCGCCGGCGCTCCGCAGGCTCGCGAGCTGGGCGTGTTCGACGCCTTCGTGATCCTCGCGGCCAGCGCCGTCACCCTGCTCCTGTACGCCGCGGCCGACAGCCTGCTGGCGAACCATCCCCGTCTGCTCAAACTCATCGGAAGGTGAACAAATGGAAGGCCTGATCGTTTCCAACATTCTTCTCTGGGTGCTGCTCATCGCCCTCGCCTTCACCGTGATGGCGCTGGTGCGCCAGATCGGCGTCCTGCATGGCCGCATCGCTCCGGCCGGCGCGCTGATGGTCGACAAGGGCGTGGCCGTCAACGAGCCCGCGCCGAAAGTCACCGCCGCCGACCGCCACGGTCGCCCGGTCAACTTCGGCTATGAAGGCGAGCGCGGCCAGCTGCTGTTCTTCCTCTCGCCGACCTGCCCGATCTGCAAATCGCTGCTGCCGGCAATCAAATCCATCGCCAAGGACAAGGCCGGCGAACTTGAAGTGATCTACGTCAGCGACGGCGACATGGCCGCCCAGCAGGCGCTGATCGCCGAGCACGGCCTGGAAAAAGCCGCCTACGTGGTCGGCCCTGAAGTCGGCATGACCTACCAGATCGGCAAGCTGCCCTACGCCGCGCTGATCGACAGCAGGGGCGTGCTGCGCGCCAAGGGCCTGGTGAACTCCCGCGAGCACCTGGACAGCCTGTTCGAGGTCGAGCACCTGGGCAGCGCCACCCTGCAGCAGTACATGAATGGCCACAGCCACAACGGCGTGCACACCCACGACGCCAGCCACGGCCACAGCCACTGATCACGGAGAGAACAAGAATGAAATTCCTCGACAACCTGTTCGAGCGCTCCTCCCGCCAGGTGGCCAACGTCACCTCGCGGCGCAAGCTGCTGGGCCGCTTCGGCTCGCTGCTGGTGGCCGGCGCGGCGCTGCCGATCATCCTGCCGATCGACCGCACCTCCAAGGCCCTGGCCGCCGAGGCGCCGAAGGCCGGTGATCCGGGTGATCCGAACAGCTGCGACTACTGGCGCTACTGCTCCATCGACGGTTTCCTCTGCACCTGCTGCGGCGGCACCACCACCTCCTGCCCGCCCGGCACCGATGCTTCCCAGGTGACCTGGATCGGCACCTGCCGCAACCCGGCGGACGGCAAGGACTACATCATTTCCTACAACGACTGCTGCGGTAAGCACAGCTGCTCCCAGTGCGCCTGTACCCGCAACGAGAGCGAGGAACCGCTGTACCGTCCGTTCAACAACAACGACGTCAACTGGTGCCTGGGCGCGGAATCGCGCATCTACAACTGCACCGTCACCATCATCCGCGGCGTCGCGGTCTAGGTCGGGAGAAGTCCATGCGTAGTCTCGTTGTCGGCGCCCTGCTCTGCAGCCTGGTCGCCCCCATTGCCCAGGCCCGCGCGATCCCCGATCCGCACCAGCGCCCGGCACCCGGCAACGAGGCGGTGCAGAAGCCGATCTCCCAGCTCAGCTACACCCCGGCCACCAACTACCAGTTGCAGTGCGCCGGCTGCCACCTCACCGAAGGCAGCGGCAGCAAAGCCAACGACACGCCGCGCCTGCACGGCTTCGTCGGCAACTTCCTCAAGGTGGACGGAGGGCGGCAATTCCTTGTGCGTGTGCCGGGCATGTCGCAGTCCGCGCTGAACGACGCGCAACTGGCCGACCTGCTCAACTGGCTGCTGCGCAAGGAAGGCATGGCTGGCGACAGCATGCCCGCCGAGTTCAAGCCGTACACCGCCGAAGAAGTGAAAGCCACGCGCTACCAGGCCCTGATGAACCTGCCCGGCACCCGCGCCGGGTTGATCCAGGAAATGCGCAAGCAGGGCATCACCATCACCGATGGGATGAGCGATGCGTATTGAGTGATTGCTCCGGCGGCTTGCCCGCCGGATTGTTTTGCCTCCGCATTCAGCCCGCCGCTCCAGCGGGCTTTTTTATGCGCGAGATATCTGCGGGAACCTGCTTTTTGTAGGAGCGAGTTTGCTCGCGAACCGCTTGACGCCAGCGCAGCCAGGGGATCTGTTCGCGAGCAAGCTCGCTCCTACAAGGCACCCGCGCGCCGCCATTTTCCGTAGGGCGAATAACCTGGAACAGGTTATCCGCCGGATGCCTCACGGCGGATAACGCTGGCGCGTTATGCGCCCTACGAAAGCGCTGGAGTCAACTGCTCTCCCGCACCATCAACTCGAACCCCAGGTCCATCACCGGTTCGCTCACCGGCTTGTCGTTGATCAGGTCGAGCAGTCGCTCCGCCGCATGGGTGCCGATGGCCTTGCGTGGGGTGCGGATGCTGGAGAGGCGCGGCACCATGAACTCCGAGCTGGGCAGGTCGTTGAAGCCCAGTACCGCCACCTGCTCAGGGATGCGGATGCCGTGGCGCATGGCTTCGAGCAGCGCACCGTGGGCCAGGTCGTCGTTGCCGAAGAAGATGCCTTCCACCTGCGGCTGGCTGGCCAGCAACTGGCGAAACAGCTCGCCGCCCAACCCCACCGACGACGGGCGCGGCGTGAGGATTTCCAGTGCCGGGTCGTAGCAGCCCGCCTGCTGCAGTGCGCGGCGATAACCCTCGCCGCGCAGCAGCGTGCGCTGGTCCAGCTGCGCACCGATGTAGGCCAGGCGCTTGCGGCCGCTCTTGAGCAGATGTCTGGCCGCCGCCTCCCCCGCGCGAATCTGCGAGAAGCCCACACAATGCAGCCCCGCGCCGGGGTCCAGGTCCATCATGTAGACGCTCGGCACGCCGCTCGCCTCGATCATCCGTCGTGCGCTTTCCGTGCGATCGAAGCCGGTCAGCAGCAACCCGCGCGGTTGATAGGCAAGGTAATTGCGCAGCAGGTTCTCTTCTTCGTCGCGGGAATAGTGGTAGTTGCCGATCAGCACTTCGAGGCCGCGCGGGTGCATCACCGCGTGGATGGCTTCCAGCGTTTCGATGAACAACTGGTTCGCCAGCGACGGCACCAGCACCACGATGTTGTGGCTCTGCTTGGAAGCCAGCGCGCGGGCGGCCGGGTTGGCGACGTAGCCCAGTTCGCTGGCCGCCTGTCGGACCTTTTCCGCCAGTTCCTCGGCCACCGTGCTCACCCCGCGCAGCGCCCGCGAAGCGGTGATCGGGCTTACTCCGGCGCGGCGCGCTACTTCATCCAGTGTTGGCCTGCCAGTCGTTCGGGAGCTTTTGTCGTTCTTCTTGTCATTCTTCTTGACGGTCATCGGGCGTATTGCCAAACAAAAATCGAGGCACTAAGGTAGCGCTGTCTTGCGACCAGGGCAATTGCCTGAGACCAGCTCCGCTGACCCTCGCCCGCCGGTCCCTTGCTCGTTATCAGAGCACCGCCGAAACCGCCGAGACAGACCGACTAGAATGACAAGAATACGGAGGCAGCCGATGCTTTTCGTTATGCCCAACAAAGACAGCGCTGTCTCAGCAATGAGGCTCTCCATGACCCCTTCCATCGATGCCGTCCTCATCATGGGCGTCTCCGGATGCGGCAAATCCAGCGTCGGCGAGGCGCTGTGCCTGCGCAACGGCGCGTTCGCCATCGAAGGCGACTCCTTCCACCCCGCCGCCAACATCGAGAAGATGAGCGCCGGCATCCCGCTCACCGACGAAGACCGCGCCGGCTGGCTCGATACCCTCGCCGCCGAACTGCAGAAGGCCATCGCCGCCGGCCAGCGCCCGGTACTCACCTGCTCCGCACTCAAGCTGATCTACCGCGAACGCCTGCGCCGCGCGGTGCCCGGCCTGGGCGTGGTGTTCCTGGAGTTGACCCGTGACGCCGCCGCCGAGCGCGTCGCCACCCGGCCCGGTCACTTCATGCCGGCCAGCCTGATCGACAGCCAGTTCGCCGCCCTCGAACCGCCGCTGAGCGAACCGCTGACCCTGCACCTGGATGCCACCCGCCCGGTCGACGACCTGGCCGAAGCCGCGCACCTGTGGTGGCGACAGCATTCCAGCGACTGACCTTGGTAGCGCCTGCCTGCTCAAGATAGCGCTATCTCAACCTAAAGCCGCTCCGGCACACAACGACAACAACAGGAGAGCCCCATGCTCGGCATGTCCCACGAGACCTATCTGCTGCTGGATGCGGTGGTCACCATCATCGGCC
Source organism: Pseudomonas multiresinivorans (assembly GCF_012971725.1). Lineage (NCBI taxonomy): Bacteria > Pseudomonadati > Pseudomonadota > Gammaproteobacteria > Pseudomonadales > Pseudomonadaceae > Pseudomonas > Pseudomonas multiresinivorans. Next base: position 3,568,200 of record NZ_CP048833.1, read on the forward strand.
TGATCCTGCTGATCACCCGCTTCAAGATCCATCCCTTCGTCGCCCTGATCATCGCCGCCGGCTTCCTCGGCCTGACCTCCGGCATGCCGGTGGCGACCATCGTCAAATCCTTCCAGGACGGTTTTGGCGGCGTGCTCGGCTTCGTCGGCATCATCCTTGCGCTGGGCACCATGCTCGGCAAGATGATGGCCGAGTCCGGCGGCGCCGATCAGATCGCCCGCACGCTGATCCAGGCCTTCGGCAAGCAGCGCGTGCACTGGGCGATGATGTTCGCCGCCTTCCTGGTTGGCATCCCGCTGTTCTTCGAGATCGGCTTCATCCTGCTGGTGCCGCTGGTGTTCATCGTCGCCCGGCGCAGCGGCGTGTCGCTGATCAAGATCGGCATCCCGCTGCTCGCCGGCCTCTCTGCCGTGCACGGCCTGGTGCCGCCGCACCCGGGCCCGCTGCTGGCCATCGGCGTATTCGGCGCGGATATCGGCAAGACCATTTTCTATGGCCTGCTGGTCGCCCTGCCCACCGCCGCCATTGCCGGCCCGATCTTCGGTGCCTGGATCTCGAAGATGATCCCCGGCCAGCCCAATGAAGAGCTGGTCGCGCAGATCGCCCACGAGCCGGACACCAGCAACCTGCCCAGCTTCGGCGTCACCCTGTTCACCGTGCTGCTGCCGGTGTTCCTGATGCTGCTGAAAACCTTCGCCGACGTCATGCTCGCCGATGGCCATGTGGTACGCGCCTGGCTGGACATGATCGGCCACCCGATCACCGCCCTGCTCCTGGCACTGCTGCTGTCGCTCTACACCTTCGGCCATGCCCGTGGGTTCGACTCGAAGAAGATTCTCAAGCTGCTCGACCAGAGCCTCGCGCCCACCGCCGCCATCGTGATGATCATCGGCGCCGGCGGCGGCTTCAAACAGATGCTGGTGGCCAGCGGCGTGGGCGACGTGATCGGCCACATGGCAGTCCACGCGCAGATTTCGCCGATCCTCCTGGCCTGGCTGGTCGCCGCGGTGATCCGTATCGCCACCGGCTCCGCCACCGTTGCCACCATCACCGGCGCAGGCATCGTGGTGCCGGTGATCGACCTGATCCCCGGCGTGAATCGCGAACTGCTGGTACTGGCGACCGGCGCCGGCTCGCTGATCCTTTCCCACGTCAACGACGCCGGGTTCTGGCTGGTGAAGCAGTACTTCAACATGAGCGTGATGGAGACCTTCAAGACCTGGACGGCCATGGAGACCATTCTCTCGGTGGTCGGCCTGGGCTTCATCCTGCTGCTGTCGCTGTTTGTCTGATGTCCTGATCGATGGGTATCGCTACGCTCCACCCATCCTACGCACGAAGCTCATCGGGGCTCCCGTAGGATGGGTGGAGCGTAGCGATACCCATCAATACCCCCGATTCGTAGGGCGCATAACGCGGCACGCGTTATCCGCCAAACCCTGTGCACCGAACCCGGCGGCGGATAACCGCAAGCGGTTATTCGCCCTACATAGGCGCGCCCTGTACTCTCAAAGCTGAATCGATTTATCTGAATACCGCTACGCTCTGAAACAGACCAGTCGCCCACCTTCCCCGAGGGATGAGTCATGCCCGACAACAACAAGCTCGACCATCTGTTCCCCCGCCTCACCGACATCCCCGACGCCTGGCGCCCCGATGCCCCTGTCGAGCAACGCGAATACCTGGTCAACGGCGAACTGCTCCGCTGGGACGGCCCGCTGGCTCCCGTGCGCAGCCCGATCTTCCTCGCCACCGATGAAGGTGATCAACAGGTGACCCTCGGCAGTACGCCGCTGCTGGATGCCGACGCCGCCCTCGCCGCGCTGGATGCCGCCGTGGCCGCCTACGACAACGGCCAGGGCGAATGGCCGAACCTGCGCGTGGCCGAGCGCATCACCCACGTCGAGCGCTTCCTTGCCCGCATGCGCGAGCAGCGCACCGCCGTGGTCAAGCTGCTGATGTGGGAGATCGGCAAGAACCTCAAGGACTCGGAGAAGGAGTTCGACCGCACCTGCGACTACATCGTCGACACCATCGAGGCGCTCAAGGCGCTGGATCGCCGCTCCAGCCGCTTCGAACTGGAACAGGGCACCCTCGGGCAGATTCGCCGCGTGCCGCTGGGCGTCGCGCTGTGCATGGGCCCGTACAACTACCCGCTGAACGAAACCTTCACCACCCTGATCCCGGCACTGATCATGGGCAACACTGTAGTCTTCAAGCCCGCCAAATTCGGCGTGCTGCTGATCCGCCCGCTGCTCGAAGCCTTCCGCGACAGCTTCCCGCCGGGGGTAATCAACGTCATCTACGGGCGCGGCCGCGAGACCGTCAGCGCACTGATGGCCAGCGGCAAGGTCGACGTCTTCGCCTTCATCGGCACCCACTCCGGCGCCGCAGACCTGAAGAAGCTCCACCCGCGCCCGCACCGCCTGCGCGCCGCTCTCGGCCTGGACGCCAAGAACCCCGGCATCGTCCTGCCCAGCGTCGACCTCGACAACGCCGTCAGTGAGGCCATCACCGGCGCCCTCTCCTTCAACGGCCAGCGCTGCACCGCGCTGAAGATCCTCTTCGTCCATGAGGATGTGCTGGACAGCTTCCTCGACAAGTTCAGCGCCAAGCTCGCCGAACTCAAGCCCGGCATGCCCTGGGAGCCAGGCGTGGCGCTGACGCCGCTGCCCGAACCGGGCAAGGTTGATTATCTGAAGGGTCTACTGGAGGACGCCCTGGCCAAGGGCGCCAAGATCATCAACGCCGGCGGCGGCGAGAGTCGCGAGAGCTTCTTCTACCCCGCGCTGCTCAGCCCTGTGCGTGCCGACATGCGCCTCTACAACGAAGAACAGTTCGGCCCGCTGGTGCCCGTGGTGCCGTACCGCGAGCTGGACGAGGTGATCGACTACGTCCTGCAATCCGACTACGGCCAGCAGCTCAGCCTGTTCGGCAACGATCCGGCGCAGATCGGCCCGCTGGTGGACGCCTTCGTCAACCAGGTGGGCCGCATCAACATCAACGCCCAGTGCCAGCGCGGCCCGGACAGTTATCCCTTCAACGGCCGCAAGAACTCCGCCGAAGGCACCCTCTCCGTCCATGACGCCCTGCGCACCTTCTCCATCCGCACCCTGGTCGCCACGCGCTTCACCGACGCCAACAAGGAGCTGATCAGCCAGATCATCCGCGACCGCGATTCGAGCTTCCTGACAACTGACTATATCTTTTAGTAGTCCCCAAGAGCCCCTCTCCCCAGCCCTCTCCCTGAAGGGAGAGGGAGCCGTCAGTGCCGGCTGAAGTTGCGGGCACTCCCTGCACAGGACAGTCCCCTCTCCCTTCAGGGAGAGGGTTAGGGAGAGGGAGACGCCCCGGCACGGCATTCCCATGAAACGCACTGACTCCGCTTCAAGCCCTCCCAGCCCCCCTGCAAACCATCCCGACTAACGCTCATCGCCAATTGAAACAACCCGGTAAGAAGACCCCACTACGCTTGCCTTAAGTCAAAGGGGTCACCCCTGGAGACTCGATAGTCTGCGCGCCTCTCGACGAGTTCGATATCCGTCGTCTGAATGAACAGTGGCAACGACCGATAACGAACCGGACTGAGCCTTTGCCACGAAACCCACGGATTCCCAGCAAACCAGGGAGCACCCTATGAGTGGCTACAACGCAGTACTGGCAAGAAATACCGACAAGGCACCCCAGGGCACCGGCCCTTACTCGCAAACCGTCGCTTTCTCCCACTACAACAACCTGTCGGCGCAACTGCCCATCGACCCTGCCAGCGGAAAACTGGTCGCCGGCGGCGTGAAAGAACAAGCCGAACAGTGCTACAGAAACCTCAAGGCCGTGGTGGAAAGCATCGGTCACAAACTGGACGACAGCGTCCGTATCTCGATCTTCCTGACCAACATCGCGGACGCCGAAGCCGTCGGCAAAGTCCACGCCAGCTTCTTCCCGGACTACGTCCCGACCCTGACCACCGTTGGCGTGGCAGCGCTGCCACTGGGCGCCCAGGTGCAGGTCGAAGCCCTCATCACCTGCGGTGAAGGCACCATCCCCAACGCCCCGCAGGCCGGCGACCTGATCAAGGTCGAAGGCAGCACCGAAAATGCGCCGCTGAACCCGCTCTCGACGCAGTCCGTGGCCTTCTCCCACTACAACAACCTGTCCGCGCAGCTGCCCATCGACCCGCGCACCGGCAAGCTGGTATCCGGTGGCATCAAGGAACAGACCGCGCAGTGCCTGCGCAACATCAAGAACATCCTCGAAGGCATCGACGTGCCCTTCGATGACATCGTTCGGATCACCGTCTTCGTCAAGAACCTCGCCGACATGGAAGCGGTGAACCAGGTCTACACCACCTTCTTCCCTGACTCCGCCATTGCCCGCGCCGTCGGCTACTTCCCGGCGCGCACCGTGGCGACGGTGAAAGCCCTGCCGCTGGACGCGCTGGTACAGGTCGAAGCCGTGGTCTCCCACGGTGACGGCACCCCGCCGCAAGCGGTGGAAGACCGCCACGGCATCGTCATCAAGGCCCACAACACCGACGCCGCGCCGCGTTGCCCCTACTCCACCCAGACCGTCGCCTTCTCCCACTACAACCACATCTCCGCCCAGCTGCCGCTGGACGTACGGACCGGTGAGCTGGTGGCAGGCGGTGTGAAGGAACAGGCCGCGCAGTGCTTCAAGCACCTCAAAGCCATCGTCGAAAGCATCGACCATGCCCTGGCGGATGTGGTGAAGGTCAACCTCTTCCTGACCAACATCGACGACATCGCCGCAGTGGATGAGGTGTACGCCAGCTGCTTCCCTGGCGGCACGCCGGCGCGCCGCACCGTGGGCGTCTCGGCCCTGCCCAAGGGCGCCTCGATCCAGATCGACGCCGTGGTCGCCAACGCCGAAGGCACCCCGCCGGCCGCGTGACGGCTGAGCGAAGGCAAACTCTTCCGTCTGGCTCCGTCCCCTCCCCAGCCCTCTCCCTTCAGGGAAAGGGCTGGGGTGAGGGCAACGTCCAACACCGAGCCACCCTCGACAGTACGCCCCGCCTAGACCGCAGGACGAACAGCCTGTAACCGCTTATCCGCCAGCCCCTGGCGGCGAATTGCGCTATCGCGTTTTCCGCCCTACCCAGCTACCCCGCAGGAGCGAGCCCGCTCGCGAACCCGCTGCCACCGCCCAATCCCGAAGCGACCAGCCGCTAGGCAACAACCCCTTCCACGCGATTGCGCCCCGAAGTCTTGCCCCGGTACAGCGCCGCATCGGCCTGCTGCAGCACGCCATCCAGCGCATGCGCGCTGCTGAATTCAGGCGAAACACCGATGGTCGCCGTACAGCGGATCGGCTGACCCGCACCGACGCCGGGCACCTGGCTGTGCTCAATCGCCACTCGCGTGCGCTCCGCCAGTTGCAAGGCACCCGCTCCGTCCGTGTTCAGGGCAATCACCACGAACTCCTCGCCGCCCAGGCGGCAGATCAGGTCGCCCTGGCGCGCCGTGCTCTTGAGGACTTCCGCGACATGGCAGAGCACGAGATCGCCCACCTGATGGCCGTGGGTATCGTTGATGCGCTTGAAGTGGTCGATATCCACGATCAACAGGTAAGCCGCACCGGCACGCCGGGAGCGGAAGTGCGCCTCCAGCCCGTCGAGCAAGCCCCGCCGGTTGAGCAGATGAGTGAGCGGGTCATGGGCAGCCATGGTGCGCAGCTCATCCGTCAGGCGGCGCAGCACCAGCCAGACGGCGCACGGAGGCAGCACCGTCCCCAGGAAGGACATGTAGATGTAGAAGGTGCGCTGGAAGCTGCTGTTCATATCCAGCGCGCCCATTCCTCCCTGGAGAATCATCACGAACTTGATCGCATTCAGCGCACAGATGCCGCCGATCAACACGGCAAACACCACCATCTCCACGCGAAGATCCCTGGCAACGGTTCGTCCGGCATACAACACCGCCACGGTCATGGTCAGGAACAGCACCGCGCAGGATCCCGCCAGCAGCGCGTGGCGCGCCGCCGAGCCGAACAGCGTCTGCACCAGCACCTGCGCCAACAGGTAGCCGGCGGCCAGCGTCAGCAGTGGGCGCCACACTGGCGTGGGGCGGTCGAAGAAACGCAGCGCACCCAGCACATAGGCCACCGGCGCGCAGAGCGTCAGCGTGTGGTTGACGACACTCATCAGCCCCCAGCTTGCCGGGCCGCCCAGCAGTTGCAGGATATAGGCGAGCCCCAGCAACAGATTGCCCAGCGCAAACACATCCATGCCCATCTTCCGGCCATTCAGTCGCCTGCTGATCAGCAGGAACATCACGCAGAAACAGAGCAGGTGCACGCAGAGCATGCTGAGGATGACAGTCGTGACCATAGGTTCGCGCTAGTGGAGGGATGGCAACGGGAGCCGAACATTGCAGGAGCGGCGCAAGCACGCGCCTTTGATACTCCTGGAGTGCCAGCGCATAGGGCATGGCTATTTACAATCACGGATCGTAGTCACACGGAGCAACGGAAGGCAATCTCCGCGCCACGCACAACGCAGGCCCAGTTCGACGGCACTGAATCGCCGGAGCGGGTGGCCTACCTCATCCTGCCCAGCGCGGTCCTCTCCCGCTTGCGGGAAGCGGACTCCCGGGACTCGGTCGGACAGGAGCCCGCCGCTGCTCCACCGCAACCGGCTACTCCCTGCGCCACCAACGCCCGCGCCGCTCCTCACGCATCAATCTCGGCACCTCATGCATCGGCACCCACAACTCACCCTGCCAATCCAGCACCGCCAGCGCACGGCCGTCCCGTCTTGCCTGCATGCGCTGCGGGAATCCCGCCCTGCCAGGCTCCTGATCCCTCAACACCGGCAACACATGCCCGGTGATCCACCGGCGCAACTCCCGATGCTCCGGGTCGCGATATCGATGCAGCACATGGAAAGCGCCAAAATCATTCACCAGCAACGCGACCTCCTCGCCGCCGCCCGTCACCAGGCGCGCTTCGCGAAACAGGTCTTCATCCAGACGAAGAACATAAGTCTCGACCCGCTCGCGGATCAGATAGCCCAGCTCGCGGGCGACCAACCAGGGCTGGTTGTCGATCAACACGCCGCGCAGGGAACGGTTGTAGCGGTGGAAAACGGTGGGAACGTAGAGGTCGTCCATGTGCTTTTCCTAGGTAGTTTCAAGAAACCACCGCCCTGATCGTCGCCAAACGATGAGGGAGGCGGAGCCACACAGGGTTGGCGAACCGGCTACCTAGGTCCCGGCAGACCCGAAGGTCTCCCTGTGCGGCCCGCCATAGCACAGAACCGTGGACGTATTGACACGCCACGGTCTGACGAAGCGTCACCGCGCCTAGGTAGTTTTTCGAGTCGCCAAACCCGTCCCCCGTCGCTTTCACAGGGGCGTCGGGAGGTTATGGGGAAGGCTTGCAGCGGTCAAGCAAGGCCGGTTGGCAAATGCAAACTTCGTTGTTGCCGATGGCAGGTTCCGGCCCGAAGCGGACATGTGCTTGGCAAAAAACAGCCCCGTTGTTTCGAGGGCGGCTCCTGCTGCCTGATACAACTACCAGTCGTACTTCACTCCAATTTGTACCTCAGATGCCTTGTGAACTTCCTACCCCGTCTCCGCAGCGACGCTACCCCAGACGCTGGTGTTCTTGCTGACCTGCCCTTGCTGGCCGACCTTTAGCTCGTATCGATCGCCCGGCAGTCGGTCTTTCACCTTGTCGGAATTGAACGACATCGTCTGGCTGGATAGCCCATGCCACCAGTTGAGTTCATCGAATGGCCGCAGCACGTCCCAGCGATCGCTAGTGGTCTATATATTTCATAAGTTCAAGAATGGCATTATATTGTCAGATGGAAAAATTGAAGCTCTAGATTCGAAGTGGCGTTGTAACCATGAAGGGATTAATTGGTGATGAGGAAGTTTTTAAATTTCCGAATAATTGATGTCAAGGGCTACTGGGAAGCCAGGAAGCTAATGGCTAAAACACAATTTAGCTATCGAGCAAATAAGCACGTTGTGAAGGAAGGAGTTAGGAGGGGGATCGATGATACTCGATCACTTATCGTAACGCTTAAAAGTACGCTGCTCTCAATTGCTATCGCTGCAATTACTGTAGGCGCGTTGGTTGCCGTCGATCATTTGGCCGCGCCAAAGCTCGAAAATTGGGGTTGGAAATTCCCGAGTGACGCGGACTATATAACCTTTCTTGCCGCGGTGGCGGGCATGGGCGGTGTGTTCATTGGCTTATATTATGCTGCGCTTACCTCAGTAGGTAGTGCGATTTACGCGAAAGTCCCTAACAACATTAGAGTGCTACTTGCTAGAGAGCGTTCTGGTAGTGTTTACATGAGGTTTTTGTCAACTCTAACCGTGTTGTGCGTGATGTTGATAGCGCTGCGCTTAGTAGGACTTTCAAAGATACTAGTGGCGATCCCTCTAATTGCAGTTCTTGCAGGAATGGGAGTGATAGCATTTGTTAGGCTTGGAAAGACGGCGTTTAATTTTTTCCCACTGCCTTGTCTTACCATATATTTGAAGATTTCAATAAGGCGATTTCAATTGTAATGGCGGGCAGCCCGTATTGGAGTGATCAATCTTTTCAGAAGCATGCCAATAGATCGGCAAATATAAGCATTGAGACGTTGAGGGTTCTGTTTGATATTACGATAAAGGAGAATCACTTAAATGGAAAGTCGCTTATTCAACTTTCAGGCCGAATATTGGGTTTTCTGTCCAGCTATCAATATCTTAAGATGAAAATACCGACAGATAGCGATTGGTATCCATTGCAGTTCAAACATAGAGACTGGTACTCAACTGCTGGCCATAACGTCATGATAGCGCATAAAACCGGCACGGCACTGCAACCGGAAATGACAAGGTCGCAGTTTTGGATGGAAATTCAATTGCAGAGAGATGTCCTTCAGGCACTGTCAGTCTCTATTGAGGGCGGTAGATTTCTTGAGGCAAAAAGTCTCTTGAACTACCTAGATCAATATATTCAGGTTCTCGTTATAAGTGGATTTCTTGAAAGAGCCTTTGATTTTGCCGAGGAGATATCAGAGACCGTATCTGAGGCGGTAAAGTCTCAATCCCCTGCATCATCTCAACTTGTAGATTTGGAGAGGCTGTCGATCATAGAGGGGATCGCCACTATCCCTATATCTATTGCTCTTGCACTGGCGAATCACAGTGAAAGCGTAAATGTAACCGCCTTTTCCGAGTCTTTAAAAAGAATAAATTGGGGGAGCAAGGGCAGCCTGTATGGAGTTGGGCTTCCATCATATCTTGTCTCTCAAGGAGAGTGGTTGTTTGATCGGATTGCAGTAGAAAAGCTTTCAGAAGGGCGCGTGATATCGCCGACATAGTATCAAGTCGATATTTTGAATCTCGGATTTTCGAAAGCTTTAGCAGGACATATTTCACAGCTTTCAAATAGATCAAAAGCTTTATATGCTGGTCTTTCTGAAAAATTCTCGACATATGAATTTAGGTGGTTGAAGGCTTGTATTCATAGTAGAGAGCACGAGTTCTGGTACAAGGCTGACCGCACTATAGAGATCCTAAAGACAACATGGGAAGACTCGGCGAGTGCCAGATGTTTGCTTGGCCTTCCGTGGGCTTCCGTAGATCTAGATGCAATGGAAAAAAATGTCGCGGATAGAAAAGCTGAGCTTGCCAAATCAATTGCAAATCAAGCAATTCTCATGCTTGCTGATAAGAATGAAAACTATCCAGACTATGCTGGGCAGTTTTATTTTATAACGGGCGAGTCATTTTTGAAGGCCTTGTGTGAAAATGATGGCACGCTCACCGGCGCTATTTTTCATACATACTTAGCTGGGTGTATTACGCGCTTTGAGCAGTTGAGGCCAGTTGCTATTGTTCCTGCAACCTTGGAGGATGACTTCAGGATTGCAACGTCAGTTCTATTGGATCTAATGGAACTCAGTGGGTATGCCAAGTTATTGGCGGAGTTCCACCAGAATCCCGCCCTGTGGGAGGGTGTTGAGAATGCGTGGACTAATTTGATAATAGGCAAGGCGGGCGACGCTGTTAAAAAGTATTTGGCGTTAACCACTCATATTAATAATAATGGCTTTGGATTACCCCTCAGGTCGGAATTGCGATTTGAGTGGGAGCGGCAGATATTTGAATTATTCAAACAACTGCCTGTGGAGGCAGTTGATAAGCATTTTGGCATGGATACGAATTATCATTTTGTACACCCCAGCCCATTGATTCGATCGATTAAGACAGATCATTTTGACAGATTGCCAAGTGGGTACGATTTATTTCTCGTAACTTGGTATAAGGATTTCGTGAACCCTGAGGGGTTAGACCTCAATTGGAAACAAGAGGCTCTTCTGAGAGCGATTAACAAGGCTGATAATCTGCCTAATTCTGGGGAGGGAGGATGAGAAGGAATAGAGATCTTAAGTTGGCCCCTTTTTTTCTATCCCATAGGGCCGAGCGGGAGAATGGCCTATATGTGCAAATGCTTCGAGAGGATATTGTAAATGGGATCATTCCGCTGGATGGAAGAAGCGATAGAAACCCTAGCTTTATAGTGGAAGTTAATGGCGATGCACGGGATATAAAAGAGGCTAAGTTCTTAATGGACTCTTTCTTAGGTGGTGGGTCGCGAGATTTTACGCAATCATTTTGCCGAGCACTTGAGAAAATTGCACGGCACCTGGTCTGGGATGCAATCTCTACTTATGAGCTTGTAAAAGAAGAGAGCGGAGTTTCAGCACATCATGTTTCTCCTCAGTGCATGCTTAGATTGCCTTTTTATACACTGCAGCTTGTGCCAAGTAAAGAGCGAGAGAAGTGGTCGGCTCGTTATTTATACTGCCCCAATCGTAGGATTTGGAGGTGTACATTCCCCGACTCTCTTGGGGGTAGTTCCGGGTATAAGCGCATGATCAGGAGATTATCTAAGACACCGCCCGGATCGCTTCCGGAGTTTGCAGTCCAGGAGGTTTCCGAAGGTAGAGGGGGATCTGGTTTTGATTTTAATTCATACATGACAAAACATATAGTTTATATAAATAAGGTAACCGCGCAGTGGAATTGGCATCGACGCGACTGGTCGGATGACAGGCAATGTGAATATTGGAGAACTTACAAGAGAGCTATGTTTAAGCGCTCTCAAATACTACTCAGAGAGCATCTGACCAAGGAGGTTAATTGTCTATTTAAAATGTGCGGAATAAAATGCATGGTGGCGGTGAGGGGATTGTCAGGCGTATCAGATGTTGCAGAGTCTCTTGAAAAGCTTAATTCGGGCGAGATTGATTTTAGGCAGGTATATGATCGGATATTTAATTAGGTGCTAGTTGGTGCGGTGTGGATGCCTTCCGGCAACCGAACGCATCTGCATCCCTCGGCACTGCCGAGTGACCGTAACTTTTTATTACTCAGCGTGCTCATCGAACAGAGGTGCGATTCCCCGCCCCTGCCCTGAAATGGCCGCCAGCCACGGCGGGGAGCAGCTGCGAATTCACCTGACGCGCATCGCTGAAGCCCGGAGATATGCCAGTCGAGCCGGCGAGCCAGAGCGCTTGCCACCGCACTGTCATAAAAATTTCACAGGACCAGATCACAGTATGGCAGCCCGATATCAAAAGGATTGCCCTCGATGAAAAGCTTTGTGAAATCTGCTGCGATCGCCGTTACGCTGTCCATGTGTGCCACTTCCGTCACCTTTGCCGACGAAAGCGTCCGCCTGACCGGCTCTGGCGCCAGCTTCCCCGCTCCGATCTACCTGACCTGGTTCAAGGACTTCAGCAAGAAATCCGCTGGCGTCACCGTGGATTACCAGTCCAAGGGCAGCGGTGCGGGCGTACAGGATTTCCTCAACAAGACCGTGGACTTCGCGGCCAGTGACTCGGCCATGAAAGACGAGGACATCGCCAAGGTTGCCGAAGGCGTGCAACTGCTGCCGATGACCGCCGGCGAAATCGTCCTGGCGTACAACCTGCCGGGCAGCCCCAAAGGGCTGAAACTGCCGCGCGACGTTTACTCCAACATCTTCCTGGGCAAGATCACTCAGTGGAACGACCCGCAGATCGTCGCGGCCAACCCTGAGCTGAAGCTGCCGGCCCTGCCGATCACCGTTGTCGTGCGTGCGGATTCCAGTGGCACCACCGCTGTGTTCACCAAGCACATGTCGACCATCAACCCGGAGTTCAAGACCGCCCTGGGTGAAGGCAACACCGTCAACTGGCCGGCCAGCGACAAATTCATCAAGTCGCCGAAGAACGATGGCGTGACCGCTACCGTTCGCCAGACCCCTGGCGCCATCGGCTACATCGAGTACGGCTTCGCCAAGCTGGCCAAGGTCGACTTCGCCCAGCTGCAGAACAAGGCCGGTCAGTACGTCGTACCGAACGCAGAAAGCGGTGCCGCGGCGCTGGCTGCCGTGAAGTTTCCGGAGAACCTGGTGGCCTGGCTGCCCGATCCGGACGGTGCCCAGTCCTACCCGATCACCTCCTACACCTGGATGATCTTCCGCAAGCACAACGAGAGCCCGGCCAAGGCCAAGGCCATGCGTGAAATGGTCGAGTATGGCCTGACCGAAGGGCAGAAGATCGCTGATTCGATGGGCTACATCCCGCTGCCGCAAGCAGTTGTCGATCAGGTTCGCAAAGCTTCCGCCAACATCCAGTAACGCCTGCGAGTCTTCATCCGGCGTGGGCTGTCAGCCACGCCGGATGAGATTTCCACCTGTTCCGGAACTCCCCCCATGACCCAACCTTTTGTCGTACCGGTAAATCCGGACTCTGCCTGCCAACCGCCATCCGCGAAGGATTTCCTGGTTGACCGGACCTTCCGTGCCATTGCACGTCTGGGTGTGGTCCTGATTCTGGTGCTGGTCGTTGCCCTCGTGTTCGAAGTCGGCCGCAAGGCCTTTCCGGGCATGGAGAAACATGGCCTGGACGTTCTCCTGGGTTCGGTCTGGGACGTCAACCAGGGCAAGTACGGCATTTTGCCGGCCATCTGGGGCACGCTCTACAGCGCACTGATCGCTCTGCTGATCGCAGGCCTGTTCGGCGTCAGCATGGCGATCTTCCTGACCCAGGATTTCCTCCCCGCCAAGCTTGCGGCGGTGTTCCGTACCATCGTCGAACTGCTCGCCGCCATCCCCAGCGTCGTTTATGGCCTGTGGGGGATCTACGTGGTGATCCCGGCCATTCGCCCGCTGACGGCGTGGTTGAACAGCGAACTCGGCTGGATACCCTTTTTCGGCACATCGTTGAGCGGGCCAGGGTTGCTGCCCGCCTCTCTGGTGCTTGCCATCATGATTCTGCCCACTATTGCCGCGGTCTCGCAGGACGCTCTTGCCAGCGTGCCGATGAAGACCAAGCAGGCCGCCTACGGCATGGGGACCACCCATTGGGAAGCGATCCTCAAGGTGATGGTGCCCTCCGCTGCCACCGGCATCTTCGGCTCCCTGGTTCTGGGCCTGGGCCGCGCACTGGGTGAAACCATGGCCCTGGCCATGCTGGTCGGCAACGCGAACACCATTTCCCTGTCGCTGTTTGCACCGGCCAACACGCTGGCAGCCTTACTGGCGCTGAACTTCCCCGAAGCCGGGCCGAACGAGGTTGAAGTGCTGATGTATGCCGCACTGGTGCTGATGTTCATCACGCTGATCGTGAACGTACTCGGCTCCATGATCATGCTTTACGCCCAGCGGGGGACCAAGTAATGACCAGCCTCACTCCTACCGCATCTGCCCTGCCGAGCCTGCAGCGCAAACTCGAGGGCCGTGCCCTGCGCAGCCTGGTGCTGACCACGCTGGTCTGGCTGGGCGCCCTGCTGGCCAGCGTGCCGCTGATCTCCGTGCTCTACATGCTGATCACCCGTGGTGGTGCGCGCCTGAGCCTGGAGGTCTTCACCGAACTGCCACCGACCGGCTTCGAGACGGGCGGCGGCTTCGGCAACGCGCTGGCCGGCACCTTCGTCATGGTCGGTATCGCCGCCGCCATTGCCGTTCCGGTTGGCATCATGGCAGCCGTCTTCCTGGCTGAACTGGGCCCGGACAGCAAACTGGCAAGCGCCGCGCGCTTTGCCGCCAAGACGCTCACCGGCCTGCCCTCCATCCTGGCCGGGGTCTTCGCCTACGCCCTGGTCGTGATGACCACCGGTACCTACTCGGCACCGGCGGGTGGCGTGGCACTGGCCGTGCTGATGCTGCCGATCGTCGTGCTCACGGCCGAAGAGTCGATGAAGATGGTGCCCAAGATCATGAAGGATGCCGCCTACGGCATGGGCTGCACCCGCGCCCAGGTCATCTGGAAGATCGTCCTGCCTACCGGCCTGCCGGCGATTCTCACCGGCGTCATGCTGGCCGTGGCGCGCGCCGCAGGCGAGACCGCGCCGTTGCTGTTCACCGCGTTGTTCAGCAACTACTGGATCTACCACGACGGCAGCCTGGCAGTGATGAACCCCACGGCCTCGCTTTCCGTACTGATCTACAACTTCTCCGGCATGCCCTTCGACAACCAGCTCGAGCTCGCGTGGGCCGCATCGCTGGTGCTGGTGATGATCGTGCTGGTCGTGAACGTCATCAGTCGCATTTTTGGCAAGCCCAAGTTTTGAGATACGGAGCATCCGAATCGTGAACACAGCTACTGCACAGAAAGTCGCCCCGGTTGGCTCCGAGACCCAGGTGGTCATGGACTGCAAACTGGACAAGATTTTCTACGGCAATTTCATGGCGGTACGTGACAGCCACGTGCCGATCGAAAAGAACAAGATCACCGGATTCATCGGCCCTTCCGGCTGTGGCAAGAGCACCGTGCTGCGCAGCCTGAACCGGATGAACGATCTGGTGCGCGGCTTCCGCTTCGAGGGCCACGTGCATTTCCTCGGGCAGGACGTCTACGGCAAGGGTGTGGACCCTGTCGTCGTGCGCCGCTACATCGGCATGGTGTTCCAGCAGCCGAACCCGTTTTCGATGAGCATCTTCGACAACGTCGCGTTTGGCCTGCGCCTCAATCGCTACAAGGGCGACATCGGCGACCGGGTCAAGCATGCCCTGCAGGGCGCTGCGCTGTGGGATGAAGTGAAGGACAAGCTGAAGGTGAGCGGCCTGTCGCTCTCCGGTGGCCAGCAGCAACGCCTGTGCATCGCTCGCGCCATTGCCACCGAACCGGAAGTCCTGTTGCTGGATGAGCCGTGCTCGGCACTCGACCCGATCGCTACCCGCCGTGTCGAGGAGCTGATGGTCGAGCTGAAGAAGGACTACACCATCGCGCTGGTCACCCACAACATGCAGCAGGCCATCCGTGTCGCTGACACGACGGCGTTCTTCTCGGTGGACATTTCCCAAGGTACGCGCACGGGCTACCTGGTCGAAATGGGCGCGACGAAGCAGATCTTCGAAAGCCCGCGGGAAAAAATGACCGAGGACTACATCAGCGGCAAGTTCAGCTGAGTCGAATCTACAGTCGTATGAAGCCTCTCACCTCTTCTTCAGGGTTGCCCATGCCTGCCACGCGCCGTCTTGATCTGCCAGCGATTGAACGTGCGCTGCGTGAGGTGCAAGGCCGTTTCGGCGAGCTCAGCCAGTGCTTTACCGAGCCGCGTGATCCGTTCACCGATGAAGTGCTGCACAACGTGCTGGAGGGCTACGCCCTGATCGACGACTACGTCGCACGGGGCGTCGACCTGTTCGATCTGCAGCAGGTAAACCTGATGCTGGAGATCAACGCCACCGTGCTGTGCGGCCGGGACCCTGCCCGTCGGCTGGAATTCGCGCCGCACCTGGCGGCCACCGAGGCGCACTTCTTCAACAACGTGGAAGGCGGCATCAAAGACTTGTTCAACTGGTACTGCGCGTATCACAGCGAATCGGTGTGGAAGCGCGCGGCCGGGGTCTATGTGCGGATTCTGAGCAAACCGCAGTTGTTCATCGAAGGTAACCATCGCAGCGGCTCGCTCATCGTCAGCTATCTGCTGCTACGTGCCGGGCTGCCGCCGTTCGTGCTGACCCTGGACAACGCCAAGGGTTACTACAACCCGTCATCGGTCATCCGCAACTCTGCCAAGCATGGCGTAAAGGCGCTATTCGAATTGCCCAAGATCAAGAAAAAGTACGCAGCCTTCCTCGAAGATCAGGCAGCGGATTCGCAGCGATTCTTCCTTGGCGAAAAACACACCTCCGCCCATCAGGGAGGTGCCTGATGACCACCCAGCCCATGCTCGCAACCTGCCTGGCCATCAAGGATCAGCTGTGGGACGCCATGAAGGGCTCACTTGCGCCCTACCGGTTCGGACGGCCGCGCATACGAATTTCGTTCGATATCGATGACACCCTGGCCTGCCTCCCCCACCACAGCGACGTCGAACCCAGCAGGCTCCCAGTGTTCATTCATCGCTGGCTCGGCGAACCACTGCGTATCGGCACCCGCTCCCTGACCCGGGAACTACGCCGCCAGGGCTGCAGCATCTGGGTCTACACGTCCTCCGGCCGCACACCGTCCTATATCAGGCGCTGGCTGTTGTTGTACGGCATCCACGTCGACGGCGTGGTCAACAGCGTTCGGCACAACCAGGCCCTGACCGAGCGCGGGCTGGCGAACTCCCCCTCGAAACTTCCGCCGGCATTCGATATCGACCTGCATGTCGATGATTCCGAAGGCGTGAAGAGCGAAGGCCATGACCACGGTTTCCGCGTCGTTGTCGTACGGCCGGACGATGAGCGCTGGGCGCAGAGAGTCCTGGACTCAGTGGCTGAGCTCCAGGAAATGCTGGATCGACAACAGCAGCCAATGGCTACAGCGGCGTAAGCCATCAATCACGCGGCTCGTTGCTGACTGGCAAACGTCTTCACCCTGCCCGTCGCGCGGAGCCTGCAGCTTCACGGATGTCGGTCCCTGGCTGATTCCCTCAAGGTTACGCCCTGGCTTGGTGCACAGTGCGGGCGCCTCCCCACCTCATCGATGGATTCTCCCGCTCCGCGGGCCATTTCAGGCCAATCCAATCGCCTCCGCACACCAGGCAGCTGACGACCCCCTGTCGAATTGCCCCGCCCCGGCGCCGCTGAATTTTGACAGTGTGATCCCCCAGGTCCCATGCTGAGCGAACACATGACGCCCCGTGAGTAGCCAGCGCCTCAGCGCCGTGGGCGATCACTCGTAGCACAAGTACACCTGACTTCCGGCGCAGCGCCCATGCCTGACCTCTCGCACCTTCACAGCCAAGTCTCCGAGTGGGTAATCGGCCCCATCACCACCCAGCTTTCCGGCCTCTTCGACCTCAGTGGCCGCGTCGGCGTGCTGTTCCTGCTGTGTTCCTACGCCATCGCCTACGCGCTGTTCCGCTTCCGCCGGCAACGCGGGCTGACGCAATCGACGTCGTTCTGGCAGTTCATCGGCGGCGCGCGGGTTAATTTCCATCGCTCGGCGCTGCTGGATTACCGCTACTACCTGGTGCGCGGCATCCTCAATGTGGTGTTGCTGGTGCCCATCATCGGGCTGGTCGATCCGTACATCCTGCGCTCGGGTGATTACATCGCCTTCTTCACCAACCTCTGGGGCGCACGGCCGCAGGTGGGCGAGAACCTTGGGCTGTCGCTGCTCTATGGGCTGGGGGTGTTCCTGGTCAGCGACTTCAAGAACTACTGGGTGCACCGGGCCTTCCACTCGCACTGGCTGTGGGCGTTCCACAAGGTGCACCACTCGGCGGCGGTGCTGACGCCGATCACGGCGAGCCGCGTGCACTTCGTGGAGAAGCTGGCGGCGAACCTGGCCGGGACCGTGCTGCTGGGTGCCTACGCCGGCGCCTTCTGGTACGTCTGTGGCGGGCAGGTCAGCGCCTATACGCTGTTCGGTGTGACCTACCTGATCCTGCTGTTCAACGTGCTGGCGACGAACCTACGCCACAGCCATGTGTGGCTATCGTTCGGGCCACTGGTGGAGCACGTGATCAACAGCCCTGCCCAGCACCAGATCCACCACAGCGACGCGCCCCGGCACTTCAACAGGAACTTCGGCATCAACCTGTCGCTATGGGACTGGCTGTTCGGCACGCTCTACGTCACCCAGCGCACACCGGAGCCGATCCAGTTCGGTGCCGGGGAGCATGACGATGCGAAGTATTCGTCGCTGTGGAGCCTGATCGTGACTCCGTTTGTGGAGACGGTGCGGAAGGTGAGGCTGACAATGCACCAGAAGCGCTTGCGGCCTAAGCACTCCTGACGACCGGACCTCAGTGCCAAGCGCCAGATCGTAGCCACTTATTCCAATGCAGCAGGGACATAACTTGTTCGAATGGCGGGAGAAGTGCCGACCAAGCGCCCGATTCTCCCGCTCCGACGCCGATGTCGGATTATCGATACCAAGTTGACGTTCAGTCGCATGACTCCAGGCGGACTCCTCTTTAGCTTACGTGCGCTAAACGCACAGGCCGGAGGTTGACCATGGATCATTTGCTGTCGGACCGCGTCGTAGCTATCACCGGGGCTTTCGGGGACCTTGGCGAGGCGCTGGCGAACCTCTTCGCGGGGTGTGGCGCCAGGCTGGTGCTGATCGACCGCACGCCCTGCCCGGTACCCTCCTCGCCAACCCTGCTGGTCCTGCCCCGCGTAGACCTGACCGTAGCGCCCACCTGCCTGGAGATCATCCAGCAAGTCGAGAAGCATTTCGGGCGTCTCGACGCACTGGTGAACATCATCGGCGGTATCACCTGCCGACCCATGCCGCTGGGAGATCGCAACCTGGCGAAATGGCTGTATGGCGTGCACCTGCGTACCGCGCTGAACATCAGCAAGGCCGCGTTTCCCCTGCTGCTGCAATCGCCGGCCGGGCGCATCGTCAACATCGGTTCAGGGGTTGCCGCCCGGAAGGGCCAGGCCAACGGAGTCTATGGGGCGACCAAGGCCGCCGTGCTGAACCTGACCGAGGACCTCGCCGAGGAACTGAAGGGAAAGGCGATCACCGTCAATGCGGTGCTCTCCAGCGTCCTCGACACTCCGCAGAATCGCGCGGCGATGCCAGGTGCCGAGTACGGTCGCTGGGTGGCACCGGAGCAGCTTTGTGCGGTGATCATGTTCCTGCTATCCGAAGCCGCCACGCAGATCACCGGCGCCGGTGTGCTGGTCAGCGGCCGGGCTTGACGCTGCCGACGGATGCCACTCGCCGCCCCAGCGTTGCCCCTGCTAGATTCGCGCCCAATTTTACCGGACCCAGACATTCTTATGCGCCCTGCTACCGTCAGCGCCACATTCGTCAATCACGCGTTACGAGTCGCTGAACAGCATGGATGCCAGGTTGAGCAACTTCTGCGCGAGGTCGAACTGCCCCAGGATTGGCTCCGTGATCCGATCCAGCGGATTCCCCTTCACTATCTGTGCGGTCTGCTGGAGCGCTCCGCCTGCCTGACCGGGCTACCGCATTTCGGACTGGTGGTGGGCTCGAAGGTGCATGTCAGCAGCTATGGCGTGCTCGGCTACATGATGATGACCAGTTCGACGCTGGGCGAATCGCTCAGTCTGGTTCACCGCTATGCGGCGATAGTCCTGGATCTGCCGTCCAGCCAGACGCATATCAGCATCGACAACGATGTGGTGATGGTGGAGGACGTACTCGTCGACGATCGGGAGCCCTGCAACGGCTACCTGCTGGAAGCGCTGATTGCCGGCCGGGCGGCCTTCGGGCGTTGGCTCATCGGCTGCAACGTGCCGTTGCTGGGAGTGAAGATGATGCACTCGGCGATGGGTGATCCGGCTCTCTACGAACGCTACTTCGGGTGCCCGGTGGAATTCGGCGCGGGCAGCAATGTGCTGACGTTTTCCGAGTCGCTGCTTTCCATGCGGATCATGGGCGCAGACCCGAGCACCCATAAAAGCCTGCTGCTCGAAGCCGACCGGCAACTGGGGCGCACCCATACCCCCCGATCGGTAACCGGCCGCCTGCGCGCGCTGCTGGCCGAACGCATTCCCAACGGGGATTTCAGCCTCGAAGGTCTGGCCTGCCAGCTCGCCATGTCGCCGAGAACACTGCAGCGCAAGCTCACCGCGGAAGGCCAGGGCTTCAACCAGGTTCTGGAGTCGGTACGGATGGACCTGGCCGAGCGGCATCTGCGGCATACCAACTCCAGCGTCCTGGAGATTGCCCTGCTGCTCGGCTTCTCCCAGGCCAGCGCCTTCAGCCACGCCTTCCGCCAGGCACGCGGGATGTCCCCGGCGGACTTCCGCAAATCTCTGCGCGCGCACCCGCTGCCTTCTCGATAGCTGAGACTGACTTTCGCCCACAGGGCATGCCAATAGCATTCACGTCCAGGACCACCCGAGTACTGCAACCCCAGATGAAGCAAGTAACTGTTCCACGACCGGTTCCCCGCCTGAGCCTTCAGTTCTCATTTCCACACCCCTGCCCCCACACCGGATACCGCAGCGTATGCCGCTGCCCGGCGCTGTCCTCGTAGATCATCTCCACCTCGCGAATCCCGCAGAAATCCAGCTCTGGTGCCTGCACCACGCGCTTGATGTCGAGTTTCTGGCCGAAGTGATAGTCCTCAACTGGTGGTGCGTCCTGCGCGGCGAGGGCCGCGCAGGAGGTGAAGAGGCAAGCCACGGCGAGCAATCGCTTCATGGCCGCTCTCCCGAGGAAGTGGTACGCGGCATCGGGGCGCCAGTCATGCTCGGAAGCACTTCATCGCGACGAATGAGCCCGTGGAACAGCGCGGCGGCGAGGTGCACGAGGATGGTCGCCAGCAAGGCGTAGGCGATAACGCTGTGAGCGCTGCGCAGGATGGCGTGGAGCTGCACCGAGGGCGCGACCAGCGCCGGTAGTTCGAAGCCGCCCCACAGCACCACCGGGTAACCACCGGCCGATTGCATGGTCCAGCCCACCAGCGGCTGGGCCAGCAGCAGGCCATAGAGCGCGAGATGCGAGAGATGCGCGGCGCTGCGTTGCCAGCCGGGCATGTCGCTGGGCAGCGCGGGGATGCGATGGGTCAGGCGCACGAGGATGCGCAACAGCACCAGCACCAGCAGCGCGGCGCCCAGGGGTTTGTGGATGGCGACCAGCGCAGCATGGCGCGGAGAGACACTGGCGACCATGCCCAGGCCGATCAGCAGCATGGCGAGTACCAGCACCGCCATGAGCCAGTGCAGCACGCGCAGGGAGAGCGGGAAGTAAGTCGGTTTCATCAGTGGGTCTCCTGGGCCTGCTCACGGGTGCGGCGGTTGAAGGATTCCGAGTAGGCGGCCGAGCGCGCGCTGAGCAGCGGGTCGTCGGAAGCGCGGATGCCGTCGGGGAGGATCAGCGGGTCGTAGTTGACGTCGCGGCAGTCGCCGCCGATTTCCGGCTGCAGGCGCTCGATCACCAGTTCGCCGGCATCCACCGTGCGGCGGCCGGCAGGCCAGGCCTGGGTGGCGTCGCTGGTGCTGTCGCCGGGCTCGCCGAGGGTGAATTGCAGGCGCCAGCGCAACGGGCCGGCGGCAATGCGCTGGGCCAGTTCGTCGGCTAGGAAGTCGGCGTCGCCGCGCTTTTCGGCGGCCAGCGGTTCGACCGGCGCTTCAGGCTGCACGGACCAGCGCACGGGCTGCTCCTTGCCGTCCTTGTTCACCAGGTAGAAGGCGTTGAGGCCGTAGTAGGCGCTGTTGGCGTAGCTGGAAGATGGCGTGGAGGATTTCACCCATTGCAGGAAGGGCTGGGTTTCCGGGTGTGTCTTGAAGAAGGCACCGGCTTTTTCCGGGTCGGGCTTGCCGGTGCCCGGTTGCGGTGCGGTGGCCTGTTGCAGGGCAAAGAAGCTGGCGACGTCGCGGACGACGAAGACCGGCATGGCGTTCATGCCGGTACGCCATTCCTGGCCGTCCTTGGGCAGGAAGCGCAGCGCCAGGCTGCGGATCGGGGCCGCACCGTCACTGGCCTTGGGGTTGCCACCGGGAATGGCCAGGCGCCCCACTACCGGCACGCGGCCGACGGAGAACAGGCTGGCGCGGGACAGATCGGCCAGCCCGCCGTTGCTGTCGAAGTGTCCGATCACGCACAAGCCCTTGGCGTGGTTGCGCCGATAGCCGGGATAAACGCCGCCGTTGTGCTCCAGGGTGTTGATGACCTTGTCCGGGGTGAGGCGCTGCGGGTCGAGCCAGCCGGCGACGTAGGCGAAGACGGCGGCCACGCCGAGTACCACGGCGCCGATGGCGGCCAGGCGCAGGGGCACGTTGGGTGTGGGTGTTTCTGTCATTTCCAGCTCCTCAGGCTTAGGCTGAATGCGTTGAGCCGGTACGACGCACCGTGCGCCGGGTTATTCCCGATCACTGCCAAAGAATTATTTTTTCGCAGGCAGGGAATAGATTGCCGCCGTAGTCGTCTTTCTCGCTCGAACCCACCCACTCCCGGCGCCCCGATGCATTCACTGGACGACCATTCACTGCGCGAACTGCTGCCCCGGCTGCGGCGCTTCGCCCTGTCGCTGACCCGCAGCGCGAGCAGCGCCGACGACCTGGTGCAGGCCACGCTGGAAAAGGCGCTGTCGGCCTGGACCGGCCGCCGCGATGACGGCGACCTGCGCGCCTGGCTGTTCTCGATCCTCTACCGGCACTTCATCGACGGGCAGCGCCGCGCGAAGCGCCACGCGCGCCTGCTCAGCCTGTTCGGCGCGGACAGCGCGGTCAGCGCATCGCCCGAGGACATCGTCAGCGCACGCTCGACGCTGGAGGCCTTCGAGCGCCTGCCCGCCGAGCAGCGCGCGCTGCTGACGCTGGTCAGCGTCGAAGGCCTGAGCTACCGCGAGGTAGCCGAGGCACTGAACATTCCCATGGGCACCGTCATGTCCCGCCTGTCGCGCGCCCGCACGGCGCTGCGCGCGCTGAGCGAAGGACAGGCGGCGACTCCTTCTCTGCGGGTACTGAAATGAACGAACGCATTCCCGATGAGCACGATCTGCACGCCTACATCGACGACCAGCTCGACCCGGCGCGCCGCCAGTGGGTGGAAGCCTGGCTCGCCACGCACCCGGACGACGCCCGCCGCGTCGAAGGCTGGCGACAGGATGCGCAGCAACTGCGCGCGGCCTTTGCCGGGCAGGCGCGTAGTGCAATTCCCGAACAGCTGGACCCGGCGCGGATTCGCCGTCAGCTCCAGCAACGCCGGCGAACCCGGCTGGCCACGGCGGCGGCGCTGCTGGTGGCGCTGGGCGTCGGCGGCATGGGCGGCTGGCAGATGCGCGGCGACGCGATGATGCGCGGCATGGTGCCGATGCAGGACGCCGTGCAGGCTTACCGGTTATTCGCGGATGCCAGCCAGAGCGGGCTCGACCTGCGCGATGGCGGCGACCTGAACGGCTGGCTGGCCCGTTACCTGAAGAACGCGGTGCCGCCACCGGCGCTGGAACAGGTTGGTTTGAAGACCGTCGGGGCGCGTCTGCTGGCGACGGAACAGGGGGCGGCAGCGCTGGTGATCTACGAAGATGGGCAGGGCCGCCGGCTGACCTTCTTCATCCGCCCGCCGGGCCCGCGCCATGAAATGTTGCCGCAGGGGCAACGCACGGATGGGGACCTGCTGGCACGTTACTGGAGCCAGGGTGGCTACAACTACGCACTGGTGAGCCGCAGCGATGATCCGCAGGCGCAGGCCGTGGGGCAGTTGGTGGGGTTCTAGCGGAAGAGACAAGGTTGAGGCGCGCGCAGGAGCGCACCGAAGCACCCTGTAGGAGCGAGCTTGCTCGCGAACCACCCAACACCAATTCGATCTGGCGTGAAGCGGGTTCGCGAGCAAGCTCGCTCCTACAGAAGGGCTTAAGAGCGGCCTCCGGCCATTGAGGTCGGAGTCCGCAACGCCAGCGTCAGAACGCGAAGCAGGAACAGCCGAAAGCGCCCCAGAAACCCTGGAAGTCACTCACCGGCACGCTCGATTGCCGGGCGCGCTCGTGGCTGTGGCCATGCACGCCGCAGGAGCCGGCGCACTGGTGCACGGCCTGCTGCAGCGGGCCCTGCGGGCGCCAGTGGCCGGGGACCTTGGCCACGGGAGACCAGTCCGGCAGCACGGGAATGGCCGTCGGTGCCTGGCGCTCGAAGTCGCCGCTGCCGAACACCACGCGGCCGTCCACCACGGTCAGCACCGATTCGATGGCCTTGATTTCTTCCTCCGGCACGTTGAAGTAGTCCGCCGAGAGCACGGCCAGGTCGGCCATCTGCCCGACCTTGATCATCCCTTTCTTGCCCTGCTCGTTGGAGAACCAGGCGCTGCCGTGGGTGTACAGCTGCAGCGCGGTGGCACGGGACAGGCCCTCGGGGTACAGCGCCATGCCGCCGACGGTCTTGCCGCTGACCATCCAGTACAGCGAGGTCCAGGGGTTGTAGCTGGAAACGCGGGTGGCATCGGTACCGGCGCCGACGGGGACGCCTTCGGCCAGCATGCGCTTGATCGGCGGGGTCGCTTCGGCGGCCTGCTTGCCGTAGCGGTCGACGAAGTACTCGCCCTGGAAGGCCATGCGGTCCTGGATGGCGATGCCGCCGCCCAGCGCCCTCACCCGTTCGATGTTCTTCGGCGAGATGGTCTCGCAGTGGTCGAAGAACCAGTGCAGGCCGTTGAAGGGAATGTCCAGGTTGACCTTCTCGAACACGTCGAGCATCCGCGAGATGGATTCGTCGTAGGTGGCGTGCAGGCGGAACGGCCAGCGCTGCTCGACCAGGTGGCGCACCACCGGTTCCAGTTCGGCTTCCATGCTGCCAGGCAGGTCCGGACGTGGTTCGAGGAAGTCCTCGAAGTCAGCGGCGGAGAACACCAGCATCTCACCGGCACCGTTGTGCCGCAGGAAGTCGCTGCCTTGCCCGTATTTCACGCTGCTGGTCCAGTTCTTGAAATCGGCCAGCTCTTCCTTGGGTTTCTGGGTGAACAGGTTGTAGGCGATGCGCACGGTGAGCTGGTTTTCTTTTTCCAGTTGCTCGATCACCTGGTAGTCGTCCGGGTAATTCTGGAAGCCGCCACCGGCATCGATGGCGCTGGTCACGCCCAGGCGGTTCAGCTCGCGCATGAACTGGCGGGTGGAGTTGACCTGATACTCGAAGGGCAGCTTCGGCCCCTTCGCCAGGGTCGCGTAGAGGATCATCGCGTTCGGCCGGGCCACCAGCATGCCGGTGGGCTCGCCCTTGCTGTCGCGCACGATCTCGCCGCCGGGCGGGTTCGGGGTGTCCTTGGTGTAGCCGACGACGCGCAGCGCGGCGCGGTTGAGCAGCGCACGGTCGTACAGGTGCAGGACGAAGACGGGAGTGTCCGGCGCCGCCTGGTTCAGCTCTTCGATGGTCGGCATGCGCTTCTCGGCGAACTGGAATTCGTTCCAGCCGCCAACGACGCGCACCCACTGCGGCGACGGCGTGCGCAGGGCCTGTTCCTTGAGCATGCGCAGGGCGTCGGCCAGGGACGGCACGCCCTCCCAGCGCAGTTCGAGGTTGTAGTTCAGCCCGCCGCGGATCAGGTGCAGGTGCGAGTCGTTGAGGCCGGGGATCGCGGTGCGCCCCTTGAGGTCGATGACGCGGGTGGCGCCGGCGCGCAAGGCCATGGCCTCCGCCTCGGTGCCCACGGCGATGAATTTGCCGTCGGCGATGGCCACGGAGGTGGCCTCGGGTTTCTCACGGTCGACAGTGTGGAAGCGGCCGTTGGTCAGGATCAGGTCGGCGTACATGGCAATGTTCCTCTTTCGATCAGCGGGCGTTGAGCCAGGCGGAGAACAGGCGCGTGGCCCGTGGCATGAAAACGTAGACCACCAGCAGGACGATGGTCGCGACGATGAGCATGTTGGCCGGCACGAAGCCACCCAGCAGCGGGATTTGCGTGAACAGCGGGCGCCAGAGCTGCGGCACCAGCATCACCAGCGGCAGGATCACCAGGTAGGAGACGGCCGCCTGTTTCCAGCGCGGCGGCTGCTTCTGCGGGTTGTCCGGGACGGTGAACCAGAACTCGTGGGCGCGGTGCAGTTCTTTCTGCTCGCCGTCGATCAGGTGCGGGTCGGCACGTTCGATCAGCTCGCGGCGCTGCGGCGAGTCGAGCCAGGCCTGCAGTTCATCGGCGCTGGCGAAACGCAGGACCGAGGTGAAGTGGTCGCCCTGGCGCATCACGTCCACGCCCAGGTGGCCGGGGAACTCGCTGGCAGCGCGGGTCAGCTCACGCAGGATGGTTTCATAGGCGGCGACGCTGTCGGGGCGGGCGCGGTGGCGGATGATCAGGGTGACGGATTCTTGCTGAGTGGTCTGGTTCATGTGGGTTCCCTCCAGAGAAGTGGCCTCCCCCGCCTGGTGGCGAGGGAGGCAAGCGGCTGGTTCGACAGACGGCTTACTTCAGATGAACCTTCAGCTCTTCACCGGCCTGGCGCATGGCGGCCTGTACCGCCGGAACCTGGCTGACGACGTTGAGCAGACCGTAGTCGTGGATCATTCCGTTGTAGCGCACGGAAGTGACAGCCACACCGGCGGCATTCAGCTTGCGACCGTAGGCTTCGCCTTCGTCACGCAGCACGTCGGACTCGGCGGTCTGGATCAGCGTCGGCGGCAGGCCCTTGAGCTGGTCGGTGCTGGCACGCAATGGGGAAGCGTAGATCTCGGCGCGCTGTTTCGGGTCGGTGGTGTAGCTGTCCCAGAACCACTGCATCATCGGCTTGGTGAGGAAGTGTCCCTGGGCGAACTGGTTGTACGAGCCGGTCTCGAAGCTGGCATCGGTCACCGGCCACAGCAGCGCCTGGAAGCGCAGCTTGGGCGCGCCCTTGTCCTTGGCCATCAGTGCGACCACCGCCGCCATGTTGCCGCCGACGCTGTTGCCGGCCACGGCCAGGCGCTTGCCGTCGACGTTGATATCCTTGCCGTGCTCGGCGACCCACTTCGTCGCGGCGTAGGCCTGGTTGATCGCCACCGGGTAATGCGCCTCGGGGGACGGGGTGTAGTCGACGTAGACCGCCACCGCGCCGGAGTTCACCACCAGGTCGCGGATCAGGCGGGCGTGGGTCGGGTAGTCACCGAGCACCCAGCCGCCGCCGTGGAAGTACATGAACGCGGGCAGCGTGCCCTTCACCCCGACCGGGCGGACGATGGTCAGCTTCACCGGGCCAACGTCGGCCTGGATGGTCTTCTCGCTGACCTGGGTGCCGGAGAGATCGACTTTCACCGAGGCCTGGGCGCCGGTCAGAACAGCGCGGGCGTCCTTGGGCGAGAGCGTTTCCAGCGGCTGGCCCTTGCCGGCTTCCAGGGCTTCGAGGAAGGCCTGGGTGTTGTGTTCGACAGTCGGGTTGCCGGCGGCGAAGGCGTTGCCGATGGCCAGGGCGAGAGAGGCGGCGAGCAGGGATTGCTTGGCGTTCATGATTCGGTTCCTTGAAAGTGGGGGGAGGTGTTCCGAAGGGACGAACGAATCTTGATTCATGCCCGCAAAGCGCGGAATAGACAGGGTTGCAGGGTCGCTTTGCAGTTTTGCAAGGGCACCGCCCTGCCCTGTGCAAGGCTGCATGTGCGGCGGTTTGCGCACCTTCATGGCCGGTGCGTATTGATGCAGATCAGGCGCGATCTGGCCTTCTCATGACGTTTCTCAATACCCATGCCGGATTCGAAATCTTTCTGACATAACTCAACGGTGCTTCCCGGCCCGTCGGTCGACAATCGCTCCGACACCAACCCCCGTGAGCGACTCACAGTGCCAGGACACCACCACTGAAACCCACCTTCCCACCCCTTCTCGCCGGCAACCGGCCGACGCGGCACACGGAAAACGAGCACCCGGGTTCTCTTCACCCATCCCGCCGAGAGGCGGTAGGAAACCGTGATGAAGAACACTCCATTGATGCTTCTGCTGGCCAGCCCGCTGGCCGTGGCTACCGCAACGGCAGCCAACAGCGTCACCGAAGCCGACCAGCGCTACACCGCCAACCAGAGCGGCCAATACGAAGACTTCACCCAGGTCGGCACCATCAAGACCTTTGCCGTGAGCAACGGCGCGATCATCACCATGACCGGGCCCAGCGGCTCGCCCCTGGTGCTGGCAGGCGTCAGCGGCAAGGTCGACGGCAACACCCTGGATATCAAGGGTGCCAACAGCCAGGTCACCGTCAACGGTGACATCAGCTACAACTACGGCAGCAATACCAACTCCAACAGCAAGTACGTCTACAACGGAATCGCCGTCACCGGCGGCGGGCGTTTCGTGCTCAACGGCAACCTCACCGCCACTTCGACCAGTTCGGGCTACAACAGCCCGAAAAGCGCGATGTACGTGGACGGTGCAACCTCCAGCGCCGAGCTCAACGGCAACGCCAACCTGACCATCGCCGGCGGCAAGGGCCTGTTCGCCGCCAATGGCGGGACCATCGACATGACCTCGAAAGACGGCACGCCCTATGTGCTGACGGTCACCAACAAGTCCAGCCAGCGTTCGGTGGAAGCCAACAATGGCGGCACCGTGACCCTCGACCTGGTGGACATGAACGGCACCGGCTTCAGCAACGGTGTCGGCCTCTATGCCACGGCGAACTCGTCGATCACCTTCATGGGCGGCGACTTCAACCGGGGCAGCAACAGCCGCTACGGCGCCAATGCTCTGTTCGCGCTGAACCACTCCAGCGTTACCGCCACCGGCTATGACGGCGGCCACCTGCGAATCAAGACCGCCGGCACCAACGAGATCGGCGCCTGGGCCACCGGCAACTCGCAGGTCACGATCAACAGCGAGCAACATCAGGACTTCCAGACGGTGATCCACACCACCGGCACCGGGCAATCCCATGGCCTCGCCGCAGGCTCGCTGGGCGGCGGCAGCGCCAGCGCTCCGGCCAACAGCACCGGCCACGCCGGCTCGCAATACGGCAATTCCGAAGTGACGGTATACGGCAAGGTCGATATCACCACCGAAGGCAAGGACTCCGCTGGCCTGCGGGTGATGGGTGACGGTGCGAAGATCACGCTCACACCGCTGGTGGCCGGCGTGCGCAACAGCATCACCTCCGCCGCCAGCGCGATCCGCTACTCCTTCGCCAACGGCTACAGCCTCGCCAGCAACGGCGATCGCCTCGAAGGCGGCCAGGTGATCGACCTGACCGACACCGACATGGCGCACCTCGACGGCGCCACCGGCACCGCCGGGCTGATCGAAGTCGGCGGCCTCGCCGGGCGCACCAGCGACGGGCAGAACAGCGGCATCATGAACGTCGCCGATGCGGTGAAGGACGCCACCCTGAACCTCGCCAACAGCAGCGCCACCGCCCAGGACGGGCGCAGCCTGGTCAACGTCAACGCCAGCCAGAACAGCGCCGACGGCGTGTTCGCCAGCAGCTTCACGCTCAACGCCGAGAACAGCGAACTGGTAGGCCGCGCAATGACCGACAGCACCGTTGCCGGCGATGGCAGCGTCAGCAGCGCCACGCTCAACCTCAAGGGCTCGCGCTGGTTCCTGCTGGACAAGAACAGCAGCGAGGCCAACCACTACGCCACCTCGAACCTCACGGCGCTGGACCTGCAGGACGACTCGCAGGTCTACCTCAACAGCCGGGAGTCCTGGCAGAACGGCTTTGCCGCCAACCAGCCCGAGCACTACGGCAGCCTGCAGCTGGGCTCGCTGAGCGGCGCCGGGGCGTTCCACTTCTACACCGACATCGTCAACCAGCTGACCGACAAGCTGACCATCACGGGCACCAACGGCAGCACCGGCAGCCATTCGGTCCTGGTGGCCAACGACGGCTCGCAGAGCACCCTGGGTGACGAGCGCATCGAGATCATCGAAACCAACGGCGGCAGCGGCCAGTTCGGCCTCTACGAAGGCGCGCTGGTGGAGTTGGGCGGCAATACCTATGCCCTGCGCAAGAACGAGGACGATAACTGGGAACTGTATGGCTACACCGCGCCGCCGGTTGATCCGGGCCCGACCGACCCGGTCGATCCAATCGACCCGACACCGCCTGGCCCGGTCGACCCCGAAGACCCGACACCGCCCGGCCCGGTCGAACCGAGTGATCCGGTCGAGCCGGTACCGCCTGCGCCGGGTCCTGGCCCCGGCACATCGACCACCCGCGCCTTCCACGCCCAGGTGCACACCAACTACCTGCTGTCCTACCTGGACATGCAGACCCTGCTGCAACGCATGGGTGAGCTGCGCTACACCGAGCGCGACACCGACGGCAACGTCTGGCTGCGCACCAACGGCGGCCGCCTGCACTCCTTCGCCGGCAGCAACTTCGACGGCTACCGCCTGAGCTACCAGGGTATCCAACTCGGCGTCGACCGGCGTGTGCCGGTCAGCAGCGGCGACCTGTTCGTGGGCGCCATGCTTGGCCACACCGAGGCCGACCAGAGCTTCGACGAAGGCAGTGGCGGCGCACGCAACACCCACGTCGGCATCTACGGCACCTGGCTGCGAGAGAACGGCTTCTACATCGACGCCGTGCTCAAGGCTGCGCACCTGAAGAACAACTTCAGCGTCAACGACACCCAGGGCAACCGCGTGAAAAGCTCCGGCAGCAGCAACGGCTACTCTGCCTCGGTGGAAGCCGGCAAGCGCTTCACCCTGCACCGCGAGAAGGACAGCCAATGGTTCGTCGAACCCCAGGCACAACTGGTCTACACCGACCAGGGTGGTTTCTCCTCGCGGGCCAGCAACGGCCTGAAGATCCACTACGACGACTACGATTCGCTGCTGGCCCGCGCCGGTGGCATCGTCGGCTATGAGCTGAGCAACGCGAAACACAAGTCCGAGGTGTACCTCAAGGGCGGCTATGTCCGCGAACTGATGGCCGATGACATCGGCTATCGGATCAACGGCACGCCCAAGCAGAGTTCGGACTTCAGTGGCGGCTGGCGCGAGGCGGCCGTGGGCGTCTCCACACGCCTTACCGACGGCCACAGCCTGTTCATGGAAGTGGGTTACCGCGACGGCGACAACTTCGACCAGAACCACGCCAACGTCGGCTACCGGTTCGAATACTGAGCCACCCGGGGCGGCTGGTAACGGCCGCCCTGTTCTTTACAGGCGTACCCCTGCGCACCGTCCGGCACACCACGGATGCCGGCGCGGCGTTTGACCGGTACAATGCGCGATTGCCCGTTCCGTACCTGATAAGCACGCCTGATAAAGAAGAAACCATGTCCTTGCCCAAACACCATCTGGAACTGCTCAGCCCTGCCCGCGATGTGCATATCGCCCGCGAGGCCATCCTGCATGGCGCCGACGCCGTCTACATCGGCGGCCCGAGCTTCGGCGCGCGGCACAATGCCTGCAACGAGGTGAGCGATATCGCCCAGCTGGTGGAGTTCGCCCATCGCTACCACGCGCGGGTGTTCACCACGATCAATACCATCCTCCACGACAACGAGCTGGAGCCGGCGCGCGCGCTGATCCACCAGCTCTACGACGCCGGTGTCGACGCGCTGATCGTGCAGGACCTGGGCATCATGGAACTGGACATCCCGCCGATCGAGCTGCACGCCAGCACCCAGACCGACATCCGCACCCTGGGCCGGGCGAAGTTCCTCGACCAGGCCGGCTTCTCCCAGCTGGTATTGGCCCGCGAGCTGAACCTGCAGGAAATCCGCGCCATCGCCGACGAGACCGACGCGGCCATCGAGTTCTTCATCCACGGCGCGCTCTGCGTGGCCTTCTCCGGCCAGTGCAACATTTCCCACGCCCAGACCGGCCGCAGCGCCAACCGTGGCGACTGCTCCCAGGCCTGCCGCCTGCCCTACACCCTGAAGGATGACCAGGGCCGCGTGGTGGCCTTCGAGAAGCACCTGCTGTCGATGAAGGACAACAACCAGAGCGCCAACCTCAGCGCCCTGGTGGACGCCGGCGTGCGCTCCTTCAAGATCGAAGGGCGCTACAAGGACATGGGCTACGTGAAGAACATCACTGCCTATTACCGCCAGCGCCTGGACGGCATCCTCGCCGAGCGCCCGGACCTGGCACGCGCCTCCAGCGGCCGCACCGATCACTTCTTCGTGCCGGACCCGGACAAGACCTTCCACCGCGGCAGCACCGACTACTTCGTCAGCGACCGCAAGATCGACATCGGCGCCTTCGACTCGCCGACCTTCACCGGCCTGCCGGTGGGCACCGTGGAAAAGGTCGGCAAGCGCGACCTGCTGGTGGTGACCAAGGACCCGCTGTCCAACGGCGACGGCCTCAACGTGCTGGTCAAGCGCGAAGTGGTCGGTTTCCGCGCCAACATTGCCGAGCCGAAGGGCGAGTTCGAGGAAGACGGCGAGAAGCGCTACCGCTACCGCGTCGAGCCCAACGAGATGCCGGAAGGCCTCTACCGCCTGCGCCCGAACCACCCGCTGTCGCGCAACCTCGACCACAACTGGCAGCAGGCGCTGCAGAAGACTTCCGCAGAGCGCCGTGTCGGCCTGTCGTGGGTCGCCAAGCTGCGTGAAGAGCGCCTGGAGCTGACCGCCACCAGCGAGGAAGGCGTCAGTGCCAGCGTCGCCCTGGACGGCCCCTTCGGCGTCGCCAACAAGCCGGAACAGGCGCTGGACCAGTTGCACGACCTGCTCGGCCAGCTGGGCACCACCCAGTACCACGCCGACCAGATCGAGCTGGACGCCCCGCAGGCGTTCTTCATCCCCAATTCCCAGCTCAAGTCGCTGCGCCGCGAGGCCATCGAGGCGCTGACCGAAGCCCGCGTGCAGGCCCACCCACGTGGCGGCCGCAAGGCCGAGACCAACCCGCCGCCGGTGTACCCGGAAGCGCACCTGTCCTTCCTGTTCAACGTCTACAACGAGAAGGCCCGCGCTTTTTACCACCGCCACGGTGTGCAACTGATCGATGCCGCGTACGAAGCCCACGAGGAAACGGGCGAAGTGCCGGTGATGATCACCAAGCACTGCCTGCGCTTCTCCTTCAACCTGTGCCCGAAACAGGCCAAGGGCGTCACCGGCGTACGCACCAAGGTGCAGCCGATGCAACTGATCCACGGCGATGAAGTGCTGACCCTGAAGTTCGACTGCAAGCCGTGCGAGATGCACGTGATCGGCAAGATCAAGGGCCATATCCTCGGCCTGCCGCAGCCGGGCAGCGAGGGCGTGAACACCATCGTCGGGCAGATCAGCCCTGAAGACCTGCTCAAGACCATTCGCAAGCCGGCGCACTGAGCCGCTTTTTGTAGGAGCGAGCTTGCTCGCGAACCCTGGCCCCGCAGCGGGGTTTGTTCGCGAGCAAGCTCGCTCCTACAGTTAACCCCCTGCGCAATTCCCCGATCCCCCGCTATGATCGGGAGCATGCCCACCACTCCCCCACTCCGCCAGCAATGCCCACCCGGTGCCTGCGACTGCGACCGGGAACGGCTGCTGGCTGATCCCGGCGCCGACCTGCGCATTCTCCTGCTGACCCGGCATGAAGAGCAGCGCCTGCTGGAGCGCCTGGAGAACCTCAAGGACCTGGCCGACCTTGAGCGCATGCAGGGCAAGCTCTACGAGCAGCTCGGCATCCGCCTGCACATCGCCCCTGGCTTCAATGAAGTGCGCACCATGCGCGGCATCGAATTCGGCTTCGACGAGCAGCCCGGCCTCTGCCGCAAGACCCGCCAGGCCATCCCCGCTGCGATTCGCCGGGGCCTGGAGAAGAACCCGGAAATCGCCTGGCGCCTGCTGGATTCCCACGATCTGCTGGGCGGCTTCTGACCTGTGCCAACTTTCGGGGTCTTCCTGTAGGAGCGAGCTTGCTCGCGAACGGATTCCCCGGCAGTTCCGCTGCCAAGGCGGTTCGCGAGCAAGCTCGCTCCTACAACCGGCCTGCAATCCTGGTTATCACTTCACGTCCGTCGAGCTGACCATGGCCTCGGCCAGCGCGGTGTTTCCGCGCTGGCCGAGCGCTTCAGCCGCCCCCAGCCGATCCCGGTCTTCCTTGTTCTGGCTGAGCTTGGACTTGCCGACGATCTCGCCGATCTCCACCTCGATGCCGACGATGTTGGCCAGCATGCCGCTGATGAATTCCGGCGTGGAGTCGCTCATCTTCCATGGCTTCGCTTCACCGGCCTCGTGGGTGCGGGTCAGGCGGCCGACCACACCGCGCACGAAACGCTCCTCATCCATGACCTTGAGACGGCCGCGCACATGCACCACCTGATAGTTCCAGGTCGGCACCTGGCGGTGCGCCTCGTGCTTGCTCGGGTACCAGTTGGGCGACACATAGGCGTGCTCGCCACGGAAGATCACCAGCACTTCCTCGCCATCAGCCTCCTGCCACACCGGGTTGTTGCGGGCGACATGGGCGCGCAGCAGCGGCTGCTCGCCGGACAGTTCCATCTCGAACGGCAGATGGTTGGCGTCCAGCAGGCCATCGTGGCCCGTGACCAGGATGCCCAGGGGATAGTCGCGGATGAGCCGGTGCAGCTCGTCCGGGCGGGTTTCCTCGAAATGCGCAGGTACGTACATGCAAGACCTCGACAGCAGGTAACAGCGGACATCATGCCGCCGTATTGGCACCCTATAAAGATCCATTGCGGGCCCTGGCGACAGAACCAATCCCGGATGACCGAAGATTTGGTACACCCTATGCATCGCCCCGCTGGACGGCAATGGTGCCGCACCCTACTCTAGCCCTTGGCCAGCATTCGCCCTGGATGGCAGACACAGGCTCCCACTCTCGATGACCGCACCCGAGTTTCCCGCCGCTCCTCCCCGGCAGTCCCAGGGGAGAATTCCGCCGCGCCTGCAGGATGCCTACAAGGCGTACGTGGTCCAGCATTACCGGCGCTTCCTGCTGGCGATCAACTTCATCGCCATGGCCGCCTACGATTCCTACGTGCTGGCCGACGCGCTGCTGATCCCGGACATGGCCAAGGAGTCCCTGCTGCTGCGCAGCGGCCTGAGCCTGATCGGCCTGCTCAACATCTTCCTGGTGTTCCGCTTCAGCCGCAGCGTGCTGGTGATGGACATGCTGATGCCGTTGCACGACATCGTCTCCACCATCGCCTGGTTCGAGCTGCTCAAGCGCAGCGCCTCGCCGGACGTGCCCTTCTTCCTCTATGCCTCGGTGGTGTTCATCCTGCTGGGCAACCTGGGCGTGCGCTATTCGTTCAAAGGCATAGCGCTGGTCTCGGCGACCATCTCGGCGATCATTCTCTACAACGTCTGGCTGATCCATGACGGCGCGGCCAAGCCGCTGCTGATCTTCACCCTGGTCTACCTGCCCATCGCCCTGTTCAGCCTGTTCATCAGCTGGACCAACATCAAGGGCGTGCGCCAGGCCTTTCTCGCCGACCTCGAGGGACGCCGCCAGCGCGCGGAACTGGCCTCGCTCAACCTGCGCCTGCAGGAGCTGGCCACCACCGACGGCCTCACCGGCGTGGGCAACCGCCGGGCCCTGGACCTGCAGCTCAACGAAAGCTGGCACGGCATGCGCGCCCACGGCCGGCCCTTCGCCCTGCTGATGGCCGACATCGACTACTTCAAACCGTACAACGACCATTACGGGCACCAGGCCGGCGACCGCTGCCTGTGCCAGGTGGCCGAGAACCTGGTCGGCACCCTGCGCGGCGGGCAGGCCAACGTCTATCGTTATGGCGGTGAGGAATTCGCCATCCTGCTGGAGGCGACCAACGCCGAAGACCTGCGCTGCGTCGCCGAACGACTGCGCGAACAGGTGGCGAGCCTGGGCATCGAACACCTGCACCGGCCCGACAGCCTGCGCCAGCTGACCATCAGCCTCGGTGCGGCAATGGCCAACGAGGGCGGCCTGCATGAACCGCGCGAGTTGCTCGCCCGCTGCGACCGCCACCTGTACATCGCCAAGCAGAAAGGTCGCAACCGTGTGCAACTCAGCGGCATGCCAGGCGTCTGACCACCATAGCCAACCCGGCACGTGCTGCCGGCGTCTCCCTGGACTCGCCGGGCGATGCCCGCCCTGCGTGACGACCGCCACAGGGAACGCCCCAACGAGGCCAGTGTGAAACGCGACATCCGCCTTGCCATCCTCCTGCTGTCGATCATCAGCCTGACCGTCGCCATCGCCACGGTCTGGGAGCTGTGGTCGGCCCGCGAGCGCACGCTGGCGGAAACCACCACACACAATCTCAACCTCACCCAGGCGCTGGATACCTACGTCGAAGGCATAGTCACGCAGAGCTCCATGCTGCTGCTCGGTATCGCCGAACGCCTGGAGCACGAAGGCCTCGCCGCTGCGCAGCTGCAACGCCTCAATGAGCTGGTGCAACGGCAGCAGCACCTGCTCGTGCAGCTCAACGGCGTCGGCATCTACGACGCCCAGGGCAACTGGCTGATGACCTCTACCGGCCCCTTCCCGCCCGGCTCCAACAGCGCCGACCGCGCATACTTCATCCACCATCGCGACAACCCTTCGCTGGAGGCCTATATCGACGGGCCGATCCACAGTCGCTCCACCGGCGTCTGGGTGATCACCGTCAGCCGCCGCTACAACGACGCCCAGGGCAACTTTGCCGGGGTGATAGTGGCGGCGCTCGGCGTGCAGGATTTCCTGCGCCTGTTCGGCAAGATCGATATCGGCAAGACCGGCGCCATCGGCGTTGCCACCAGCAGCGGCCAGGTGCTGGTGCGCTACCCCTTCCGCGAGAGCGACATGGGCCGCGTGCTCTCGCGCTCGCCGATCTTCACCCAGTACCTGGAGAACGCCACGGTCGGCAGCGCGACCTTCGCCTCCTCGCTGGACGGCATCGAGCGTATCTACGCCTTCCGCAAGAACGAGCGCTACCCGCTGGTGACCTCGGTCGCCCTGGGCAAGGACGAAGCCCTCGCCGCCTGGCGTGCCGACGCCTTGCGCACGGTCGCCATCGCCTTCGGCCTGCTGATGGTCATCGTGGTGATCGGCAGCCTGCTGATCCTCGCCATCCAGCGCCGCATCGGCACCGAACGCCTGCTGCGCGACGCCCGCGAGGACCTGATCAAGGCCAACCGCCAACTGGAAGTCCTCGCCTCCCGCGACCCCCTCACCGGCCTGGAGAACCGCCGCAGCTTCGACGACCACCTGATCGCCGAGCTGCGCCGCGCGCACCGCGAGCGCACGCCGCTGGGGCTGCTGCTGATCGACGTCGACCACTTCAAGCGCTTCAACGACACCTACGGTCACCCGGCTGGCGACGACTGCCTGCGTCGCATCGGCCGCGTCCTCGCCGACAGCGTGCGCCGCCCCGGCGACCTCGCTGCACGCTACGGCGGCGAGGAGCTGGCGGTGATCCTGCCCAATACGGCAGCGGACGGTGCCCTTGCCGTCGCCGAACAGTTCATGAAGCGCCTGCAGCAGGCCAATCTCACCCACGCAGGCAGTCCGCTGGGCCGCATCACCGCGAGCATCGGCATTGCCACGTTGCCCGGCGGCAGCGACAACTCCGCCGCCACGCTCATCGAGGCCGCCGACCGCGCGCTGTACCGCGCCAAGGCGGCCGGCCGCAATCGCCTGGAAAATGCCCCCACGCTGCCGGGAACCGCACCGTGATATTCGAACCCGCCCTGCTCGACGCCCTGCGCAAAGCCCACCACGTGGTGGTATTCACCGGTGCTGGTGTTTCCGCCGAGAGTGGTGTCCCCACCTTCCGCGACCGCCTCAGCGGGCTGTGGCAGCGTTTCGACGCCGCATCCCTGGCCACTGCCCAGGCCTTCCGTGCCGACCCGCCGCTGGTCTGGGGCTGGTATGAATGGCGGCGCAGCGTCGTCCATCGCGCGCAGCCCAATCCCGCTCACCTGGCCATCGCAGCGCTGGCGGGCAAGGTGCCGAGGCTCACGCTGATCACCCAGAACGTCGACGATCTCCACGAACGCGCCGGCAGCCACGACGTCACCCACCTGCACGGCCAACTGGAGCGCCCGCGCTGTTTCGACTGCCAGCGCGAACCCGACGCAGCGCTGCCGGTACCGGATGAGCCTGAGGCAGGGCGCCGCGTACCGCCGCCGGCCTGCGCCCATTGCGGCGGCCCGCTGCGCCCCGGCGTGGTGTGGTTCGGCGAAGGCCTGCCGATGAATGCCCTCAACCACGCCTTCCAGGCCGCCGAAGACTGCGACCTGCTGATCTCCGTGGGCACCTCCGGCGTGGTCTACCCGGCGGCCGAAGTCCCGCAGATCGCCTGGCGCGCCGGGGCCACTGTCCTGCACATCAACCCCGCACCGGGCCCGCTGCACGGCGAACGCGACTTCGCCCTCGCCTGCGCGGCGGGTCTTGCCTTACCAGCCCTGGTGGATGCTGCTTTCGCCGTGCACTGATCTCACCACACCGTAAGGCCAGCCTGACGACTGGATCGCAGGATCAACTCCAGCGCCGACTTTGTAGGAACGAGGGGGACGCCTAGTTCTTGCTCGCGAACCCGATTGACACCGGTGCTGTCGGGGAACGCTGTTCGCGAGCAAGCTCGCTCCTACGAAGAGCCATCAGCACCGACCGCTAAACCGCCGGCATCTGCAACGTCACGCAATGGATGCCGCCGCCACCGGCGGCAATCGGGTCGATGTTCAACTGCACGATCTCGCGGTCCGGGTACAGCTCGCTGAGCAAGGCATGGCAATGCTCGTCCGCCGCCGCATCACCGAACTTCGGCGCAATCACTCCGCCATTCACCGGCAGGTAGTTGATGTAACCGGCCGCGAAATCCGGGTTGTCGCGGTTGTAGGCGCTGGGCTTGGGCTTCATCGGCGGCGGCAGCGTGTGCAGCTTCAGCGCGCGGCCATCGGCATCCGTGGCGGTCTTGAGGATCTCCAGGTGGCGACGGGTGACAGCGTGGTCATAGGACTGCGGATCGTTGTCCAGGTTGACCACCACCACGCCCGGCTCGACGAAGCGCGCATAGAAGTCCACGTGCGCATCGGTGATGTCCTTGCCGCGAATGCCCGGCAGCCAGATCACCTTGCGCAGCCCCAGCACGCGCTTGAGTTCAGCCTCGACGCGAGGACGCGACCAGCCCGGATTGCGGTTGTCGTTGACCCAGCAGCTTTCGGTGAAGATCGCCGTGCCGTGGCCATCCACTTCAATGCCGCCGCCCTCCCCGCACAGCTCGCTGACGATGGCCTTG
This sequence comes from Pseudomonas multiresinivorans, assembly GCF_012971725.1. Taxonomy (NCBI): domain Bacteria; kingdom Pseudomonadati; phylum Pseudomonadota; class Gammaproteobacteria; order Pseudomonadales; family Pseudomonadaceae; genus Pseudomonas; species Pseudomonas multiresinivorans. The sequence goes on from NZ_CP048833.1 coordinate 3,607,127, forward strand.
GCCTCCAAGTCCTCGGCCAGTGCCGCCGACACTTCACGGTCGCGCTCGGCGTGCTGCTTGCCGCCCCAGCCGTTGAAGTTGAAATCGGCCAGCGCCAGGCCGCCCGGCGTGCCGTCGACGAGGAAGCAACCGCCGTAGTCGCGCACCCAGATGTCATCCACCGGCACCGGCAGGAAGTCGACATTCTGCCCACCACAGGCGCGCTTGGCCTCTGCCTGTTGTTCCGGCCGGCAGAGCACCGTCACCGGCTGGAATTCGGCGATGGCGCGGGCAAGCCGCGCCACCGTGGCGTTGACGTCCGGGGCGAGGTCTTCCCAGACGTCGGCGCTCGCCGCATAGGCGACGAACACCCGCTCCTGCTTGCGGTGCTCGTCAGGCATGGTCCACTTGCCCGAGGCCAGGGCAACGCGCCCCAACCCCAGGCCGAGCCCGGCGGCCAGCGTGATGCCGGTGCCGAGCAGGTTCCTGCGTGTCATCATCCTCGCCTCCTCAGCCGCCGGTGCCGGTCTTGAAGCTGGTCCAGGTGCGCATCCGCGCACGCATGTCGCGCTGGGGGATGTCCTTGCCAGGGAACAACCGCGCGTAGGCCTTCTCATCAAGATAGATGTCCGGGTTGTCGCGCATGCTCGCCTCGACCATCGGCCGTGCCTTGGCGTTGGACGTCGGGTAGCCGGTGGCGTTGCTGATCGACGCCATCACCTCCGGGCGCATCAGGTAGTTGATCAGCGCGTAGGCGTACTCGGGGTGCGGCGCGTCGGCGGGGATGGCCATGGTGTCCATCCACACCGAAGTGCCTTCGCGCGGCACGCGGTACTCGAAGCGCTCGGGCTTCTTCGCCTCGTCGGCGGCGCGTTGCGACTGGATCACGTCGCCGCTGTAGCCCAGCGACAGGCACAGGTCCCCATTCACCAGCTGGGTCACCGGCTGCGACTGGAACTTGCGGATATACGGGCGGATGCCGTTGAGCACCGCCAGCGCGTCCGCCATGTCCTGTGGCTTGCCGCTGCGCGGGTCGCGCCCCATGTAGTTGAGCACCACGGCCAGAACTTCGTCCGGCGAGTCGATCATCGAAATGCCGCAATCGGCGAAGTGCTTGGCCATCTCCGGCTTGAACAGCAGATCGAGACTGTTCACCGGCGCGCCAGGCATGCGCTGATCGATAGCCGCGCGGTTGAAGGTCAGGCCGATGCTGCCCCAGGTATACGGCACCACCGCATGCCGCGAGTACGGGTACTTGGTCTGCAGGGTTTGCAGGCCACCTTCGATGTCGCCCAGGTGTTCGAGCTTGCCGTCGTCCAGCTTCTGCAAGGCGCCGGCGCGCATCAGCCGTTCGGCCACGGTGTCGCCGGGGAAGATCAGGTCATAGCCGCTGTGCCCGGCCATCATCTTGGCCTCCAGCGTCTCGCTGCTGTCCATCACGTCGTAGATGACGCGGATGCCGGTTTCCCTGGTGAAGTTGGCCAGGGTGTCAGGAGCGAAGTAATCCGCCCAGTTGAACAGACGCAGGACCTTCTCCTCCGCCGAGGCCGGTTGCAGGGTGCACGCCAGGGACAACCCCAGCGCGCCGATCAGCAGGTGCTTGTTCATGTTCAGACTCCTTGCCAGCGTGGATGCAGGTGGCGGCCATCGAGGCCGAGCAGAGGGCCGTATATTTCCGGGCGGCGGTCGCGGTAGACGCCCCAGGTCAGGCGCTCCTCGCGGGCCAGGTCGAGGTCAAGCTCGCGGACCAGTACGGCGGCCTCGTTGCGCCCGGCTTCGCCCAGCAGCGCGCCCTTGTGGTCAGTGATGAAGGACGAGCCGTAGAAGCGCATGCGCAGTGCGTCATCGCTGGGTGCGACCTCCTCGCCGATGCGGTTGGCCGCCAGCACCGGTAGCAGGTTGGCGGCGGCGTGGCCGCGCTGGGCGGTCTGCCAGTGGTCGCGGGAGTCCAGCTGCTCGGCACCCGGCTCGGAGCCGATGGCGGTGGGGAACAGCAGCATTTCCGCGCCCTGCAGTGCCAGGCAACGGGCGGTCTCGGGGAACCACTGGTCCCAGCAGATGCCCACGCCGATACGGCCGACGGCGGTGTCCCAGACGCGGAAGCCGGTATCGCCGGGGCTGAAGTACTCCTTCTCCTGGTAGCCGATGGCGTTGGGGATGTGCGTCTTGCGGTACACGCCGAGCAGGCTGCCGTCGGCGTCGGCCACGGCCAGCGAGTTGAAGTAGGCGTTGCCGGCGCGCTCGAACCAGCTGATCGGCAGCACCACGTTCAGCTCCGCCGCCAGGCTGGCGAAGCGCTGCAGCAGCGGGCTGTCGTCGTAGGGCTGGGCCAGCGCGAGGTGGGCGTGGTCCTGCTCGATGCAGAAGTACGGGGTGGCGAACAGCTCGGGCAGGAGGATCAGCCTTGCCCCGGCGGCCGCCGCCGCGCGCACGTGGCGCTCGGCTTCGGCAAGGTTGCGCAGCAGGTCCCAGCTGCAGGAGAACTGCAGCACGGCGACGGTCAGCTTGCTCATCACAGGCCTCCCAGCGGCCACGCCGGCTGCTGCTGGGTAATGCAGTGCACGCCGCCGCCACCGTGGGCCAGGTTGTTGATGCGCACCGGCACCACTTCACGACCGGGGAAGGCGCGGGCCAGCACGGCAGCGGCTTCGTCGTCAGCAGCGATGCCGTAGGCCGGCATGATCACCGCACCGTTGGCCAGGTAGAAGTTGGTGTAGGAAGCACAGAACACTTCCGCTTCCGGGTCCACCGCCGCGCTGGCTTCGAACAGTTCGATCAGCTCGAAGGAGCGGCCCTGGGCGTCAGTGGCCAGCTCCAGCGCACGACGGTTCTCGCGGGCCACTTCGGCATAGGTGCTGGAGGCGTCATGGGTGGCGTCAACCAGCAGCACGCCGGGGCGGGCGAAGGCACACACGCCATCGACGTGGCCATCGGTCATGTCGCCGGTGACGTATTGCGGGTCGCCCGGCAGCCAGATGGTCTTGGTCACGCCCAGCAGACGGGAGAAGATTTCCTCCATCTCGCGCTTGCTCACGCCGGGGTTGCGGTTGGGGTTGAGCAGCACCGACTCGGTGGTGATCAGCGTGCCCTCGCCGTCCACGTGAATCGCCCCGCCCTCGTTGGCCAGTGGCGTGCCGAAGCAGTCCAGGCCGAGGTGGTTGAGGATGCGCCGGCCCAGGCCTTCGTCCAGGGTGTGCTCGGACTTGCCGCCCCAGGCGTTGAAGCGCCAGCTCACACCGGCCGCGCCGTGCTGCGGATGGCAGACGAAGGTCGGCCCGGAATCGCGGCACCAGCTGTCGTCGATGGGCAGCGGCACCAGCTCGACATTCGGCCCGCAGAGTTCAGCGGCGCGGGCCACGGCGGACGGGTCCACCACCAGTTTCACCGGCTCGAAGCGGGCAATGGCGTTGGCAACGCGGGCGAAGTCTTCCTGCACCTGTTCCAGGGTGACGCGCCAGCCGCCCTCCCAGAGCGGACGGTTGTGCGGGAAAGCCATCCAGGTCGCCGCGTGGTTGACCCATTCGGCAGGCATGCGCCAGCCGTTCTGCATGTCGTCGTTGCGATGCATACTCAAACCTTTGGTAAGGAATTTTTATCGGAAGAAAAGGGTTCAGCGGCGCCTGATCACAATGCTAGGCCTGTAAAAACGCGACAACAAACGATAGATTTTGCGTAAATCTGATTAGGCGAACTTATCGATCATGCTCAAGCACTGGCCACCCCTGAACGCCCTGCGCGGGTTCGAAGCCGCCGCCCGCCTGGGCAGTTTCCACAAGGCCGCGGAGGAGCTGCACCTCACCCAATCCGCCATCAGCCAGCAGATCCGCAGCCTGGAAAGCTTCGTCGAACAGCCGCTGTTCTACCGCTCCGGACGCAAGGTGGCGCTGACCGACGCCGGCGCCGACCTGCTCAGCACCACACAATCCATGCTGCAGCAACTGGCCGTGGGCATCCGCCGCCTGGACCAGTACCGCAAGCCCAACCAACTGGTGGTCAACACCACCCCGGCCTTCGCCCGCCACTGGCTGGTGCCGCGACTGGGCGACTTCCACGCGCGTCACCCACAGATCGACCTCTGGCTGCTGACCACCGACGAAACCCCGGACATGTCCACCCAGACCATCGACATCGCCGTGCGCGACGACCTCACCGCCCAGGCAGAATGCCGCTTCCGCGTGCTGCTGGAGGATCGTCTCTACCCGGCCTGCCATCCTTCCGTACTGGCACAGGCGGAGCCGTCGCGTACCACCCTGCACGGTGAACGGGAAATGGACTGGGCGCACTGGCAGGTGCAGGGCGGCGCGGATGTCGGCCAGCGCAGCGAAGGGCTGAACTTTTCCGACCCCGGATTGCTGCTCGACGCGGCGAGCCAGGGCCTGGGCATTGCGCTGGTAAGCCAGTTGCTGGCGGGGGATGCTCGGCAGAATGGCTTGCTGGCCCCACTCAGCGAACAGACCGTGCGCGGACCGAACTGGTCGCTGCTGGTGCATCAGCAGAGCGAAAGGAATGCGCAGGCGCTGGGGTTCTGCGAGTGGCTGGAAGCCGCGCTGGAGCTCCCCCTGTAGGAGCGAGCTTGCTCGCGAACCATGTCGGCCGGTTACATCAATGTTGGGCGGTTCGCGAGCAAGCTCGCTCCTACGGAAAGCCTCTCTCAGAGGGAATTTTCCGTGCCGGCTGACGCCATGTTTTCATCCCGTACCGTACAGTCCCCTCTCCCTCTGGAGCGGGGCGCGCAGCCAGGGTCAGGGTGAGGGCGAGCCCCGCACAGGACTTTCACCTCCGTAGGGCGGATAACCCGTTCCGGGTTAATCGCCCTACGAAAGCGCAACGGGTCAGACCTTCCCCTTACTCAACCGCCCCCGCTCCTTCTTCCCCTCCAGCGCACTCTTCGCCGCCGCCTTCACCAGGCGCTGGAAGGTCGGGCACTCGGCGTGGCTGGGCGCCGGGCAGGCCGCCGCATGGCGCAATCCCCGGCTCATCGCTTGCAGGCGTCTGATCGTGGCATCCAGCTCATCCGCCTTGGCCGCCAGCATCGCCCGGTCGATATGGGTCCCACCGTCCGCTGCAAACATCGAGCGGATATCTTCCAGGCTGAAACCCGCCGACTGCCCCAGGGTGATCAATGCCAGCTGGTCGAGAATCTGCGGGGCGAACTGGCGGCGTGCGCCGGGCTTCGCCAGGGAGACGATCAACCCCTTCTCCTCGTAGAAACGCAGGGTAGATGCTGGCACGCCGGAGCGTTTTGCCACATCGGCGATGTCCATGGATCACCTCTTGACTTCAAGTTCACTTGAACTTGTAGGGTCACGCCAAAGCCCATCCCGGTCAACCCGGGATGTGGCTTTCACCTTGCGTGCACCCACGGAGAAGCCATGAAAACCATTGCCATCGTCTACCACAGCGTCAGCGGCCGCACTGAGCGCATCGCCCAGACCATCGCCAGCGGAGCTAGCCTTGTCTCCCGCTGTGAAGTGCAGCTGCTCAGGGCCCAGGAGCTGATCGAGCGCCCGGATGCCCTTCTCGCCTACCACGGCCTGATCTTTGGCTCCCCCACCTACCTGGGCGGCGTCTCGGCACCGCTGAAAGCCCTGATGGATGCCACCGGCCCGCTCTGGCGTCAGCAGAAGCTACGCGGCCGCCTCGCCGCCGGGTTCACCGTCTCGGCACTGCCGGCGGGCGACAAGCAATCCACGCTGATCTCGCTGTTCACCTTTTGCATGCAGCACGGGATGCTCTGGGCCGGCAACCCGATCCTGCCCGAGCAGCACCTGGGCGTACCGTTCGAGGAGGCCGCCAACCGCCTGGGTTCCTGGTCCGGCCTGATGGCCCAGGCCGACAAGGCCGCCGCGGACTTCTGCCGCGGCGATCTGAAGACCGCACGGCTGTTCGGCCAGCACTTTGCCGAAACCCTCAGCCGCCTTCACCAGCCACAGCTCGAACAGGAGGCCCACGCATGATCCCGCGCCGATACGCTCCGCTGCTGTTCGCGCTGATTCTGTCCGGGGTGATGAGCCTGCTGGTCTCCGGCCTCGCCACCGGGCGCGCCATCGGCCTGGCAGCGGACTTCGCCCATCTCTGGCTCGGCGCCTGGCTCACCAGTTGGGGTATCGCCTTCCCGCTTGTGCTGGTCATCGCCCCGCTGACGCGCCACCTCGTAGAGAAGCTGGTTCGCGCGTAGGAGCGGGCTCCGCCCGCGATGTGCTGTCGACCCCTCCGTGAATGAGCCAGGCGCGCGGATCAACCAATCGCGGACGGAGTCCGCTCCTACGAAACCTAATACCTGGGTAGGAGCGGACTCCGTCCGCGATCGCCATCCGCCCGCAGAGGTCCAGCCAGGAATCCCCGCCGCCTTACTGCCGAATCCCGTCAGTGAACCGGCAGAAGCCGTCACGCACCGCGCCTTCGGTGGTGTACATGCCACCCAGGGTGACGAAGACATAGCTTACCTTGGAGCCGGAGCCCGCCTTTTCCACCACAATGTTCAACGGTGCGTTCCGGCTGCTCAGGATCACGCCCTGGTAAGCGGAGATGGTGCCGCTCTTCTCGTCGGCGGTCTGGATGGTGAAGCCCTCCTTCACCAGGGTCTTCTGCGCCCGGTCGAAGACCTTGGCGTAAGGCATGTCCAACTGCACATTGGAGGTGAAGGTCTTGCCGGCGATGAAGCCGCCTTCGGTGTTGAAGTTGTCTTCGCACTGGTTGCCGGTCTTCTGGTGCGCGCAGCCCTGCAACAGGGCGGCGGCGAGCAGAATCATCGTGATTCGTCGCATCATCGTTCCTTGATCTGGTGGGGCCGCCATCCTTGCGGGTCTACAGCGGCGAAGGGGTTTTATAAGCCGAGGGCCTGCGCCCTGACCAGACTTTTCCTTGCCCGGTGAGAGGTTCGACACGGGAAAAATCGCCAATAACCCCCTCAAGCGCGCACTTTCGTGCCATTCGTCCCGGAATTTTCCCAGCAGAGGATTCATGCTCGCCTACGCTTTGTCCGGCCCACCCCCACAAGGAAAAGACATGTCGGAGCACTTCGATAGCAGCCGCCGCGACCTGATGCGCCTGGCAGCGGTAGCACTCGCCGCCACCCAATTGCCAGCCGTCGCCCTGGCTGCCAGCGAGAAGAGCAAGGCCACCGCGTCGCTGAAGGCCGGTACACACACCACCTTCAAGGCGCTCAAGCAGATCGATGCCGGCCTGCTCAATGTCGGCTATGCCGAAGATGGCCCGGCGGATGGCCCGGTGGTGATCCTGCTGCATGGCTGGCCGTACGACATCTACAGCTTCGTCGACGTAGCGCCGGCGCTGGCCGCACAAGGCTTCCGGGTGATCGTTCCGTGGCTGCGCGGTTATGGCAGCACGCATTTCCTCTCCGACCGGACGATGCGCAATGGCCAACCCGCCGCGGTAGCCAGCGACATCATTGCGCTGATGGACGGGCTGAAGATCGACAAGGCCGTGCTCGCCGGCTTCGACTGGGGCGCGCGCACCGCCGATATCATCGCCGCCCTCTGGCCCGAGCGCTGCAAGGCGCTGGTGGCGGTCAGCGGCTACCTGATCGGCAACCAGGCCGCTGGCCAGCAACCGCTGCCGCCGGAAGCCGAGTTCCTCTGGTGGTACCAGTTCTACTTCGCCACCGAGCGCGGCGCCGCCGGCTACGCGAAGAACACCCGCGACTTCACCCGACTGATCTGGAAGCAGGCCTCACCCAAGTGGGACTTCGATGAAGCCACCTTCGAGCGCAGCGCCAAGGCGTTCGAAAACCCCGACCACGTCGCCATCACCCTCCACAATTACCGCTGGCGGCAGAACCTGGCGGCAGGCGAAGCGCAGTATGACGAGCTGGAACAGAAGCTCGCCAAGGCCCCACCGATCAGCGTGCCGACCATCACCCTGGAAGGCGACGCCAACGGCGCGTTCCATCCGCCACCCAAGGCCTACGCGGCCAAGTTCACCGGCCACTACGAGCATCGCACGCTGACCGGAGGCATCGGCCACAACCTGCCGCAGGAGGCGCCGGAAGCATTCGCCAAGGCCGTCGTCGACGTCAGCAAGTGGTAAGGCCCGGATCGAACGCATGAAAAAGCCCCGCCTGAGCGGGGCTTTTCGGTGCTGCCTGGCGCCTTACCAGATCGGCAAGGTGTAGCTGACGATGAAGCGGGTCTCGTCCATGTCATTGCCGAAGCTGCTGCGGAAGGTGCTGTTGCGCAGCTTGAAGCCGACGTTCTTCAGCGGGCCGCTCTGCACGAGGTAGCTGACGTCGGTGTCGCGCTCCCACTCCTTGCCGTTGCCCTGGCTGTTGAGCAGGTCGATGTTGTCGCCGCGCAGGTAGCGGGTCATCAGGCTCAGGCCGGGCAGCCCGTAGGAGGCGAAGTTGAAGTCGTAGCGCAGTTGCCAGGAGCGTTCGTCCTTGTTGGCGAAGTCGCCGATCTGCACGTAGTTGACCAGGTACGGATCGGTGCCCGACAGGTAGGCGAAGCCGGTGTCGCCGGACATGCGCTGCAGGCCCAGGCCGAACGCCTGGTTGCCCAGCTTGTAGGTGAACATGGCGTTGAGCGCGCGGTTGTCGACGTTGCTCCCGCCATCGTCGGTGGAACGTGCCCAGCGGACGTCGGATTTCAGCGACTGGCCCTCGGCAATCGGCAGCGTGTGCACCAGGCTCACGTAGTGCTGGCGATAGAGGTCTTCGAGGTTGGCGTAGTGGTAGCTGGTGCTCAGCTGGCTGTTCCAGCGGTAGGTGCCGCCGGCGATGTTGAAGCGGTCGCTGGTGAGGTGGCTGCCGGCGACGATATTGCGCTTGTTGCCGCGGGTCATCGACAGGTCTTCGTTGTTGGACGAATCGCGCTGCTTCACCTCGCGCAGCTGGCCGAGTTGCGCGGTGAGTCCGTCAATCTCGTTGATCTCGGCGAGGCCGCCCTGGAAGGTCTGCGGCAGCAGGCGGGTGTCGTTGTACTGCACCACCGGCAGCTTGGGCAGCAAGGTGCCGACCTTCAGCGTACTTTTGGAGGCGCGCAGCTTGGCGGTGAGGCCGAGGTCGCTGTAGTCGTCGGCGGCGCGCTTGTCACTGGCCGAGTACGGCAGCAGACCGGAGCCGGAACGGTCCGGGCTGGAATCCAGTTTCAGGCCCAGCAGGCCGAGGGCATCGACGCCCACGCCGACTGTGCCCTCGGTGTAGCCCGACTCGTAGCGCAGCAGGAAGCCTTGGGCCCACTCCTCGGATTTGGACTGCGCGGCGCCGCTCTGGCGGTAGTCGCGGTTGAAGTAGAAGTTGCGTGCTTCGATGCTGGCCTTGCTGTCGGTGAGGAAATCGGCCTGGGCGAACGGGGGCAGCAGCGCCAGTCCGGAGACCAGCACAGGGAGTCGACGAGTATTCATTGTTCTTGTTTCTTTCTACTGAGGTGTTGGCAAAACGCCGGGCCGCTGTCGACTGGCCCGGCAAGAGGAAGAACTGGATCAGATGGCCTTTTCCAGCTCCGGTACGGCTTCGAACAGGTCGGCGACCAGGCCGTAGTCGGCGACCTGGAAGATCGGCGCCTCTTCGTCCTTGTTGATCGCAACGATCACTTTCGAGTCCTTCATGCCCGCCAGGTGCTGGATGGCGCCGGAGATACCGACGGCCACGTACAGCTGCGGAGCGACGATCTTGCCTGTCTGGCCGACCTGCATGTCGTTCGGCACGAAGCCGGCGTCAACGGCGGCGCGGGAAGCACCGACGGCAGCGCCCAGCTTGTCAGCCAGGGAGTAGAGGATGCTGAAGTTGTCGCCATTGCCCATGCCGCGGCCGCCGGATACGACGATCTTGGCAGCAGTCAGTTCCGGACGGTCGGACTTGGCCAGCTCTTCGCCGACAAAGGCGGACTTGCCGGCATCGGCCGGGCCGGAAACAGCTTCAACAGCGGCGGAGCCACCTTCGGCAGCAACGGCGTCGAAGCCGGTGCCACGCACAGTGATCACTTTCACGGCGGCCGAAGACTGCACGGTAGCGATGGCGTTACCGGCATAGATCGGGCGCTTGAAGGTGTCGGCGCTGACGACTTCGATGATCTCGGAGATCTGGTCGACGTCCAGCAGGGCGGCAACGCGCGGCAGGAAGTTCTTGCCGTTGGTGGTGGCCGGAGCCAGCACGTGGCTGTAACCCTTACCGAGCTCAGCGATCAGCGGAGCAACGTTCTCCGGCAGCTGGTGAGCGTAGGCGGCGTTGTCGGCGACAAGCACCTTGGAAACGCCTGCGATCTTGGCAGCGGCTTCAGCCACGCCACCGACGTTCTGGCCAGCGACCAGGACAGCGATGTCACCACCGATCTTCTGCGCGGCAGCGACAGTGTTCAGAGTGGCAGCGCCCAGTGCGCCGTTGTTGTGCTCAGCGATTACCAGGATAGCCATCAGATTACTTTCGCCTCGTTCTTCAGTTTCTCGACCAGTTCGGCAACGGACTTGACCTTGATGCCAGCGCTGCGGGCAGCCGGAGCTTCGACTTTCACGGTCTTCACGGTGGAAGCGGTGGAAACGCCCAGGGCGTCCGGGGTCACCACGTCCAGCGGCTTCTTCTTCGCTTTCATGATGTTGGGCAGCGACGCGTAGCGCGGCTCGTTCAGGCGCAGGTCGGTGGTGACGATTGCCGGCAGGTTCAGGGCAACGGTCTGCAGGCCGCCGTCGATTTCACGGGTGACGTTGACCTTGTCGCCAGCGACTTCGACCTTGGAGGCGAAGGTGCCTTGCGCATAGCCGGTCAGCGCGGCCAGCATCTGGCCGGTCTGGTTGTTGTCGCTATCGATGGCCTGCTTGCCGAGGATGACCAGCTGCGGCTGCTCTTTGTCGACCAGGGCTTTCAGCGACTTGGCGATGGCCAGGGAGCTCAGTTCTTCGTTGGTTTCAACGAGGATGGCGCGATCAGCACCCAGAGCCAGCGCGGTACGCAGTTGCTCCTGGGCAGCGGTCGGGCCGACGGAGACCGCAACGATCTCGGTGACGACGCCTTTCTCTTTCAGGCGTACGGCCTCTTCCACGGCGATTTCGCAGAAGGGGTTCATGGACATCTTGACGTTGGCGAGATCGACGCCGGAGTTGTCCGCCTTGACGCGGACCTTGACGTTGTAATCGACCACGCGTTTTACCGCGACCAGTACTTTCATCAGTTGTTTCCTTGGCTGACGCCGGTTTGCATCGGCGCTGCGGTTGGTTTGGGTTCGCGAGCAAGCTCGCTCCTACAGGTCCAGGCTTGCGCCGGTGCGTTTTTTGTAGGAGCGAGGGGGACGCTTAGTTCTTGCTCGCGAACCGCTTCGGGTGAAGGCCTCAGGATTCTCCCAACTGCTCGATCACACCCTCGGCCTTCAACTGCGCCAGGCGCGCGTCATCGATCCCCAGGCGGCGCTTGAGCACCTCGTCGGTGTGCTCACCGAGCATGGGCGCCGGGCGCTGGTATTCCACCGGCGTCTCGGACAATTTCAGCGGGCTGCCGACCATGCGGAACGCCGGGTTCTGCGCGTGGGGAATCTCCACCAGCATGTCGCGGGCGACCACCTGCGGCTCATCCAGCGCGCGACCGATATCGTTGATCACACCGACCGGCACCTTCATCGCGTGGATGCGCTTCACCCAGTTGTCGGCGGTGTCGCCCTGGAAGTGCTCGGCCAGCTTGCCGACGATGATGTCGCGGTTGCGCACGCGGTCGGCATTGCGGGTGAAGCGCGGGTCCTTGGGCAATTCCGGCAGGCCGATGGCATCGCACAGCGAAACGAACTGGCTGTCGTTGCCGCAGGCGATGATGAAGTCCATGTCCTTCGCGCTGAACACCTGGTACGGCACGATGTTGACGTGGGCATTGCCCTGGCGGCCCGGCGAGCGTCCGGTGGCGAGGTAGTTCTGGCTCTGGTTGCCGAGCATGGCGACCTGCACGTCGAGCAGCGCCATGTCGCAGTGCTGGCCGCGACCGGTCTTCTCCCGCGCCAGCAGCGCGGCCTGGATGGCGACCACCGAGTAGAGGCCTGTCATCACGTCCGACACGGCTACACCGACTTTCTGCGGGCCGGCGCCGGACACGCCGTCCTTCTCGCCGGTGATGCTCATCAAGCCGCCCATGCCCTGGATGATGAAGTCGTAGCCGGGCTCCTCGGCGCGCGGGCCGGTCTGGCCGAAGCCGGTGATGGAGCAGTAGACCAGGCGCGGATTCACTTTCGACAGGCTCTCGTAGTCCAGCCCGTACTTGGCCAGCGAGCCGGCCTTGTAGTTCTCGATCAGCACATCGCATTCGCAGGCCAGGGCGCGCACCAGCGCCTGCCCTTCTTCGGTGGCCAGGTTCAGCGCCACCGACAGCTTGTTGCGGTTGGTGGACTGGTAGTACGCCGCCTCGGAGCTGTCCGATCCGTCGGCGGCTTTCATGTAAGGCGGGCCCCAGCCACGGGTGTCGTCACCCACGCCGGGACGTTCGATCTTGATCACTTCCGCGCCCAGGTCGGCCAGCACCTGGCCGCACCAGGGGCCGGCCAGCACGCGGCTGAGGTCGAGTACGCGGTATCCGCTCAAAGCACCCATCTTCAACTCCTCACTGGCGCTCAGGCGCGCTCGATAACCATGGCGAGCCCCTGGCCCACGCCGATGCAAAGACTGATCACCGCATAGCGTTGACCTGTGCGCTGCAGTTGTCGCGCCACGCTCAGCGCCAGCCGCGCGCCGGAAGCGCCCAGCGGGTGGCCGACGGCGATGGCACCGCCATTGGGGTTGACCCGCGCATCGTCGAAATCGACACTCAGACCGTGCAGACAACCGAGCACCTGGGAAGCGAAAGCCTCGTTGATCTCGATAATGTCCATATCAGCCAGGGTCAAGTTGGCGCGGGCCAGCGCCTTGTTGATCGCCTCGACCGGGCCGACACCCATGATGCGCGGCTCGACGCCGACCGCCGCCGCCGAAAGAATCCGCGCCAGCGGCTTGAGGCCGTGGCGTTCGCCCGCCTCTGCCGAGCCGATCAGCAATGCGGCGGCGCCGTCGTTGACGCCGGAAGCGTTGCCCGCGGTGACCACCCCGCCTTCGGACAGCGGCTTGAGGCGCGCCAACGCGGACTCATCGGAAGACGGACGCGGATGCTCGTCCTGCTCGACCACATTCGGCGGCGTCTTGCGCCCGGTAGGTACGCTGACCGGGAGGATTTCCCCGGCGAAGAAACCGGCCTGACGGGCGGCTTCAAAGTTGGCCTGGGAACGGGCGGCGAAGCGGTCGGCCTGCTCACGGCTGATGCCGAATTCACGGGCTACGTTGTCGCCAGTCTCCGGCATGCTGTCGTTGCCGAACCCGGCGACGATCTTCGGGTTGGGGAAGCGCGCACCGATAGTGCTGTCGAATACTGTCAGGTCGCGGCTGTACGCCGCCTCGGCCTTGGCCATGACGAAGGGCGCGCGGGACATGCTTTCCACGCCGCCGGCAACAAACAGCTCGCCTTCGCCACAAGTCACGGCGCGCGCCGCATCGATTACCGCAGCCAGGCCGCTGGCGCACAGGCGATTCACCGTCTGGCCCGGCACGGTCACCGGCAGGCCGGCGAGCAGCGCGGCATGGCGCGCAATGTTGCGGCTGTCTTCACCGGCCTGGTTGGTGTTGCCGAGGATCACGTCCTCGATGGCTTCACCCGGCACCTTGGTGCTGACCAGCAGCTCGCGGATCACCTGAGCGATCAGATCGTCCGGGCGCACCGGCGCCAGGGCGCCGCCATGGCGACCGAAGGGCGTGCGCAGTCCGGCGTAGATATAAGCATTGAGCATCGGTATCTCCTTGAAACGGTAGGCGCCGGGCTTCAGCCCAGCGCAGGCTCGGCGTGGCGTAGCGACAGGCCCAGCGCAGCGCGGCGGCGCAGCCACGGGCCGGGGCGGTAGCGGGCATCGCCGGTCAGGTCGGTCATGCGTTCGAGAATGCTCAGCAGGCGCGCCGGGCCGACGCTGTCGCCCCAGGCCAGCGGACCTTGCGGATAGCCCAGGCCACGGCGCACGCCTTCGTCGAGGTCGTCGACGCTGGCGATGCGCTGCTGGACGATGTCGCCGGCCAGGTTGACGATCAGCGCCAGTACGCGCTGGGCGACGAAGCCGACGCTGTCATTGATGACCGTGACGCCTACACCGTCAACCGCCAGCAGCGCATGGGCGGCATCGCGCATGGCCGGGGCAGTCGCCGGGTTCTGCATCAGGCAGCGGTGGCGCTGCAGGTCCAGCAGCAGGTCGATGCACAGGGTCCGCGCCGGGTCGGTGCCGAAGTTCTGGCAGGCCGTGGTTGCGTCCACACCATAAGGTGCGAGCAGGCACAGAGCCTCGCTACTGGGGTGGCCGCCCTGCTCCAGGGTCGCACCGAGTTTCTTCAGCAGTTCGCCGAGCAACTCGCGGTCCTGGTCGTTCTCCGCACCGATCCACACCGGCGGCAGCGCGGCCACGCTCGGTACCGGTTGCGGCGCCGGCGGGTCGATCATCTTGCCGTCTGCATAGCGATAGAAGCCGCGGCCGACCTTGCGGCCGACGAAGCCGGCCTCGAGCATCTGCCGGGTCAGCGCCGCCGGGCGATAGCGCGGTTCCTGGTAGAACTGGTTGTAGATGGACTCGATCACCGGGTGGGAAACGTCCAGCGCGGTGAGGTCGAACAGCTCCAGCGGCCCCATGCGGAAGCCCAGGCCCTCGCGCAGGATGCGGTCGATATCGGCCGGTTCGGCGATGGCTTCCTTGAGCATCTGCAGGGCTTCGGTGCTGTAGGCACGGCCGGCGTGGTTGATGATGAAGCCGGGGGTGTCCTTGGCGCGGATGCCGCGATGGCCCATGCGCGCGGCCAGCGCCACCAGGCTGTCGCCGACCATCGGGTCGCTGGCCAGGCCGTCGATTACCTCGACCACCTTCATCAGCGGCACCGGGTTGAAGAAGTGGAAGCCCGCCACCCGTTCCGGATGCTGGCAACCACGGGCGATGCTGGTGACCGACAGCGATGAGGTGTTGGTGGCGAGGATGCAGTCGGCGCTGACCACGGCTTCCAGATCGGCCAGCAGCGCCTGCTTGGCATCGAGACGTTCGATGATCGCCTCGACCACCAGATCAGAATCGACCAGCTCGCCCAGGGAACCGGCAACCAGCAAACGAGCCAGGGTGGCGTCGGCTTCGGCTGCAGTGATCTTGCCCTTCTCCGCCAGCTTGGCGAGGGTGCGACCGAGGTTTTCGCGCGCGGTTTGGGCCGCACCGTCACGGGCATCGAAGAGTTTCACCTGGATGCCGGCCTGGGCGGCGATCTGGGCGATACCGCTGCCCATGACACCCGTACCGACGATTGCCATACGTTCAATACCGAAAGAAAGGGTCATGCTCATTCCCCCAGGAAACTGGCTTTGCGTTTTTCGAGGAAGGCGGCGGCGCCCTCTTTCTGGTCTTTCGAGTCGAACAGCAACTGGAAGGCCTTGCGCTCGAGCGTCAACGCACTGTCCAGCGGCAGGTCGGCACCGGCGAGCATCACTTCCTTGATCTGCGCCACGGCCAGCGGCGGCAGCGCGGCGATCTCAGCGGCCAGCTCCAGCGCGCGGGGCAGCGTGCGCGAGTCTTCCACCACTTCACTGAGCATGCCGATGGCCAGGGCTTCGGGCGCCTTGACCAGGCAGCCGGTCAGGGCGATGCGCATTGCCTGGAACTTGCCGACGGCGCGGATCAGCCGCTGGGTGCCACCGGCGCCGGGCATCAGGCCGAGTTTCACTTCCGGCTGACCAAAGCGCGCCGACTCGCCGGCGACGATGATGTCGCAGTGCATTGCCAGCTCGCAGCCGCCGCCCAGGGCAAAACCGTTCACCGCAGCGATCACCGGCTTGGGGCAACGGGAAATCGCTTCCCACAGCAGTTCGGTGTGGCGACGGTACATCTCGATGGGGCTGGCCTGGGCGAATTCACGGATGTCAGCGCCGGCGACGAAGCACTCCTCTCCCCCGGTCAGCACCACCGCGCGAACCTCGGGGTTATCGCTCAGGGCGCGGAAGTGCTCGGCCAGTTCCTGGCGCACCGCAGCGTTGAGGGCGTTTTTGGCTTCCGGGCGGTCGATGCGGACAACCGCCACACCGTTGGCCTGGATATCGAGATGAACCACGCTGGTACTCATGAAAGCTGTGACCTCACTTTTGTTTCGTCTGCCGAAACTACATTCCGTATTTCGATTTCATCATAGTTACACCCAATCCAGCCTGTAAACGGTGAAGATCGAAATGACCTCTAGAGGCCAGTTATTACGCGGGTATGGATATTTTTAAAGGTATGTCTGTACTAACGGATTCAGACCCACTACAATTTCGCCTGACGAAACTGAATTTTATTTTATTGATTTTCCGTGAATAGGGGTTCTACCATGCGCCGCAACAAGACGGAGATGGACTCGGCTGCGCCGACGAAAAACGAAGGTGAAATCGGCCTGCTGGAACGCGGCCTGTACGACCCGGCCACGGCACTAAGCGAAGAGGAAAACAGCGGCCAGTTCGTCACGGCGCTGGCGCGCGGCCTGGAGATCCTGCGTTGCTTCACGCCACGGGAAAACGTGCTGAGCAACCAGGACCTGGCCCGCAAGACCGATCTGCCCAAGCCGACGGTGACGCGCCTGACCAACACCCTGATGCGCCTGGGTTGCCTCAAGCGCGAGGTGCACTCGGGCAAGTACCAGCTGGACGTCGGCGTGCTGGGCTTCGGCTACGCGATGCTGTCGAACCTGTCGATCCGCGCGGTGGCCCATCCGCTGATGGAGGAACTGGCCAACCACGCCCGGGCGGCGGTGGCCATGGCCGCCCGCGACCGTCTGCAGATGGTTTACCTGGACGTGGTCCAGGGACAGGGAAACATGACGATGCGCCGGCAGATCGGCAGTTACCTGCCGCTGGCGGCGAGTTCGGTGGGCCGCGCGTGCCTCGCGGCGATGCCGGAAAACGAGCGGGAGTTCCTGCTCGAACACATTCGCGAACGCGAACCGGACACCTGGCCGGCCATCCGCAAGGGTCTGGACCGCGCCTTCAGGGACTACACCGACTACGGCTACTGCCTGTCGATCGGTGAATGGCACCGCGACGTCAACTCCGTCGCCGTGCCCTTGGTACACCCGCAGTACGGCCTGCTGGCCTTCAACTGCGGCGGTCCGAGCTTCCAGCTGACCCGCGAGAAGCTCGAGGACGACATCGGGCCCCGCCTGATCAACATGGTCAACAACATAGGTGCCGCCGCTCGCTGAATCTCGGGTGACGGTGCCTCGCCAGACTGGCCCGCTCGCGGGCCTTGTGAGGAGTGCACATGATCCGAGACCCAGAAACGCTGCAGATACTTCTGGACTCCATCCACCAGTTCGTCGGCGAAGTGCTGATCCCGCGGGAGAACGAGGTTGCCGAGACCGACGCGATCCCGCAGGACATCGTCCAGCATATGCGCGAGATGGGCCTGTTCGGCCTGACCATCCCCGAAGAGTTCGGCGGCCTGGGTGTGACCATGGAAGAAGAGGTGAACATCACCTTTGAACTGGGCCGCACCTCCCCCGCCTTCCGCTCCTACATCGGCACCAACAACGGCATCGGCTCCATCGGCATCCTTATCGACGGCACGCCGGAACAGAAAGCCCACTACCTGCCCAAGCTCGCCAGCGGCGAACTGCTCAGCGCCTTCTGCCTGACCGAGCCTGACTCGGGCTCCGACGCCGCCTCGCTGAAGACCACCGCCGTGCGCGATGGCGACTTCTACGTGCTCAACGGCACCAAGCGCTTCATCACCAACGCCCCGCACGCCGGCATCTATACCGTGATGGCCCGCACCAACCCGGCGATCAAGGGTTCCGGCGGCATCAGCGCATTCATCGTCGAACGCGGCACGCCGGGCATTTCCCTCGGCAAACCGGACCACAAGATGGGCCAGAAAGGCGCGCACACCAGCGACGTGATCTTCGACAACGTGCGCATCCCGGCCAGCCAGCTGATCGGCGGCGTCGAGGGCGTCGGTTTCAAGACCGCCATGAAGGTGCTCGACAAGGGCCGCCTGCACATCGCCGCGCTGAGCGTCGGCGCCGCCGAGCGCATGCTCGCCGATGCGTTGCAGTACGCCCTGGAGCGCAAGCAGTTTGGCCAGCCGATCGCCGAGTTCCAGCTGATCCAGGCGATGCTCGCCGACAGCAAGGCCGAGATCTACGCCGCCCGCTGCATGGTGCTGGACGCCGCGCGCAAGCGCGACGAGGGCCGCAACGTCAGCACCGAGGCCTCCTGCGCCAAGATGTTCGCCACCGAGATGTGCGGCCGCGTCGCTGATCGCTGCGTGCAGATCCACGGCGGCGCCGGCTACGTCAGCGAGTACGCCATCGAGCGCTTCTACCGCGACGTCCGCCTGTTCCGGCTCTACGAGGGCACCACGCAGATCCAGCAGGTGATCATCGCCCGCAACATGATCCGCGAAGCCCAGGCCTGATCCCCCTCAGGCGGCGCGGGGCCACGCACTCCGCGCCCGCCAACCCAAAAGCACCTGCCACACGCTTACCGAGGATCGGCACGCCGGTCCGCCAACAACTACAACAGGTAATTCGTTCATGGAAAACACTGCTTCCGCTCCGGCGGCAACCGCCGCCACCCAGGACAAGACCTGGGTGCTCGTCTTCGCCTTCTGCTTCATCGGCCTGCTGATCGATGGCGCAGACCTGATGCTGCTCTCCTACAGCCTCACCAGCCTCAAGGCCGAGTTCGGCCTGAGCAACCTCCAGGCCGGCAGCCTGGGCAGCGTCACCCTGGCCGGCATGGCCTTCGGTGGAATCTACGGCGGCTGGGCGTGCGATCGCTTCGGCCGGGTCAAGACGGTGGTCTGGACCATCGTGCTGTTCTCCGTCGGCACCGCTGTTCTTGGCCTAACCCACAACTACTGGCAGTTCGCCGCGGCACGCTTCGTCGCGTCGCTCGGCCTCGGCGCCCTTTACGTGGCCTGCAACACGCTGATGGCCGAGTACGTGCCAACCAAATACCGCACCACCGTACTGGGCACCCTGCAGGCCGGCTGGTCGGTCGGCTACATCGTCGCCACCCTGTTGGCCGGCTGGATCCTGCCGGATCACGGTTGGCGCTACCTGTTCTACATCGCCATCATCCCGGTGGTGCTGGCCATCGCCATGCGCAAGCTGATCCCCGAACCCGCCGCCTGGGTCCAGGCGCAGGCCGAACGCCAGCAGCGCAAGGCCGACGCTCCTGCCGGAACGGTTGCCGCTCCACGGCAGAACGCCTTCCGCCAGATCTTCGCCGACCCGAAGGCCAGCCGCATGTTCCTGTTCTGGGCGCTGACCGCCGGCTTCCTGCAGTTCGGCTACTACGGCGTGAACAACTGGATGCCGTCGTACCTGGAAACCGAGATGGGCATGAACTTCAAGGCCATGACCTCGTATCTGGTGGGCACCTACGCCGCGATGATCCTCGGCAAGGTCCTGGCCGGCGTTGCCGCCGACTGGTTCGGCCGCCGCACCGTGTTCTCCTTCGGCGCCCTGGGCACCGCGGTGTTCCTGCCGGTGATCGTGCTGTTCCACAGCCCCGAGAACATTCTGTGGATGCTGGTGGTGTTCGGCTTCCTCTACGGCATTCCGTATGGCGTGAACGCGACCTACATGACCGAAAGCTTCGCTGCGGCGTTCCGCGGTACGGCCGTGGGCGGCGCCTACAACATCGGTCGCATCGGCGCGGCCATTGCGCCGGCGGTGATCGGTTTCCTCGCGACCCAGATGTCCATCGGCGTGGGCTTCCTGGTGATGGGCGCGGCCTACTTCATCTGTGGAGTGATTCCCGCCCTGCTGATCCGCGACAAGCAGTTCGACCCGCAACAGGAATGATCGGGAGCCAGTGAGCCCGCTTCGGCTGGCTCACCCCCTTCAAAACAAAAACGCCCGGTGCACTGCACCGGGCGTTTTTTATTGCGCTGTCGAATGGCGCGGAGCAAATCGAACAGGCAAAAAAAAGCCCCGCCTAAGCGGGGCTTTCTTCGTCAGCGATGTCGATTAGACAGCGCGAACTTGTTCAGCTTGCGGGCCTTTCTGGCCGGCAGTCACAACGAAGCTGACCTTCTGGCCTTCGTCGAGGGACTTGTAGCCGTTGCCTTCGATCTGACGGAAGTGAACGAATACGTCCGGGCCGCTTTCCGGGGTGATGAAGCCGAAGCCCTTCTCAGCGTTGAACCATTTGACGATGCCGTTTTGACGATCGGACATGATGTTGTCTCCTAAAAAAATGCTAAAGGCCGGCCGAAAGCCGACCGGCGATGAGCTGAATGCGTAGTGAAGAGGTGCCGAGGAGATGGAGCATCTTGTAGAAGAACATCAAGTCGCGGAACTCGTTACTGGGCAGGCAGCCCATGCAGAATACAAGGTTTGGCGCATATTCATAGCTTTTTTTCACGACCAGTGGTGATTTTGACAAATGGTCGAGCTATCGCGGCGCTTTCGACGAAACAGGTGTAGTCTGCCGGTGCCGGTTTGGCGCCCCAACGCATAGGTGACTTCATGACTGATTCACAGCTGATTCGCGAACGTTCGGAGCTTGATGAAAAGATTGCTGCCTTCCTCTCCCGGGGCGGTGAAATCCAGGAAATCCCCGTTGGCCAACTGGCGGTGAAGGTCGAGAAAAAGTCGCAGTGGGCGAAGTCCGACAGCAAGAAACCAACCGCCTGAGCGAATCTGCCCGCTCGAAGAAAGCCCCGCCGAAGCGGGGCTTGTTGTTTGCGTCAGTGACTCAGGTAGTGATTGGACAACCAGTTCAGCGCCCTCCCCGGCCGGGTCAGCGCATCGATGAAGCTGGGCCCCCAGAAGCGGATGTCGTTGGCTTCCAGCACCGCGTACATGTCGCGGTGGCGCGCCTGGCGCTCCTTCAGCGGCATGCGCAGCGCCTGCGCCATGGCATCGGCCAGGGCGCCACGATCATGGGGATTGATGATCAGCGCGCCACCCAGTTCGGCGGCCGCGCCGGCGAACTGGGAAAGAATCAGCACGCCGGGATCGTCCGGGTCCTGGGCGGCGACGAATTCCTTGGCAACCAGGTTCATTCCATCGCGCAGCGGCGTCACCAGGCCGATCCGCGCGTGGCGCATGACCATGGCGATGTCTGCTCGCTGGTGGTTGCGCGCCACATAGCGCAGCGGCACCCAGGACACCGCGCCGAATCGCCCGTTGATATGCCCCACCCGCGCGCTGACGGCGGCGTCGATGTCGGCGTACTCGGGGATGTCCTGGCGGCTGCCCGGTGAAATCTGCAGGCAGGTGACGCGGTTGTGCCAGTCCGGATTGAGCTCGAGGAAGCGCTCGTAGCCATCCAGCCGGTTGACGATGCCCTTGGAATAGTCGAGCCGATCCACCCCCACCATCAGCGCACGACCGCCCAGGCTCTCACGCAGGTCTTCGGCGGCCTGGCTCTGCGAGGCCTCTTCGGCAAGACGGCGGAAACCGGCGGCATCCACGCCCACCGGGAACACACCGACGCGAAAATGCTGGTCCTCCAGGTGATAGCGCCGGCCATCGGGGGTCGCCGCGCCGACCACGCGCGTGAGGTAACGGGCGAAGTTGCTGGCGTCGTTCTCGGTCTGGAAACCGATCAGGTTGTATTCGGTGAGCGCGCGGATCAGTTCGTCGTGGTGCGGCAACGCGGTGATGAGGTCGGCCGGCGGCATCGGGATGTGCAGGAAGAAGCCGATACGGTTGCCGTGCCCGCGCTGCCTCAGGGCCGAGGCCAGGGGGATCAGATGGTAGTCGTGGACCCAGAGGACATCGTCCTCTTCCAGTAGCGGGCTCAGGCGTTCGGCGAAGAATTCGTTGACGCGCTGATAACCGCCGAACTCGGCCTCGTTGAACTCGGCAAGATCCACCCGGTAATGCAGGATCGGCCAGAGCACGCGGTTGGCGAAGCCGTTGTAGTACTCGTCGAAATCCTGCGGGTGCAGGTCGGTGAGGATGTACTGCAGGTTGTCGCGCTGGACCACGGTCAGCGGGCCCGGCTCCTCGGCCTTCTCGCCGCTCCAGCCGAACCAGATGCCCTCGCGGTTGCGCATGGCGGCCTCTACCGCCACGGCCAGCCCGCCCGGCGCCGGGCCGTTCTCATCGGGGATCGCGACCCGGTTGGATATCACCACGAGGCGCGGCATAGGCCTTCCTCCCAGCCAATGGAAAGACGCATGGCCGAGTTGATCAGCCCCGCCATGGAATAGGTCTGCGGAATGTTCCCCCAGAGTTCGCCGGTATGCGGGTGCAGGTCCTCGGAGAGCAGGCCGTAGCGGTTGCGCGCGGCGATGAGCTCTTCGAACAGCTGGCGCGCCTCGTCCATGCGGCCGATGGCGGCCAGCGCGTCGAGATACCAGAACTTCACCACCAGAAAGGCGGTTTCCGGCACGCCAAAATCGTCCGCCGCGGCGTAGCGCAGCAACTGCCCGTTGACGTTGAGTTCACGACCGATGCACTCGACCGTGGCAATGAAGCGCGGATCGTCGGCTTCGATGATCCCCAGCTCGTTCATCAGCAGCACGCTGGCGTCGAGGTCGTCGTGGCCGAAGGCGCCGGTAAAGCACTGTTTCTGCTCGCTCCATGCCTTGGCGAGGATGTGTTCGCGCAGGTTGGCCGCCTTGTCCATCCAGCCAGCGGCTTCCTCGCTGCGCCCCAGGCACCTGGCGATGCGACCGACGCGGTCGCAGGCGACCCAGCAGAGCAGCGCGGAATGCGTATGGACGCGCTGGCGGCCGCGGTACTCCCAGATGCCGGCATCCGGCTCGAAAGCGGCGTGCACCGCCTTGGCGGCGAGATTTTCCAGCAAGTGCAGCATGCCCTCGCTGCTCGGGTTGGGCAGGCGCTCGTCGACGAAGCTCTGCAGGACAGCGAGGGCAACCGAGCCGAACACGTCGTGCTGGTTCTGCTCCACCGCCTGGTTGCCGACGCGCACCGGCGCGTGATTGAGAAAACCGGCAAGGTCCGGCTCGACGCGTTCGCTGGTGTCCTGGTTGGGAATGATCCCGTACAACGGCTTGAGCTCGGCGTCGCCGCTGGCCACGGTGGTGATGAAGTCGATGTAGCCCTCCATGGTCCGCGTCGCACCCAGGCGGTTGAGGGCGAGGATCACGAAGTAGGCGTCGCGCAGCCAGCAGTAGCGGTAGTCCCAGTTGCGCTGGGAATCAGGCGCCTCCGGTACGGAGGTGGTGGCGGCGGCGATGATCGCGCCGGTGTCCTCGAAATTGCACAGTTTCAGGGTGATGGCCGAGCGGATCACCACCGTCTGCCACTCGAAGCAGACCGCCAGGCCACGTACCCAGTCGTGCCAGTGGTTCTGGGTGCGCTTGAGGTAGTCGCGGACGACCTCGCCGGGAGCATTGTCCAGCGGTTCGTCGAGGCCGATCACCAGGCTCACCGGGTGGCGCAGGGCGAAGGGTGTTTCGTGCTGGATGTAGGCCAGCGGCGCGTCAGTGGTCAGGCGCAGCGGCTCTTCGCCCTCCAGGTAGCGGATATGGCTGGAGCCTGTGGCGCCCTGGCTGGGCTTGCCGTAGCCGTGGGTCGGACGCACCCGCAGGATGATTTTCGGCACGCCTTCGATGGGTTCGATCAACCGGCACAGCTGCGCCGGGCGGTAGACGTGGCCGTGCTGCAGGAAGCGCGGGGCGAAGTCGGTGATACGCACCGCGCCACCGCTGTCATCGCGCAGCACGGTAGTGATGATCGCCGTGTTGCGCTGGTAATCGGACGTGCTGCTGACCTGGTTCTCCAGCACCACATCGGCGAAACCTTTTTCGTCGTCCCCGGCCAGCAGCCGGGAGAAGGTCGGGTCGCTGTCGAAATTCGGGTAGCACCACCAGACCAGTCGCGCCTGCGGGTTGACCAGGGCGGCCACCCGGCAGTTGCCGATCAGGCCCAGTTCCAGAGCACCCTCGTGCTGGTTCGTCATCGGTGGTTTCCTCCTGCTTGCATCAGTGCGTGACGGACTTGCTCCGCATCGCTGAATACGGCGCTGGCGCCAGGCAAGGCACGCCCGACGGAGAGCCCGAGGCCGCCCAGCGTCGGCATCAGCGCGATGGCGGGCTCGTCGGTGACGTCGTCGCCGATGTACAGCGGCAGCCGCTCGGCGAAGGCCGGCATTTCCAGCAACCGCTGGACGGCGCGGGCCTTGTCGACGCCTTCGCTGACGACTTCGTAAACCTGCTTGCCATTGAGCAGCCGCAACCCGGCACCTGCCGGCGAGCGCAACAACGACTGCAACTCGACGCGCAGATCGGTGGCCAGCGCGGGCACGGAGCGGTAGTGCAGTGCGAAGCTGCTGCCCTTGTCCTCGACATGGATTCCGACATGCCGGTTCGCCAGGGCGTTCAACTGCACCCGAACGCTGGCGGGCAGGTCCCTGGCAGTGCGGCGCAAAGGGCTGTCGCCGCTCTCGCGCCAGTGGGCGCCATGGCCGCCGCTGGCGGCGAGGCGCAGGGGTTGGAAGAGCCGGTCGAGTTCTTCGACCGGGCGGCCGCTGATCAGGGCCAGGGCACCATCGAGTCGGCGATGCAGGTGCATGAGCGCATCGAGCAGCCCGGGCGGTACGACGACCGCGCCGGGCGATTCGGCGATGTCCAGAAGGGTTCCGTCGACATCCAGGAACACTGCGGTCTGCTGAGGTCGGCTGAGCCAGAGGTTCAGCAGCGCAGTGGCTGAGGCCTCGCTTTGCGGGACCATGGCCGTGTCGACAGGTCCCCTCGATGCGGGACGTGACATGAGCCATTTCTCCTTGTTCAGGGCGTGCCGCGCGGCCGTGGGTAGCCTGTGCGGACGTGAAAGGGAGCACAAGGACCCTAACATGGGCGACCACGAGGGTCGACCTCGGATTTCCCTGGCGTCCCTGCCGGGAAGGCTCAGGCCAGAGCTGGAGGCACCTGCGCTACAGCGAACTGCCGCCGGCCTGCCGGTGGCCGCCATGATCGGGGGACGAGGAGCTACCGGTGGGCATCGCCCCTCGACGTCGGTGCTGCTTGGCAGCGCCTGTCGATCGTGGCATTGGCCGTGGCGATCAACCGCTTCCGCAAGGGATACGGAAGGAGCTGACAAACCGGAAGCAGTTCCGATGGGATTTCCCTGACAGAAGAACTGGAATCCTCCGCCTCACATCGAGGGCGGCGTTCTTGAGAATGCACAGGGCCAATCTTCCGTGAGAAAAATCCATGCCTCCGCTCTCCGCGCTGGTACTCCAGGCTTCCGGCCTGCACCGTTCGACCGCCGTCACCGCTCTGCACCATCTGGGCTACAGCTTTCTGTCCGAAGTTTCCAACAATGCATTCGCACTGGATCGGCTGCGCACCCAGGGGGGCGTCCACCTGCTGATCTGCGATGTGCGCATCGATCCGGTGGCCCGTCTGGAATTCCTTCAGACGGTTGCCCGCGAGCGCCTGGCCCATGGCGTGGTGGTCAGCGGGGAAATGGCCCCGGGCACCTGGAGCGCCCTCTCGCACCTCCTGCAATTGCAGGGCATGAAAGTTTTCTGGCTGGGCAACGACGCCGCCACTCTGGAGCGCCTGCGCGCGCTGCTCAGCGACTTCCAGCCAGCGAGCGGCCAGCTCGGCCTGCCGCTGGCGGAGAACGGCGCGGCGGACGATGGCGAACCATCAGGCCTGCCGGCGCGGGGGAAATTGCGCGCCTACCTGCAACCCAAGGTCAACGTCGCCACGGCCCAGGTCTATGGATTCGAAGTGCTCGCACGCTGGCAACTGGAAGACGGCGAGGTGCTGCTGCCCGCTGAATTCCTGCCCGCCCTGCGTCGCGCCGGCAAGCTCGACGGCATGCTCTTCGAGCTGATGACCCAGGCCGTCGAAGCGCTGCGCGCACTGGGCAGCAACGAGCTGAAGCTGTCCTTCAACCTGGAAGCCGAGCAGATCGCCCAGATCGACTTTGCCGCCACCGTGGAGAGGAATCTGCGCGGGCTGGAGATCGAGCCCCAGCGGATCACCTTCGAGCTGACCGAATCCTCGCCACTGCATGCTCCGCCGCTGAGCCTGGAGAACGTGCTGCGCCTGCGCCTGCTGGGTTGCGGCCTGGCCATCGATGACTTCGGTTGCGGACACTCCACCCTGCAGCGCCTGATGGAGCTGCCCTTCACCGAGATGAAACTCGACCGCCACCTGGTGGCCGACGTGAACAATGGCGACCCGCGCCGCCTGATCGTGCTGCGCAATGCGCTGGCACTGGGCCGCGAGCTGGGGCTGAAGGTGATCGCCGAAGGCGTGGAGAATGCCGTCCAGCTTCGCCAGTTGCAGCAGCTGGAATGCGATTGCGCGCAGGGCCATCTGTTCGGCAAGCCGATGGATGCCAGCCAGATCAGCACCTTCCTGCGCGGTGCGCCGCTGCGGCTGCAGAAGCTGGAAGCGGTTCCGGCGATGCGTCCGGCGCAATAAAGCGCAGAAAAGAAAACGGCTGTTGCGGACTTCCTGTCCGCAACAGCCGTCTGGATTGTCCTCAGCAAAGGACACGGGAATTGTAGGCCATTGGCCATCAAACCGTCTTCCCAGTTCTCCCGCGTGGCCGGCAAATAGACACAAACGCGGCAAACAGCCGCAATTACACCAGCGATAGCCACCCTTTCGCTGCACATTCGTTCCAATAGTGTCGGCCAAACGACACTTGCTCCTGCGTCAGCCTCTTCAGCGACGTGACGAGCATCACTGCTTTTCGCCCTAGCCCGTCGATGAACTGTCTGGTTACCATGCCGGCCCGCACGCTGGATGCCAGGAAGGCACACAACCACAAGGACCACCCCCAGCGCCGCCCACCTCTGTATTGGCAGCCGATACATGTCCCAGACTTCCGCGCGTCCGTCCCGTCGCCCGCTGTTCCGCCTGGCCCTGACCGGCGCCAGTTTCGTCATCGCCGCCGCCCTTGCCTTCTTCGCCTGGCAGGATTTCTACCCCGTGCAGGCAGCCGAGGGCTGGTCCGTCACGGTTCTGCACCAGAACGTGCAGAAGGCCGCATCGCTGGTACCACTTGCCGATGGCGGCCTGCTGGTCAGCCAGGAGCTGAAGAAGGACAAGGGCAACATCCTGCGCATCGCCGCCGACGGCCAGCGCCGGATCATGGTCGACGGGTTATCCAAGCCTGACGGCATGATCGCCGCACAGGGCGGCTGGGTGTTCAGCCAGGAGTCCGACGGCAGGCCGGTGCAACTGCTCAGGGATGGCAAGATCTCGGACCTGTTCATGGGCCAGTCGGTACAGGGCCTGTGGGACGACGGCGAGAATCTCTACGCCATCGAGGACCGCCGCGAGGATGGCCGTCTGCTGCGCTACCGCTGGAGCGACGGCGAGCTGACCGTGCTGCGCGACAAGCTGCAGGAGACCGAATCCGTCACCCGCTGCACCGACGGCAAACTGCTCTACACCGAGAAGAAGAAAGGCGTGGTGCACCAGTTCAGCGATGACGGCAAGGACCCCATCCTGCTCTCGGGCCTGAACCAGCCGACCTTCCTGATGTGCGACGCCCGCGGCCTATGGATCAGCGAAGACTCCACCCACCGCGCCCGCCTGCTGCTGTGGGACGGCAAGGCGGAACCGCGCACCATCCTGTCGTTCCTCAAGGCCCCGCAATCCATCGTGCCGGACGGCAAGGGCGGCTACCTGCTCGCCGAAGGCGGCCGCGACCGCGTCCTGCAACTCACGACGGGCAGATGACGCCGCCGGGCGGTCTCCAGGGCCGCCCTATTCCTGCCCTGCCGGCATGACCAGGCCGGGTATCACTTCGATCAGCGCATCGATCGCCAGGCGCACCTTGCGCGGCAACTGAGTGGTCTGCAGCCACGTCGCGTGCACGTCGTAGAGGAAACCCGGCCGCCCTGGCAGCAACTCCTCCAGCGCCCCCTCCGCGATGACTTCGCGTACCAGCCAGTAAGGCAGCCATGCCAGCCCCATGCCGCGTACCGCCGCGTCGGCGATAGCGGCCAGGTCGTCGAAGCGCAACCGGGAGCTCGGCGCGAACTCCTCCGGCGCCTGCCCCTCGCGGGGGAACAGCCAGGGATTGATCCGCCCGGAGCGGTGGTAGACCAGCAGACGGTGGGCCGCCAGCTCCGCGATGCCCTCCGGCCGCCCATGTACCGCCAGATAGGCTGGCGCAGCGCAGACCACCATGCGCTGCCGGCCGATGCGGCGCGCGATGATGCCGTCCCTGGGCTGCGGCTCGCCGGTGCGGATCGCCAGGTCGATCTGTTCTTCCGCCAGGTCCGTCAGACGGTCGCTGAAGCGCAGGTCCAGCTCCAGTTGCGGGTAGCGCTGCGCCAGCTCCAGCAGGAGCGGCGCCACGCAGCGCCGGCCGAAATGCACCGGCATGGCCACCCGCAGCCTGCCGCGCGGCTCGGCCACCTCCCCGGCGGCGAGGATGTCCGCCGCCTCGGCATCGGCCAGCAGCGCGCGACAGCGCTCGTAGTAGATTCGCCCCGCCTCGGTCAGGCTCTGCCGGCGCGTGCTGCGCACCAGCAACTGGGCGCCCAGGCGTTCTTCGAGAAAGCGCACATGCTTGCCCACCATCGGAGCGGACATTTCCAGGGCATCCGCCGCCGCGGCGAAGGACCCGAGGTCCACCGCGCGGACGAAGACTTCCATGCTGGTCAGACGATCCATTCGAAACTCCTGATTTCGACTGACCCTTTCTATACGCCATTTATTGCGCGAAACCCATGGCTGATAGTCGCTTTACGTCAAATCAATTACGTATGGGAGCATCACATGGAAAGCATCAAGACCCGCGCCGTGCGTTTCCACCAGTTCGGCGGCCCGGAGGTCCTGCGCATCGAGCCGGTGGAGGTTCGCCAACCCGGCGTGAACGAAATCAGCATCCGGGTCAAAGCCCTGGGGCTGAACCGCGCCGAAGCGCTGCTGCGTACTGATCGCTACATCGAGAGCCCGCAGTTCCCCTCCGGGCTCGGGCTGGAAGCCACGGGCGTGATCGAGGCCGTGGGCAGCGCGGTGCGCGGGTTCGCGCCGGGCGACGCGGTAAGCGTCCTGCCGCCGACCTCGATGCAGCAGGACCCGACCCACGCCGAGCGCCTGGTGGTCCCGCAAGCTCGCGTGGTGAAGAATCCGCCGGGGCAGGCCTGGAGCGACGCCGCGGCCACCTGGATGCAGTACCTCACCGCCTATGGCGCGCTGGTCCAGGTAGCCGGGCTGCGCGAGGGAGACTTCGTCGCCATCACCGCCGCGTCGAGCAGCGTCGGCCTGGCCGCCATCCAGATCGCCCGCCGCGCAGGCGCGGTGCCCATCGCGGTCACCCGTACTTCAGCCAAACGCGAAGCCCTGCTGCAGGCCGGTGCCGCCGAGGTCATCGCCAGCGAGGAGGAGAACCTGCGCTCGCGCCTGCTCGATATCTCCGGCAAGGCCGGTGTACGGGTCGTGTTCGACCCGGTGGGCGGCCCGATCTTCGAACCGCTGACCGCAGCCATGGCCGAAGGCGGCATCCTCATCGAGTACGGCGGCCTGAGCCCCGAGCCCACGCCCTTCCCGCTCTTCGAGGTACTCAGCCGCTCGCTGGTCCTGCGCGGCTATCGGGTCTACGAAGTGCTGGAAGATCCCCTGCGCCTGCAGGGGGCCAAGGATTACATTCTCGCCGGCCTTGCCGATGGCTCGCTGCGCCCGGTAATCGCCCGCACCTTCGCCTTCGACCAGATTGTCAAGGCCTACCGCTACCTGGAGTCCAACCAGCAGTTCGGCAAGGTGGTGGTCACGCTGTAGGCGCAGCAGGCAACCAGGCGACTCGGATACACTGCATCGGGCGCGGCCCCCTGCCGCGCCCGATGCCGCGGAGCCGAGATGCCAAGGGAAAACTTCAACGACCTGATCGCCTTCGTCACCGTGGCGCGCGAAGGCAGCTTCACCAAGGCGGCGGCGCAGCTGGGCGTCTCCCAGTCGGCGCTGAGCCACACCATCCGCGCGCTGGAAACCCGCCTGGGCCTGCGCCTGCTCAGCCGGACCACGCGCAGCGTCTCCCCCACCGAAGCCGGTGAGCGACTGCTCACTACCCTGGCTCCGCGCTTCGAGGAGATCGAGGCGGAACTGGCGGCCCTCAGTGACTTCCGCGACAAGCCGGTCGGCACCCTGCGCATCACCGCCGCCGAACACGCGGCCAGTACCGTGCTCTGGCCGAAGCTGTCGCAAGTGCTGCCGGACTACCCCGACATCAAGGTCGAGGTCAGCATCGACTACGGCCTGACCGACATCGCCGCGGAGCGCTTCGATGCCGGCGTGCGCCTGGGCGACCAGGTGGCCAAGGACATGATTGCCGTGCGCATCGCCCCGGACCTGCGCATGGCGGTTGTGGCGAGCCCCGGCTATCTCGCGCGCAAGGGCCAACCAGCCGATGTGCCGGCGCTCGCCGGGCATGATTGCCTGAACCTGCGGCTACCGACTTACGGCGGGCTGATGGCCTGGGAATTCAGCAAGGACGGTCACGAGGTGAAGGCCCGCGTCGAGGGGCAACTGACCTTCAACAGCAGCCCGCACATTCTGCGCGCTGCCCTGGATGGCTTCGGCCTGGCCTATCTCCCCGACGACATGGTTACCGAGCATGTCGCCGCCGGGCGCCTGGCGAAGGTACTGGAAGACTGGTGCCCGATCTTCCCCGGCTACCACCTCTACTACCCGAGCCGGCGGCAGAAGTCCCGCGCCTTCTCGGTGCTGGTAGAAGCACTGCGCCACCGGCAATGAGCGCCGGCCGCCAAACGCGACCGGCGCAGCGCCTCAGGCCAACGTCGCGAGATCAATGACGAAGCGGTAGCGCACGTCGGAGCGCTCCATGCGCTCGTAGGCGTGATTGATCTCGTCCATGCGGATCATCTCGCACTCCGGCAGGATGTTCTTCCTGGCGCAGAAATCGAGCATCTCCTGGGTTTCGGCAATGCCGCCGATGGGCGAGCCGGCGATGCGCCGACGTCCCAGCAGCAACGGCACGGTGCTGATCTCGTCCACCGGACCGACCTGGCCGACCAGCACCAGGGTACCGTCGACGTCCAGCAGCGGCAGGTAGGGCTTGAGATCATGCTTCACCGGCACGGTGTCGATGATCAGGTCGAAGCCGTTGGCGGCGGCCTTCATCGCATCGGCGTCGGAGGACGCCAGCAGCGCATCCGCACCCAGGTCCAGGGCATCCTGGCGCTTGTCCGCGGTGCGGCTGAGCACGGTGACGCTGGCGCCCAGGCCGACCGCCAGCTTCACCGCCATGTGTCCCAGCCCGCCGAGACCGACCACGCCCACGCGGCTGCCCGGCCCGACGTTCCAGGTGCGCAGCGGCGAATAGGTGGTGATGCCGGCGCACAGCAGCGGCGCGGCCTTGCTAAGGTCCAGGCCGTCCGGCACGCGCAGGACAAATTCCTCGCGCACCACAAGCTGCTTGGAGTAGCCGCCCTGGGTCGCCTCGCGGGTCACGCGGTCACGGTCGTTGTAGGTCTGGGTATTGCCTTCGCGGCACAGCTGTTCCTCGCCCTTGCGGCACTGGTCGCACACCTGGCAGGAATCCACCATGCAGCCCACCGCCACGGCGTCGCCGACCTGGTAGCGCGTGACTTTCGAGCCGACGGCGCTGACCCGGCCGACGATCTCGTGGCCCGGCACCATCGGGTAACGGCTGAAGCCCCAGTCGTTGCGGGCCTGGTGCAGGTCGGAGTGGCAGACGCCGCAGTAGAGGACGTCCATCGCCACATCGTTATCGCGCAGCGAGCGGCGTTCGAAGGTAAAGGGAGCGAGCGGGTCCTGCGGGTTCTGCGCAGCATATCCAAGGGTCTTCATCGGCATTGCTCCTCAAGGTTATTCAACGGGCCGGACGGCCTTCGACGGGATAGGCAGGATCGCTGTAGCCGGGAGTGGAGGCGTGGCCGGGCGGCACCAGGCTGTCCACCAGTGCCTCGTCTTCGGCGGTCAGTTGCAGGTCCAGCGCCGGCAGATAGCCGTCCCAGTGCTCCTCGGTTCGCGGCCCGGCGATGATCGAGCTGACCAAGGGGTTGTTCAGCACCCAGGCCAGAGCGAACGCGGCCGGCGTGGTACCGCGGGCCACCGCGTGCTCGGCGATACGCTGGGCGATCTGCAGGGATTCGGGACGCCACTCGGTCTGGTGAATGCGTTTGTCGCCACGGCCAACGCGGGAGTCCACTGGCGGTTCGGCACCGGGCCGGTACTTGCCGGTGAGTATGCCGCGGGCCAATGGGCTGTAGGGCACCACGCCGATGCCGAAGTGGCCGGCGACGGGCAGTTGCTCGACCTCGGCGGTGCGGTCCACCAGGTTGTACAGCGGCTCGCTGCAGATCGGCCGGTCCATCCCCAACTGGTCGGCCAGGCGTACCACCTCGGCGATGCGCCAGCCGCGGAAGTTGGACAGGCCGTAGTAGCGCACCTTGCCCTGGCGGATCAGCTCGCCCACCGCGCGCAGGCCCTCTTCCAGCGGCGCGGCGACGTCGGTGCGGTGGAAGTAGAGAATGTCCAGGTAGTCGGTGCCCAGGCGCCGCAGGCTGTCCTCCACCGACTGGTAGATCCACTTGCGCGACTGGCCACGCTGGTTCGGGCCATCGCCCAGGGCATTGCCGAACTTGCTGGCGATCACCCAGTCATCCCGGCGCGCGGCGACCGCGCGGCCGACCACTTCTTCGGAACGGCCCTTGTGGTAGACGTCGGCGGTATCGATGAAGTTGACGCCCTGCTCCAGAGCCTTGTCGATGATGCGCCGCGAGGTCGGCTCGTCGGTCTCGCCGCCGAACATCATGGCGCCCAGGCACAGGGGTGAGACTTTCAGGGCGCTGCGGCCCAGGTAACGGTATTCCATGCAGTACTCCTCAGGCGGCATCGCGCTCGGCAAATACACGGCGGGCGACGCCCAGTGCGGTGGAGGCCGTGGGCCAGCCGGAATAGAAAGCCAGGTGGGTGATGGCCTCGATCAGCTCCTCGCGGGTCAGGCCGTTGTCCAGCGCCTTGCCCAGGTGGAAATGCAGTTCGTTGGCCTGATAGCGCGCCACCAGGCTGGCCACGGTGACCAGGCTGCGGTCACGCGGCGAGAGGCCCGGGCGTTGCCAGACATCGCCGAACAGCACGCGGTCGGTGTAGTCGGCCAGCGCCGGGGCGATGTCGCCGAAAGCCTTGTGGGCGGTAGAAGCTGGTTCGCTCATGGGGTACTCCACTTTGCTGTTCGATAGGCGAACCATGCTAGGTCGCCGCGCGCCATCGATTAAGTGGGGAAACGCGTTTGGACCTATGAAGGACTCTCATGAATGACCCGGCATAATCCATGAGCCACACTCATAGGCGAATGCGCTTCCAGCCGTCTAATCACGCTGAAAGTCCTTGAGTAAAGTCCATTCCAGACGTTTCGCCGGGCAATTCTGCCCTTCCCGCTTCAGGACTGACTTTCGATTGGAGAGACCTCGATGGACAAGCGCACACTGGGCCGCAGCGGCCTGCAGGTATCGGCACTGGGCCTGGGCTGCATGGGCCTGAGCTACGGCTATGGCCCGGCGGTCGATCGCTACGATGGCATCCGTTTGTTACGCCGTGCCTTCGACAGCGGCGTGACCTTTTTCGACACCGCCGAGGCCTACGGCCCCTTCGCCAACGAAGAGCTGCTGGGCGAGGCCCTGGCACCGGTCCGTGACGAAGTGGTGATCGCCACCAAGTTCGGCTTCGCGAGCGGTGACGTCGGCCTGGGCCTGGACAGCCGCCCAGAGAACATCCGCGCCATGGCGGAGGCATCGCTCAAGCGCCTGAAGACCGACCGTATCGACCTGTTCTACCAGCACCGCGTCGATCCGAACGTGCCCATGGAAGACGTGGCCGGCGCCGTCGGCGAGCTGATCCGCGAGGGCAAGATCAAGCACTTCGGCCTCTCCGAAGCCGGCCCGCAATCCATCCGCCGCGCCCACGCGGTACAGCCGGTGGCGGCGCTGCAGAGCGAGTACTCGCTGTGGTGGCGCGAACCGGAGAAGGAAATCCTCCCGCTGCTGGCCGAACTGGGCATCGGCTTCGTGCCCTTCAGCCCGCTGGGCAAGGGCTTCCTCACTGGCGCCATTGACGAGCGCACGCAGTTTGCGGCCAACGACTTCCGCAACATCGTCCCTCGCTTCTCGGAAGAGAACCGCAAGGCCAATGCCGGGCTGATCGAGGTGCTCGGCCGCATCGCCGACAGCAAGGGCGCAACCCGCGCGCAGATTGCCATTGCCTGGCTGTTGGCCCAGCAACCCTGGATCGTGCCGATTCCCGGCACCACCAAGCTGCATCGCCTGGAGGAAAACCTCGGCGCGGCCACGCTGGCACTGGACTCCACCGACCTTGCTGCCATCGAAGCCGCGCTGCGGCAGATCGAGATCGTCGGCGAGCGCTATCCGGCACACCTGCAGCAACGGGTCGGGCGCTGACGCAGAGAAAGCCCGGTGCCGGGTGGCACCGGGCATTGGCGGTCAACCCTCGAAAGTGACCGGGCGCAAAGGCGCGGTATTCACCTTCAGCTCGAACACGTCCGGCCGCGCGTAGTGGCCGCACACGTCGAAATCGAGGTTGCCCTGGTTGAGCTGGCCCATGTCGAGGTCGGCATAGAGCTCGGTCTCGCAGTCGAACACCGGCCCGGCCAGCACCTCGCCCAGCGGGCTGACGATCATGCTGCCGCCGCGCATCACGTATTCGTCGTCCTTGAAGTCCAGGCCGAACGCCTCGCGGTGCTGCTGCGGATACTCGCCCAGGCGGATCGCCTGGCATGCGGAGAGCACGAACACTCGCCCCTCCAGGGCGATGTGCTGCATGGAGCTGGCCCAGGACGGCCGATCATCGGCGGTCGGTGCGCAATACAGCTCCACGCCCTGGGCGTACATGGCCTGGCGCAGCGCCGGCATGTAGTTCTCCCAGCAGATGACGCTGCCCAGCACGCCGATCTCGCTGTTCACCGGCTCGATCGTCGAACCGTCGCCGAAGCCCCACACCAACCGTTCCTGGCCCGTCGGCATGAGCTTGCGGTGGTAGCCGGCGATCCCACGCCCCGGCACCAGCGTCACGGCGGTGCAATACAGGGTGCGACCAAAGCGCTCGATGATGCCGACCACGGTGATCACGCCGGTCTGTTCGACGATCTCGGCCAGCGCCGCCAGCTCGGGACCGTCCAGCGCCACGGCGCCTTCCACGTAGCGCTGGTACAACTCGCGCCCGGCGCCGCTGCGGTTGCCGATCACGCTGCCGAAGCTGGCGCCCTTGGGATAGCCGCCGATGTACGCCTCGGGGAAGACCGCCAGCCTGGCGCCCTGCTCCGCCACGCGGCGCAGGATGCCGCCGGCCTTCTCGACGCTGGCCATGGGTTCGTAGGGAACAGAGGCGGCCTGGATGATTGCTACACGGGTCATGGGGACTCCTGACTGCTGGTGAAAAGGGACTAGAAGCGGCTGATGTCGTTGTCGCGGGTTTCCGGCAGGGTCTTCCACAGCACCAGCAGGCACGCCAGGGAGACCACCGCGAGATAGGCCGCGGGCAGATTCGCGTCGCCGGTCTGGCGGATCAGCGCGGCGGCGATGAAGGGGCCGGGGCCGGCGAGAATCGCGAGCGCCAGGTTGTGGCCGAGCGCCGCGCCAGTGGAACGGATCGAGGCCGGGAAGACTTCCACCAGCAACACCACGTCCATTACCGCGGTGATCGCCACCAGCACGCCCATCACCGTGAGCCCGACCAGGATCGCCAGCGGATTGCCGGTGTTGAGCAGCAGGAAGATCGGATAGGCGAGCACCGTCAGAGCGGCGGCTGCGCCGAGCAGCAGCTTGCGCCGGCCGATGCTGTCGCTGAGGCGACCGATCAGCGGGTTGACGATGACGTAGACCACCAGCGCGATGCTGCACAGCCACAGCGCACTGCTGCGCGGCAGGCCGACGGTGCTGACCAGGTGGTTGTTGGCGTAGGTGATGAAGTAGTACAGCGAGACGCCAAACAGCGCGGAGAAGGCGAAGGTAGTGATGAACGCGCGACGGCGCACGGCCTTGCTCGGCGCGTGGACCTGGTGCGAATCACGCTGGCGCACCATTTCCTCGTAGACCGGCGTATCGCCCAGCTTGCGGCGGATGAACACGGCGATACCGGTCATCACGATGGACGCCACGAACGGCAGGCGCCAACCCCAGGCCGCCAGTTGCGCATCGTCCAGCGCCGAGGAAATGCTCGCCGCGGTGAAGGTGCCGAACAGGAAGGCCAGCCCCGCCGTGCCGGTGATCACGCTGGCGGCGGTGGCGCGGCGGTTCGACGGCGCGCTCTCGACGATGTAGATGCCGGCGCTCGACCACTCGCCGCCGACCATCATGCCCTGGATGAAGCGCATGGCGATCAGCAGGATCGGCGCGGCGATGCCGATTGCCTCATAGGAGGGCAACAAGCCGATGATGGTGGTGCACACGCCCATGCCGAAGACGGTGATGATCAGCACCGCGCGGCGGCCGAAGCGGTCGCCGACAGGGCCGAGGATCAGCGCGCCGAAAGGCCGCGAGAGAAAGCCGACGGCGAATACTGCCAGCGATGACAGCAGCGACACGCCCGGCGCGCTGGAGGGGAAGAACAGCATGCCGATCACGGCGGCGAAGTAGCCGTAGATGGCGAAGTCGAACCACTCCATGAAGTTGCCGATGCCGACCGCGATGGCCCGCTTGCGGATATCCGACTGCCCTTTGCTGGTATGGATACTGCTAGCACCCACGCTTTGCGAAATCGCGTCCACAGGACTCTCCATCCCTTGTTATGTTTGTGTGGACGCCAGACTAGGAAGCCCCACGACCGCAGGGCAAACGATTAGGAAATATGAGCCGGATTAACATACGTAATATCGCGCGGATCGACCTGAACCTGCTGCTGACCTTCCACTGCCTGATGACCGAGCGCAGCGCCACTCGCGCCTCGGCCATGTTGCACGTGACCCAGGGCGCGGTGAGCTCGGCCCTGCGCCGGCTGCGCGAGCACTTCGGCGATGAGCTGTTCATCCGCACGGCCTCCGGCATGCAGCCCACGCGCAAGGCGATGGAGCTGGCACCGAAGATCGCCGAGGCGTTGACGTCGATTTCCGGGGTGCTGGGCGCCGAGCCGGATTTCTCGCCGCGCGACTCCAGCTACGTGTTCAACATCGGCCTGTCCGACGACATCGAGGCCTACCTCGCCCCGCGCATCGTCAATGCCGCAGCCGCAGAAGGATTGGGTGTGAGCTTCGCCTTCCACCAGAGCAACAGCTCGCTGTGGAAGCAGTCCCTGCAGGACCCGGACATGGACCTGGTGATCTGCAGCGAACCCAAGGACTTCAACACCAGCTATTCGTCGCAGGTGCTGTTCTCCTCGTCCTACGCCTGCCTGTTCCGCTCCCGGGGCCGTGCGGCGGACGAGCCGATTGCCCTGGAGGAATACTTCGCCGCCAACCACGTGCGGGTGTCCTACGACGGCAGGCGCGGCTTCATCGATGACATGTTCGAAGCGGCAGGCTACGCGCGGCGCGTGACCGCCTCTTTCACGCACTTCAGTGGCGCACTGACGACGCTGATGAGCAGCGAGGTGATCGCCACCATCCCCAGCTTCGCGGCCGAAAGCTACGCGGCAATGACCGACCTGAGTGTCAGCCCGGTGCCGTTCCCGGTGCCCTCTTTCCGCTGTTTCATGGTCTGGGACATCGCCCGCCACAACAAGCCGCACCACGAGTGGCTGCGGCAGTTCATCGGCGAACTGGCGCAGAAGCTCGGCTGACGGGAGCTTCTGATCTTGTAGGAGCGAGCTTGCTCGCGAACAGTTTTCCCGACGACTCGGGCGTCAAGCGGTTCGCGAGCAAGCTCGCTCCTACAGTTTGTCCAGCGCCAGGGGTCGATACAGCGGCTCGCTGCTCAGCACCTTGATGCCTTCGGGAGAACTCTCCAACAGGCGGCGCTCGCTGTCGGCCACCAGCAGTTCCAGGCCATAACCCAGATCGCCCAGACAACCGGCAATGCTGCTCACGGCCTCCTTCGCCCACGGCAGGTCGGAATCGAAATGGCCGAGCAACTGGCCATGGCGCTGAATGATCAGACGGTACTTCTGCATGGAAATCTCTCGATGAAGAATCGGACTTGAATAAATTCTGGTATCGAATCGAAACATTGACAGAGCCTACCGATCTGGCAGATTTTGTCCAGGTAGTTTTTGATCGATACCATATTCACCCGCTTCACCAGGAGTGTTCCGCGATGAACCTGCCCTCCATCCGCCTCGATGCCCTTCTCACTGGTCGCGCCGTGCCTTTCACCCGGCCAGGCTCGCGCAGCGCCATTGCCAAGCTGCCGCGCCAGGCGGCACTGAGGGTGACCAGGCTGGGCCTGGAAAGCGACGAACAAGGTGATCTGCGTGTGCACGGCGGGGTGGAAAAGGCCATTCACCACTACCCCCGCGAGCACTACGCCGACTGGTCTGCCGAACTAGGTGAACACCCGCTGCTGAGCCAGCCCGGCGCATTTGGCGAGAACTTCAGCAGCACAGGCTGGACCGAGCGTGATCTCTGCCTGGGCGACCGCATACGCGCCGGCACGGCGTTGCTGGAGGTGTCGCAGGGGCGCATGCCCTGCTGGAAGCTCAACGACCGCTTCGACGTGGTGCAAATGGCCCTGCGGGTGCAGGAGTCGGGACGTACCGGCTGGTACTACCGGGTACTGGAGGAAGGCTCCGTCGCTGCGGGTGCGACACTGGAAGTGGTCGAGCGTCCGTATCCCGACTGGTCGCTGCAACGGCTCTCCGCCGTACTGTTCGACAAGCGCGTGGATGCCGATGTCCTGCGCGAATGCCTGGAACTGCCGCTCCCGCCGAACTGGCGCCGCACCCTGTCGCGGCGCCTGGAGAACGGCGCGGTGGAAGACTGGAGCCCGCGACTGGAAGGCGCGCCGAAAGCCTGACTCAGGACTCCATGGCACGAGCCGGAACCTGCGCCGGCGCGCGGTGCAGGCCGATGGCCCAGAGCACGCCAACGGTGAGCAGGACAATCGCCAGCGCTTCCACCGGACCGGGCAACCGCTGCTCGTTGATGTACGCATAGGCGCAGGCGAACAACGTCTCGAAGACGATCAGCTGCCCGCCCAGGCTCATCGGCAGGCGGCGCGTCGCCGCGTTCCACAGGCCATTGGCGACCCAGGAACCAAACACGGCGAGGAACAGCGACACCCAGAGGAACGCCATCCAGCGCTCCGCGGCAACGCCACTCGGCACTGCCTGCGGCGCAATCAGCACGCCAACGCCCGCCAGTATCACGGCCATCACGCCCGTCACCACGCCGATCAGCGTCGACCATTCGTGACTGTTGAAGTGGCTGGCCTTCAGGTAACGCGCGTTGGCGCTGGCGTACCAGGACCAGCAGGCCACGCCACAGAAACCGCAGACGATGCCGAGAATGCGCTCGCCCGGCGTACTCCCGGCGGCCATCAGCGCCGAAGGGTCGAGGTTGATGCAGAGGATGCCCAGGGCCACCAGCGCCAGCGGCAGCTTCATTCGCGACAGCGGCAGCGAATCATGTTCCGAACGGCTCTGGTAGGCGATCGCCAGCGGCATGATGCCGTTGATCAGCGAGGCCGCCGCCACTCCGGCGAACTGCACCGCCGCCGAGAGCAGCGCGAAGTACAGCAGGTTGCCGGCCAGCGACAGGCGCATCAGCATCGAAAGGTCTTCGCGGCTGACCCGGCGCAGCAGGCCGAGGGCCACCGGCAAGGCGACCAGCAACGAGATGGCGCCATACAGCGCGAAACGCACGGAGCTGATCAGCAGCGGGTTGAATTCCGGCACCAGCGACGGCGCCAGGATCACTCCGCCCCAGATTGCGCCTGCCATGCCTGCGTAGACCACCCCGCGTTTCATCTCCAACGACCTCGATACTGCAATGAATGCCTAGAAAGTGCCGCCACGGTAGCGGCTGTGCTAGCTTCTGACCAAGGATAAATCCGCACCGAGGCATTCCCCGGAGGAATGCCTGACGCTTTCACCGGAGCCCCGTCATCAGCCGATATCTACGCACCCTGCCGCCCCTGGAAACCCTCATCACCTTCGAGGCCGTTGGCCGCTGCGGCAGCTTCACCCAGGCCGCCACTGAGCTGTTCCTCACGCAGAGCGCGGTGAGCAAGCAGATGCGGGCGCTGGAGAGCAGCCTCAAGGTGCCGCTGTTCGAACGCAAACCGCGTGGCGTCACCCTCACCGCTGCCGGCGCGGAGTTGCTGAGCACCGTGGACATGCTGCTGGAGCGCCTGCAACACAGCGTGCGGCGCATCCGCAACGTGCACCAGAGCAACGCCGTGTCGGTACTGGCGACCCACGCCATGGCGCAGTTCTGGCTGTTTCCCAGGCTGATCGAGTTCAACAAGGCGCATCCCGGCATTGCCGTGCACGTGCACGCGATCAACGAGATGGACGAAGCCAGCCTGGTGGATTTCGACCTGGGCATCCTCTACGGCGCGGGCGACTGGACCACGCTGGACAGCCGCTTCGTGCTGCCGGAAGTGGTCTATCCGGTCGCCCGCCCGGACTTCGACGCCTCGCGTATCACCAGCCTCGACCAGCTTGCCGCCGCGCCGCTGGTGCAACTGGATACCTCGGCCTGGAGCTGCCTGGACTGGCACGATTGGTTCGGCCACTTCGGCAAGGATTACCAGCCAGCGGAAAGCGACCCGGTGTTCAACCAGCTCACCCTCGCCTACCGCGCCGTGCAGCAGGGCATGGGCATCGGCCTGGCCTGGGGCTTCATGGCCGACGAAGCCGTGGCCAGCGGCGAGATGCAACGGGTGACCGACCTGGCCATGGTCACCGAGCGCGGCGAATACCTGGTGTCGCTGCGCCATCGAGAGCTGTCGCCGGCCGCGCAGCTGTTCCATGACTGGCTGCTGGCATCACTGGGCCTGGATGAAGCGGCTGCGTAGCAACTCGATCACCTGCCCGATCGACGGCCCCTGCACTGCTGGGGGTACGGGCGCCTCGCCGAACTCGCGCCAGACGAACAGGGTCAGCTCGGCGCCGTCGGTCTGGGTGGCGGCATCCTCGATATGGGCGAACTGGCTCAGCGTGCGATAGCGCTCATCGGCCCAGAACAGCTCCTCCACCCAGGCGTACACCGGGATGAAATGGAAGTGGATCGGGAAGCCCGGCGAATGACCGAAGCGGCCGATGTACAGCCATTTGGGTTGCAGCGTCTGCTCGAGGATGCGCTGGACCTTCGCCATCAACCCGCCCATTTCAGCCAGCGCGGCTTCCGGCAGGTCGGCCAGCGAGTCCGCCGGCTGCTTCGAACCGAGCATCAGGTAACCCGGCAAGGCGGACGCCAGATGGTGGTTGAGCAGCCAGTGCTCAGTCTGGTGAATGACGTGGGAGGAAGGAATCTGCATCGATTGGCGTCCGGCGAAACGGGACGCCAATCTAGCAGACACAGCTCTTGCAAGGGCGCTCAGGCGAGCGCGACCCAGCCGCGGAAGGCGAAGCCGACATAGAAGGCCTCGATGCGGCTGAAGCCGGCTTCCCAGAGCAGCGCTTCGTCCTGCTCGGGAGTGAGGATGTTCAGGTGCGCGTCCACGGCGCTGCGAGCCTGCTGGGCGTTGGCCGGTTCCATCCCCGAGCTGACGGCGAAATCGGCATAGCGCGATAGCCAGCGCGCCCGTTCGCCAGCGCCTTGCGGTACGCACAGGTGAGCCATGACGAAGGCAGAGCCGGGCTTGAGCCGGGAGTGGATCTCACGCAGCGTGCGCAAGCGCTCCGCCTCGGGCAGAAAGTGCAGCGTCAGCAGGCAGGCGCCACCGTCGAACGGGCCAGGCGGTGCGTCATCGATATAGCCCTGCAGCAGTTCGGCCCGGCGTGCGTGCGGCCCCAGCATCTGCGCGGCCACCGCGAGCATCTCGGCGGAAGGGTCGACGCCTGTGAAGCGCCAGGACGGCTGGGCTTCGGCGAAGGCTCGCAGCTCCATGCCGCCGCCCGCGCCGAGTACCAGCAGGTGGCCGTCGGGCGGCGCATTCTCGGCCAGCAGGATGGCGGCCATGCGGTGCAGGTCGAACAGGCCGGGGACGAAGCGCGGCGGATTTTCCGCATAGCGCGCGGCGGCGTCGGGATCGTGGAACGGGGCCATCAGTTCGGAGTGGTTCACGGCGAGTCCTTTCAACGTCATTCGGAAGCGAACAGCTTTTTCAGTTCCCGCTCGCGG
Source organism: Pseudomonas multiresinivorans (assembly GCF_012971725.1). Lineage (NCBI taxonomy): Bacteria > Pseudomonadati > Pseudomonadota > Gammaproteobacteria > Pseudomonadales > Pseudomonadaceae > Pseudomonas > Pseudomonas multiresinivorans. The sequence continues at coordinate 3,649,223 of NZ_CP048833.1, forward strand.
ACGGCCTTGGCCATGGCGGTGAGGAACACCTTGAACAGCAGGCCGCAGAACAGAGCGGTCAAGGCGACGGTGAAGAAGGTCGCCACCAGCCAGTCGGCCGCCGCCCAACCGCTGGCGATCACTACCGGACGGTAGACCAGGGTGCCGGCGATCACCACCCAGTGACTGAAGCAGTAGAAGCACTGGAACAGGTGGCCGACCTGCGGGTGGACCTTCCAGGCCAGCGCGCGCAGGGGTGCGAAGAGCTCGGTCTGGGTGACGGTCATGGACAGGGCGGATGCGGCGATGGCCAGCGCCAGGCAGGTCCACAGCACACCGGCCAGTGGCGAGTTCAGAAGGTCGATCATGGGAGGGTTCCTGGTGGGTTCGGATTCTTTCGTTACTTTTAAAGTATCGTGATTGAACACACAGGGTCAACGCTCGGTATCGAGCGATGTTCATCGAGGGAGGGTCAGCGGTCCTGCGGGTAAAGTGTGCTGAAACGCTCGGCGAGATCGGCCAGCGACACGGCGCCCAGGCGCTCCAAGAGGATGGCGGTGGCCTGCTCCATGGCGTCCTGCAAGGCGGCGTTGACCACCTTTTCCACCAGGCAGCCCGGGTGTGCGTTGTCGAAACCCATGGCGAACAGGCGTTCGCTACCCACCGCGCGGTAGACGTCCAGCAGCGTCACCTGGCCAAGGTCGCAGTCCAGCGTCCAGCCGCCACCGTGGCCCTTCTCCGAGCGCACGTAGCCGGCCTCGCGCAGGCCGCCCATGGTCCGCCGCACCACGGCCGGGTTGGTGCCGAGCATCCGGGCGATGCGTTCGGAGGTCACGGGCTGGTCGTCGCGGGCCATGTGCAGCAGCACGTGGAGCATGCGCGAGAGGCGGCTGTCGGTTCTCACTGCGGAATCTCGAAGGGAAATGCGACAGCATCATCGCACCCCGCCGCTGCGCGGTTCAAACCCGCCCGCCAGTGGAATTGCCATGGGAATGGGCGACAATGGCGGTCACGCGCCCTCCTCCGACTCGCCGCGAGCCTCCCGAACATGAACGATCTTTCCATCCAGCTGGTGCAGGCCGGCCCCGAACACCAGGACCTGATCCGCAACCTCTACCAGTACTACGCCTACGAGTCATCGGACTGGGAGGACGAGGACGTGGAGGTCGACGGCCGCTTCTACATCCACGAAGAGCACCTGGCGCGCTATTGGAGCGAGCCGGAGTGGAGCGCCAACCTGATCCTCGCCGACGGCTTCATCGCCGGCTTCCTGCTGGTGGAAGGCAGCGAGCTGCCCGGCATCGATGCGCTGGAGCTATCGGACCTGTTCGTCCTGAAGAAGTACCGCCGCCTCGGTATCGGCCGCGCCCTGGCCAACCAGGTGCTGCTGGGCAACCCGGGCCCCTGGCTGGTGCGTTTCTACGCCCAGGACGAGGTCGCGGCAGCTTTCTGGAAGGCCGTGTTCGCCGACCTGCCGCGCCCGGTGCAGAGCGTCGAGCCAGGAGACGATCCGCAGCTGATGAGCTACCTGATCAACCCGGCCACGCACTGAGGGTGCTGTGCGCCAGGATCAGTCTTCTGTCATTTCCGATCATTGAGCGACTCGCCAACCCGGCCGTATCGTCCTGAGCGAACAACAAGAACCCTCCGGAGGTATTCCCGTGACCGCACTGAACCTGTATCCCCAGGCCGCCGCTTCCCTGGCCAGCTGGCACCAGATGGTAGCTGCCAAGAACCTGTCCAACCTGCCGCAACTGCTGGCGCCCAACGCGGTGTTCCGCTCGCCCATGGCGCACACGCCCTACCCCGGCGCGCCGGTGGTCTCGACCATCCTCAACACCGTGCTGCAAGTGTTCGAGAACTTCACCTACCACCGCGAACTCGCCACCGGCGACGGCCTGAACGTCGTGCTGGAATTCAGCGCCACCGTCAGCGGCAAGGAGCTCAAGGGTATCGACATGATCCGCTTCGACGAAGCCGGCAAGATCGTCGAGTTCGAGGTGATGGTCCGTCCGCTCAGCGGCCTGCAGGCCCTGGGCGAGGAAATGGGCCGGCGCCTGGCGCCCTACCTGGCGGCAGCCAAGGCGCAGACTGCCAAGAGCTGATTGCCGGCCACGGGGATTTCTGCTGGGATGAGCCCATCACCCGTTTCAAGGAAATCCCCATGGCCTCCTATGAGGAACTGTTCGCCATCGGCGAAGGCTTCGACGCCTTCGTCGCCCACGGCCTGCCCGACGAGATCGCCGGCGTGCGCAAGGTCCAGCAGCAACTGGCCGAGCCCGGTTCGATCAGCGCCGAAACCCTGCGCCGCATCCTGGCCATCGAAGGCCGCTACCGCCTGCTGATCGCTGGCGAGATGTGGTGCCCGGACTGCCAGATCAACGTCACCGTGATGGACCATCTGCAGCGCCTGCAACCGCGTGTGGAGCTGGCCGTGATCACCAAAGGCCGCGCCGAGGACGATCTGCGCGAGCGCATGGCGCTGGACCGTATCCTGATTCCTGTCGTCCTGGTGCTGGATAGCGATTTCCAGCCAGTGGGGCGTTTCATCGAACGGCCGCTGGAAGTGGTGGCCGGTGGCGATGCGCTCAAGCCGGCCTACCGCGCGGGTGAGTATCTGGAGAGCACGCTGACGGACCTGCTGGAGCTATTCGAAAGAGCCGAAGCGCGCACCTGATCCAGCCTTACCTGTAGGAGCGAGCTTGCTCGCGAACAGAGTTAGGGGCTACTCCGTTTTCAGGCGGTTCGCGAGCAAGCTCGCTCCTACGAAAAGCAGAGTCGAACGACCGGATGCACCGAGGACAATTGGCCCCGGCGGTAGAATGAACCGCAAGAAAAAGCCCCGCGCTGCGGGGCTTTTTCGTGTCGCTCATCCGGCCAGGCGGATCACATCGAGTACTTCACCGTGAACATCAGATTGCGCGGCTCGCCGTAGTTCAGGTTGCCGAAGCTGATGCCGCTGTAATAGTACTTGTCGAAGATGTTGTTGAAGTTCACCCGGGTGTCGATGTTCTCGTTGACCTTGTAGCCGAGCATGGCGTTGGTCACCGTGTAGCCGCCCTGTTGGAAGCCGGTGCTGGTGTCCTCGGTCTGGCTCTGGGTCACGAGGTTGCCGCCGACGCGCCATTTGTACAGTTCGCCCGGCAGGTTGTAGCTGGTGGCGAGCTTGAACAGGTGGCGCGGCTTGCTCGGGTCGAAGGGCTTGCCGACATTGTCCTCGTTGCTGTCGTGCTTGTACTTGGCGTCGACGTAGGTGTAACCCACCATGGCCTGCCAGTTCTCGGTCAGCGCGCCACTCACTTCCATGTCCACACCCTGGCTGCGCACCTTGCCCGAGGCGCGGGAGCAGTACATGGAGGTTGGCGAACTGGGGCAAGGTGAGGGGCCGCTGGTATCGTCGGTGGCGCGGTTTTCCTGGTCGATCTGGAATAGCGCGATCTGGGTGTTCAGGGTGCCGCCGAAGTGCTCGCCCTTCAGGCCGATCTCGTAGTTCTTGCCGGTGATCGGGTCGAGCAGGCTGCCGCTGGCGTCGAAGTTGCTCTGCGGCTTGAAGATGTCGGTGTAGCTTGCATAGACCGAGTACACGTCGTTCAGATCATAGACCACGCCGGCGTAACGGGTGACATTGCGGGTGACCTTCTGGGTGCCGGTCTCGTTGTGCGGGTCGGCCTCGTACCAGTCCAGGCGGCCGCCGAGGATCACCTTGAGCGGGTCGGCGACGTTCAGGCGGGTGGTGACGTAGGCGCCCTTCTGCTCCTGGTCGAGCTTCATGCCCCACAGGTTCATGTCAATGTCCGGCTTGGCCACCGAGGACGGGTCCCATTTGGTCGGGTCGAACGGCGTGACCGGCGAGCCATCCTTGTAGTACAGGTCGCCCCAGCCGCCGTGGCCGTCGAAGCGCTCTTCCCGGTAGCTGCCGCCGAACACCAGCTCGTGCTCGCGACCGAAGGCCTGGAACGGCCCGTTGGCGAAGGCGTCGTAGCTCTGGTGGTCGTCGGTGTAGGAGTACTGGCCCGGCCCCTGGATCATGGTCGGGCAGCCTTCGGTGTAGTAGCAGCTGTTGTACAGGCCGAGCATCTCGATGCGCGCCCACAGCTTGTCGGCGGCGACCTTCATCTGCCAGCCGTTGTCGAAGCGGTGCACCACGTCGCCGAACAGGTGGGTGGTGGTGGTATCCCAGTAGGACCAGTCGGCGCCGTAGTAGTCGGAGCGCTTGAGGTCCAGGTGGCGGCCGCCGAGCGGCGCCGGCAGGCCCACCCAGTTGTCGTTCTTGTTGTCGTTCTGGTAGGACGCGCCCAGGGTCAGGGTGGTGTCCGGGTTCAGATCGGCTTCGGTGATGCCGTAGAGCACGCCGCGCTCGCCGCTGACCACGTCCTGGAAGCTGTCGCGGGTCTCGTAGGCGGCCACCGCGCGGCCGCGCAGGGTGCCTTCGCTGTTCAGCGGGCCGGAAACGTCGACCTGGCTGCGGTAGCGGTCCCAGGTTCCGGCGCTGCCTTCCAGGCTCATGTGGAAGTCCTGGGTCGGGCGTTTGCGCACCATGTTGACGGCGGCGGCCGGGTTGCCGGCGCCCTGCATCAGGCCAGTGGCGCCGCGCACCACTTCGACACGGTCGAAAATCGCCAGGTCCGCCGCGGAAATCACGTCCTGGGTGTAGGTGGAAATGCTGGTGGCCAGGCCGTCGTACATGATGTTGTCGACGTCGAATCCGCGCGCGGCGTAGCTCACCCGCGCCGGGCCGTACTGCTGCACGGTCATGCCGGTGACGCCGCGGATCGCGTCGTCCAGATCCTGCATGTTCTGGTCTTCCATCTGCTGGCGGGTCACCACGCTGACCGACTGCGGCGTCTCGCGGACGGTCATGTTCAGCTTGGTGGAAGTCTGCATCACACCAGTAGTGTAGGAGCCGGTGCCTTCGGTGGTGCCGGGCGCCACGCTGGCGGCACCGACGATTTCGGTCGCGCCCAGATCAACGCTGTCGTTGCCCGCCGCCTTGCTGCGCACGGTGCCGCTGACCTGCGCGCTGTTGCCGTCGACCGTGCCTTGCAGGCCGCTGTCCGCCAGCAGACGGTCGAGCGCCTCGCCCGCCTCCATGTTGCCCTTGAGTGCCGGCGCGCCAACCTTGGCGACCTGGGCACGATCATAGGAAATCCGCATTCCGCTTGCGGACTGCAATTGCTCCAGGGAAACAGCCAGGGGCTGCTTGGGCAGGTCGATGGCCACGGGGGCGGCGACCGCGGAGAGAGCAAAGGTGGAGAGACCGAGCAGGAGCGCTCCCGACGCTACGTCTTTCATCTGCTGAAGGATCCTTGGTGCGAGGTTTTGCGCTCTGTCGGCGCAATGACTCGGGTTGGCGAATGCCAGCGTGGTGGGACGCCGGCGGGGAGCCAAAGTGTATGCAGATGTAAATTATCTGTAAATGCGAATTGTTTGTATCTTAAATCTCACCCTACCCATGCCTCCTTCGCGATGCCGACGCATCCTTCAAAAAGCCGCACCGTGGTTGGGTACAGCGTAGGAGCGGACTCCGTCCGCGATGGCTTCGCCCAGCTCCCCGCCCCGTCGGAGAGGTGATGAATCGATCGCGGACAGAGTCCGCTCCTACGCGCGCGCCTCGAGCATGAACTCGATGAAAGCCCGCACCCGCGACGGCATATGGCGCGCGTGGGGGTAGATCAGCAGGAATGGCCGTGTCGTCTGGCCGTAGTCCTTCAGCACTTCCACCAGATCGCCGCGCTTCAGTTCCTCCTGCACGGTGAAGCGATAGGCCTGCATCAGCCCGCCTCCGCACTTGGCCAGGGTGGCGGTGGCCAGGTAGTCCTCCAGCACCGTGAGGCTGCCGGACGTCTCGATCTCGACCGGCTGGCCGTCGACCCGGAACGACCAGGGCACGCGCCGCCCGGTACTGGGCAACTCGAACTGGATGCACTCGTGATGAACCAGTTCCTCCGGCGTCTGCGGCGTACCCGCGCGCGCCAGGTACTCGGGCGTGGCGACTATCACGTTCTCCGCGTCTTCGAGGCGCCGCGCCACCAGGGTGGAATCCGCCGGGTCGCGGCCACGGATGGCCAGGTCATAGCCCTCGTTGGCGAAGTCGATGTTGCGGTTGCTGACATGCACATCCACCTGCACATGCGGGAAACGCCGGCGGAACTCGGGCAGCAACGGGAACAGCCGGTAGTGCGCATAGGGCGTGGGCACGCTGATGCGCAAACGCCCGGACACGACGCTCTGGCCGCCGCTGACAGCGCGCTCGGCGTCCACCAGTTGGGTCAGCGCCTGGCGGCATTGCTCGAAGTAGTTGCGGCCGTCATCGGTCAGGCGCATCTGCCGCGTGGTGCGCACGAACAGCCGCGCGCCCAGGCGTTCCTCCAGTCGCGCCACCGAGCGGCTGACCGCCGCCGGGGTAATTCCCGCCTCGTTGGCGGCGGCAGTGAAGCTGCCGGTTTCCGCAGCGAGACAGAACAGCTCGATGCTGCCCAGCTGCAGATCGTCGAAGTGGCGAGTCATGGTGCTGTCCAATTGATTACATGAGGTATCAATTCAAATGCCATGAGCCTCATTTTTCAAGCAGCGAATGCAGCCTAGATTGGCCTCCAAGACGCGGGCACACCGCCCCGCCCCACTCTCGGAGAATCCACCATGAGCAAGACCGTCATCGTCACCGGCGCCTCCAGCGGCCTCGGCTTCGCCATCGCCCGCGCCTACCTGGAACGCGGCTACAACGTGGTCGGCAACGCCCGCACCCAGGCGCGCCTGGAGGAAGCCGCGGCGAAGCTGGGCAACCCGCACAACTTCCTCGCCGTGGCCGGCGACATTGCCCGGCCGGAAACCGCCAGCCGCCTGTTCGGCCAGGCCATCGAGGCCTTCGGCGGTGTGGACATCCTGATCAACAACGCCGGCATCTTCATTCCCAAACCCGTCATCGATTACACCGAGGAAGAGGTCAACGCCATCGTCGGCACCAACCTGATGGGCTTCTTCTACCCATCCCAGGCGGCCGCCCGGCATATGTCGGCCAATGGCTCCGGGCATATCGTCACCATCACCGCATCCATCGCCATGCAGCCCAACGTGAAGGTCCCGGCGTTGCTGCCGGTGCTGATCAAGGGCGGCCTGAACAGCGCGGTGCGCGGCCTGGCCCTGGAGTTGGCGGCTTCCCAGGTGCAGGTCAACGCCGTGGCGCCGGGGATCATCGAGACGCCGCTGCACGCCAATGACGAAGGCACCCACACCTTCCTCCGCAGTTTGTCCCCCAGTGGCCAGATCGGCAGCCCGCAGGATATCGTCGACGCCGTGCTCTACCTGACCGACTCGACCTTCGTCAGCGGCACCCTCCTCAACGTCGACGGTGGCTCCACCACCGGCGTCTGGTAACTCGCCCCTCGATCAACAACGGAGAATCGCAATGCCCTACGTGAACATCCAGGTCACCGACGAAGGTGTCACCGCCGACGAACGCCGCCAGCTCATCGAAGGCGTCACCGAACTGCTGGAGCGCGTGCTGCGCAAGCCGCCGTCCACCACCTACGTGGTGATCCAGGAAATCGCCACCGACAGCTGGGGCGTGGGCGGCAAGACCGTCGCCGAGCTGAAGGCCCAGGGCAAGCACGGCAGCAGCTGACCCAGCGGGCACGCCGGGGGCTCGCCAGAGCCTCCGGTGCTTGCCATGCACCAAGCTGGTGCTGATAGGATCGGGAGCCCAACCGCTCCTATCGACAACCGAGGCATGGAATGCTCGCCGCGCTCAAGCGTTATCCGCTACAGGTCAACCTGCTGCTCGGCGGCACATTCCTGCTGACCATGGGCCGGGCCATCACCCTGCCCTACCTGGTCATCTATCTCTCCACCCAGTTCGGCCTGCCGGTTAGCCGCATCGGCCTGATCATGGGTGGCGCATTGTTCGGCGGCTCGCTGCTCAGCCTCTATGGCGGCTTCCTGATCGACCGGATGCCCGGCTTTCGCCTGATCCTCGGCTTCGGCACCTGCTTCGTCGCCGCCTTCGCCGGCATGCTGCTGACCAGCCAGCTATGGCTGTTCTTCCTGTTCCTGCTGGGCTTCAACTTCGCCTACTCGGTCACTGACGTGGTGGTGAAGACCCTCTTCGGCCGCCTGCTGCCGGCGGAGGAACAAGGCCGCGCCTTTTCCATCCGCTACACCCTGATCAACCTCGCCTACGCCATCGGCCCCTTCGTCGGCGCCTACCTCGCGCAGGGCAACCCGCACCTGCCCTTCATCATTTCGGCCAGCCTTGGCGCGCTGTTCCTGCTGGCCTTCGCGCGCCTGGGCGACCGTCATATGCGCCCCGCCGCCAGTGTCTCGCCGCCATCCTTCCTGGCAGTGCTGGGCGTGCTGGCGAAGGACCAGCGGCTGATGTACTTCACCATCGGCGGCGTGCTCACCGCCGTGGTGTTCGGCCAGTTCTCCGCCTACCTCTCGCAGTACCTGGTGGCCACCGGGACGGCGGAGTACGCCTACCAGGTGATCCAGACCCTGCTCGGGGTGAACGCGGTGACGGTGATCGCCCTGCAGTACCTGCTGGGCAAGCGCATTGGCAACGAGCACCTGCAGCGCTGGCTGATCGTCGGCCTGGGGCTGTTCGTACTCGGCATCGTCGGCTTTGGTCTGTCCCACAGCCTCTGGCACTGGGGACTGGCGATGGTGGTGTTCACCCTGGGCGAGATCATCGTGATCCCCGCCGAGTACATGTTCATCGACCGTATCGCCCCGCCGCACCTGCGCGGCGTGTACTACGGCACGCAGAACCTGGCCAACCTCGGCGGCGCCTTCGGGCCGATCCTGGTGGGCTACTTCCTGGCGCTGTTCGCCCCGCACTGGGTGTTCGTCATGCTCGGCGCCTTCATCGTCGGCGGCGGGGTGTTCTATGTGATCGGCTCGAATCTGAGCCGGCGCAGCGCCAGCGGGGCTTGACCTCAAGTCCACTTGAACCGGGATGCTGGGCTCCATCGACTCGCTCAAGGAGCCCCGCATGCCCTACTCCCCCGTTACCCCGCTGCACATCGCCGCCATCGGCATCGGCGCCACCCTGCTGATGGACGGCTGGAGCATCCTGCGCAAGCGCCTGCTGGGCATGCCGTCGCTGGACTATGCGCTGGTCGGCCGCTGGGTCGGCCACATGCCGCGCAGGCGGTTCCGCCACGCCGCCATCGGCAAGGCCGAGCCGATCACCGCTGAGCGCGCGCTGGGCTGGTTAGTGCATTACCTCACCGGCATCCTGTTCGCCGTGCTGCTGATCGGCGCCGCCGGCCGTGACTGGCTGTGCGCGCCAACGCTGCTGCCGGCGCTGGTGCTCGGTCTGGCCACTGTCCTGCTGCCCTTCCTGGTGATGCAACCGGCGTTCGGCCTGGGTATCGCCGCCGCGAAAACGGCCCATCCCGGCAAAGCTCGCATCCACAGCGTCCTGACCCACCTGATATTCGGCGCAGGGCTGTACCTGGCCGCGCAGATCGGCCTGCTGTTACCGGCGACCTGCACCAACTGAATCGCCGGACTACCCTTGCAGCGAACCTATCGCCGCGCAGGAAGCCAGCGAATGAGCCGAATCCTCATTGCCGATCCACAACCCTTCACCCGCGCCGCCTTGCGCCAGCGGCTGGTCGCGGCCGGGCATGAGGTGGTCGGCGAGACTGGCGACGGGCGCGAGGCCCTGGCGCTGGTGCATCGCCTGCACCCGGACCTGCTGGTCCTCGACCTGGACCTGCCGCGCCTGGGCGGCGTGGAGCTGCTGCGGCGCTTCAGCAGTGCGGCAGCGCGGCAGAAGACACTGGTGTTCACCAACCTCTCGGGCGCCTACTACCACAGCCTATGCCTGCAAGCCGGCGCGTCCGGCTTCGTCCACAAGGGCGACCTGCCCGAGGAATTCGACGAGGCGGTGAAACTGGTGCTCAGCGGGCGCAAGGTATTTCCTGCGCGATTGCCCGACGTGCTGGCCGACGGTAGCGAGCAAGGCATCTCACCGGAGAGCATCACCCCCCGCGAACTGACGGTGCTGAAGTATCTGGCCCAGGGTTATCGGGTCAAGGACATCGCCGAACAACTGGCGATCAGCGATAGAACGGTCAGCACCTACAAGACCCGCCTGCTGGAGAAGACCCAGACCGAGTCGCTGATCGATCTGGTGCAGGCAGCCAGGCAGCGCGGCCTGCTGGACGACGGCGTGATCCGCGACCTCGCCCGTGCGCCCGGCGCGCAGCCCCATACGCCGGACCAGCTCGCCCAGCTACTGGACATCCTCCCCAATCCCGTCAGCCTGTGGAGTGTCGACGGCACCCTGCTGGCCTGCAATCCACGGTTCGCCGAGTACTACGACAAGAGCGAATCGGAACTGCTGGGCACCCCCATCTTCTCGTTGGGCAAGATCAACCCGCAGAACACCGAGCAAGCGCGCCGGGAGTTTCTCAAGGGCACCGCTTCGGGCGAGCCCTTCACGCTGATTGTCGATGCTCGTGCCGGAGCGGACCAGCGCATCATCCGATTGATCGGCGTGCCGATGAAGGATGAGTCAGGGAAGCTGATCGGTGTGCTGCTTTCAACCGTCGACATCACCGAACACGAGCGTTACGTCGAGCGCCTGCAGGAATCCAAGACCTACCTCGAATCCCTGTACGCCAGCCGCACGGGGTTCCTGACGACGTCGGGCCGGGACCTGCTCGTCGAGCTCGACTCACTCGACGCGCTACTGGCGGCGAGCCGCGCCAGGCATCCCAAGGATGCGAACCTGAGCCAGTCCAGCGCACACGTGAGCAAGATGCGCGACAAGATCGAAGTGCTCCTGGAGCTGACGCGACTGGAACAGGGCGCCGTGTTGACCATTCCGCAATCGGAGAACCTCAACGAGCTGACCCAAAGGGCGCTGGACTCCGCGCACCCGCGACCCAAGCTGCACCCCTGCGCCGACGCGCCCTGGGGATGGATCGATCCGAACCGCTACCTGCGACTGATCCACGTACTGATCCGCAGCTTCGAGAAGGCCGGGCTGCCGCCGCTGGAACTGACCGCAGACTGCACCACGCTGCCCCACGGCGAACTGCGCTGGCAACTGGTATTCCGGGCCGCACAGGCCGAAGACGTCCAGCCGTCGCTGATCGATATCGAACAGCAGGCACGCATCCACCTCGCGCGCTGGTTGTGCCGCCTGCTTGGAGGAGAACTGAGGATCGGCAGCGCAACCGATGCTGCCATCGCGGCATTGATCCAGCTCAAGCTGCCGAAAGGAAGTCCGCGCTTCTAGTGCATCCACTACAGCAGTATCAGTCGCCCCCGATGGGGCGCACCTCCGCCTGACCCGATGCTTGCGCCATAGCCCCCTCGCTATGGAGAAGCATCATGAAAATCGCACACGCCGCTCGCCGTTCACCCACGCCGGAAACCTCCCTCTCGCATTTGCGCCGCTCGCACCTGGCCCAGGCCATCAGCCTGATCCTGGCCAGCCTGTTCAGCCTGCGGGTGATCGAGGCGGAAGCCGAAGACAGCGTCACCGAAGCCGATACCGACGACCTCAACCAGCCCTCCGAGGCCGGCGCGGTGTTCGACCCCGCACCAGCTTCGTACCTCGATATCGCCCTGCAAGCCGTTCAGCAGGCTCCGGCCGCCTTTGCCAGCCGCGCCCTGCTTGGCGCGCCGCCGCCGATCAGTGTGACCACCACCGGCGGCATCGGCATCGCCACCACGGGCAGCCATACCGAGCCCACGGTCAGGCTTCTCGCCGCCAACGCCACGGGCGTGAAGGCCAGCGGATCCGTCAGCATCAGCCAGGGCCGCATCGAGAACTCCGCCACCACGGCCGCGGCTGCCAAGGGCCAGACCGGTTCGCAGGTCGGTGCCGGGGATACGCTGACGATCACCGATAGCAGCATCGTTCTCGACCCGAAAACGGCTGCCAGCGTGGCAATCACCACCAATGACCTCACTGGCGTGCGCGTCGACGCCAATGGTACGGCGCAACTGAGCGACACCCAGGTACTGATCGGCGGCGGTGCCAAAGGCAACAACAATCGCGGGATCGTGGTCACCAACGGCCAGTTGGACATGCACCGCGGCTCGGTGGGCACGCAGTCCTGGGGTGGCGTCGGCGTCACCCTGGAGAATGGCGCGCAGGCACGGCTGGACGACGTCGCCGTCACCACCACGGGCGTGCGCAGCACCACGACCGGCGGCGCCCACGGCGTACTGGTTACTGGCGCGAGTTCGCTCACCGCCAGCGGCGGCACGATCGATACCAGCGGCGGCTCGGCCTACGGGCTGCGGGTCGACGGAGGATCCTCCGCCAACCTCAGCGGCACTGCCGTCACCACTGCCGGCGGCAACGGCCACGGCGTCCTGGCCGATGCTGCGCGGGTCGATTTCGACGGCGGATCGATCACCACGACCGGCAAGGGCTCCGTCGGTGTCTGGGCGCGCAATGGCGCGACCGTCCACCTGACTGGCGATACGCAGATTCATACCAGCGGGGCGGCAGTCTCCTCCGCCAGCCCGGTGGATGACGAGAAATCCCTGAGCCTGAGCCACGGCCTGCTCGCCGGGGGCAGTGGCACGCTGATCGACGCCGAAGGCGTCAGCCTCGATATCGCCGCCGGCAGCGCCAGCGCCGCACGAGCCGAGGACGGTGCGCAGATCGCCTTGCGCAATGCGGACATCGCGGTCACCGGCAGCGCCACCACCACCACTACCACCGCGGCGCTGCACGCCTTGTCCGGCAGCTCCATCACCGCCACCGGCTCCTCCCTCGACATTTCGGGTACCAACGTCGGCGGCGCCCGTGCCGAAGGCAGCGGCAGCCATGTCCTGCTCAGCCACTCCAGCGCCAGGATCAGCGGCTCCGGCAGCGTCGCCAACCCGACCGCCGGTGCGCGCGCCATGGGCGGCGGCAGCGTGGCGCTCGATCACGCCACGCTGGACGTGCATGGCCTGCTCTACGGCCACGGGGTCTCCATCGAGGGCGCGGGTTCCAGCGGCAGCCTGAGCCACTCCACGGTGAGCGTGGACGGCAACCGCTCCATCGGCCTCAATATCACCGGCGGAGCCACGGCGACAGTCGATGCCAGCAGCCTCTCGGTGGATGCGCCGGCCGGCGCCGTCGGCCCCTGGTCGCCGGGCGTGCTGGTAGACGGCGCCGGATCGAGCCTGCAGATGACCGGCAGCGATGTGCACACCACGCCCAAGACCAGTTACGGCGTGCAGATTCGCGAAGGCGCCGGCGCCACCATCAGCAACGGCAGCATCACCACCCAAGGCAACTACTCCACGGCACTGGCCGCCGGCAGCTCCTCCAGCGCCGCGCCGGGCTCGACCCTCACCGCCAACAACCTGACCGTGACCACCCACGGCAACGACAACGCCATGGGCATAGTCGCCGACCTGGGTGCCACGGTGATCGTGCATGGCGGCTCGGTCACCACCACCGGCAACGGCTCGCCGGTGGCCAGCAACCTCACCTTTCCTCACGGCCTGGCCGCGCGCAATCCCGGCGCCCTGCTGGTGGCCGACGGCACCAGCGTGCTGACCCAGGGTTCGCAAGCCTACGGCGCCGCCGTGGACGATGGCGGCAGCATGATCCTCGACAACCTGAGCGTGAAAACCGAAGGCCAGTACTCGGTCGGGCTGTACGCCGGCATCGGCTCCGCCAAGCCCGGCACGGTCGGCCTCTCCGCCAGCCACGTCACCGTGCAGACTTCCGGCGACCACGCCGCCGGCGCCATGGTCAGCCGACAGTACAAGAGCGAGACCGCGACGCTTGACCTCAGCGACAGCAGCATCTCCACCCTGGGCGCCAGCTCCCACGGCCTGCGGGCTGAATCCGGCGGTGCGCTGAGCGCCACCAACAGCGCCGTCAGCACCCAGGGCGAACAGGCCGTGGGGGTGTTCGCCAACAACACTGCCAGCGCCCGCCTGGATGGCGTCAGCGTGAATACCCAGGGCGACTTCGGCCACGGCGTGGTGGCCCGCCAGGGCGGCAGCGTCGACGCCGAATCCGTCGTGGTGGCCGTACAGGGTGCGCAATCCGCAGCGCTTTATGTGCAGGGAACCGAAGCGCTTCCGGGCCAGGTCCGCATGGACCGCGCCACACTGTCCAACCGCGACGGCGCCACCATCGCCACCGCCGGTGTCGCCGATATCGCCCTCAGCCGTTCCCTCGCCGGCGGCAGTGGCCAGTGGCTGAACGTGGACCGCTCGGTGGCCAGCGATGGCAGCAGCGTTCCGGACATGGGTACCGGCCAGTGGCAAGGCATCGGCACCAGCCAGGACGCCGCTGGCGACGCCCGACTGGACCTGTCGTCCTCCCTGGTCACCGGCACGGCGAAAACCGCGGCCGGCAGCCACTCGGACGTGACCCTGCGTGACACCAGCCTGTGGCAGCTCACCGGCGATTCGAACCTGAGCAGCCTGCGCAACGACGCCAGCCTGATCGACTTCAGCGCCGACGGCGGCTACAAGCAGCTCAGCGTCAATGACTACCACGGCGCAAACGGCACCCTCGCGCTGAACACCTACCTGTACAAGGACGACTCGCCCTCCGACCAACTGGTGATCGACGGCGGCCAGGCCACCGGCGAAAGCAACCTGCGGATCAAGAACGCCGGCGGCCCCGGCGCGCTGACCGAAGGCAACGGCATCAAGGTGGTCGATGCGGTGAACGGCGGCACCACCGATGCCGAGGCTTTCCGCCTGCTCAACCGGGTCAAGGCCGGCCCGTACGAATACACGCTGCACCGCGCCAGCCTCGACGACAGCAATGGCGAAGCCTGGTACCTGCGCTCGACGAAGGATGCTGCTCCGGTCGATCCAGTTGATCCGGTCGATCCCGTCACCCCTGTCGATCCAGCCGACCCGGTCGCTCCCATCGACCCCATCACCCCCGTCACTCCCGACGCACCGACCGACCCGGCCCCTGCGCCTGCGCCGCAGGTACCCAACTACCGCGCGGAAACCTCGCTGTACAGCGCCCTCCCCGCCATGGCACTGAACTACAGCCGCGCCCTGGTCGACACACTGCACGAGCGAGTGGGAGAAGAACGGCGCAACGCCACCGATCCTCTGCCCAGCGAAGCAACCGATACCTACGGCCCGTCCCTGGGCTGGGGCCGGCTGATCTACCAGAAGGGCAAGGACGGCCTGCCCGGTGGCGCCGATTACGACTACCGCATCCAGGCCTTCCAGGTGGGCGCCGACCTCTACCGCAACGAGGACAGCGACGGCAGCACCAACCAGGCCGGTCTGTCGCTGCAGGCCGGGCGCATCAAGGGCAATGTAGAGCATACCGACGGCCAGGGCGCCGGCGACGACACCCTGCGCTCCTACGGCATCGGCGGCTACTGGACGCACTTCGGCCCGAAAGGCTGGTACCTGGACGGCGTGCTGCAGTTCAACCGCTTCGACATGCAGGCCCGCGCCAACGACGCCGACTCCCTGAAGAGCCGCGGCCATGGCGTCACCGCATCGCTGGAAGGCGGCTACCCGTTCAAACTCAACCGTGACAAGACCCTCCACCTCGAGCCGCAGGCCCAGCTGATCGCCAGCCGGCTGAAACTCGATGACAGCCACGACGACGCCGCCGACGTGCACTTCGAGGACGTCGACTCCCTCACCGGCCGCCTGGGCGTGCGGGTCGACAAGGACTGGTTCCGCGAGGATGACAAGGGGCGTATCCATCGCACCAACGCCTGGGTACGGCCGAGCGTCTGGCACGAGTTCAAAGGCAAGGCCAAGACCGAGTTCTCCTCGGCCAACGGCTACATCCCCTTCGGCACCGACATGGACGGCACCTGGGGCGAACTGAACCTGGGGGTGGACTACCAGCTCGACGACCGTACCAGTCTGACCGGTGGTCTCGGCATTCAGAAATCCTTCGATGGTGAGGGCCGCAGCTACGAAGGCATCCTGGGTATCAAGGTGAAATTCTGAACATTGATCACTGACCGGCGAGGCCCCCTCCGGGCGCCTCGCTGTTTTTATTCATGCCCCTGAGGGAGAGCGCCATGCAAATCCATGACAACCAGATCCTGCGCGCCGTGCGCACCACATCCTTCAACAACGAGGTCGCCGCCGAGCTGCTTCGCGAACTGTGCTCCTGCAACGTCACCGACGAACAGGCCCGGCGCATCCGCTGCGCCGCGCGCCAACTGCTGCTGGATGCGGATGCGCTCGAATGCGTTTGGCAGGAGCTCAACGGCGAACCCGCGTAGCTTTTGCAGGAGCGAGCTTGCTCGCGAACCGCCCAGCTCCAGCGCCCCCGGATACTGCGTTCGCGAGCAAGCTCGCTCCTACAGGTTCAGGCACCCTGCTGGCAGTTGAACGTGGCGTGGAAACGGACTCCGTCCGCGATCGCCGTCAGGCCGCATCGCGGATGAAATCCTGCGCCGAAACTCAGGCGTGTTGCGCGCCGGCTCGCTTGAGCAACTGCTTGCAGCGCTCGGACAGGTGCACCACGCGCAGGTGCTTGCCAGCCTTGGCGTAGCGCTCGCGCAAGGTTATCAGCGCCGCGATGGCCGAGTAGTCGACGAAGCTCAGGTGCGCGCAGTCCAGCGTGACCTGCTGCGGGTCACCCGCCGGGTCGAACTGGTTGAGGAAGGGCGTGGTGGAGGCAAAGAACAGCGTGCCGTGGACGCGGTACAGCTTGCTGCCATCGGCTTCTTCGTGCACATCGGCGTACAGCTCGCGGGCATGCTTCCAGGCGAAATCCAGTGCCGCCAGGATGATCCCGCAGAACACGGCGGTGGCCAGATCGGTGGCGACAGTGATGGCGGTCACCGCAATGATCACCAGCACATCGCTCAGCGGCACCTTGTTCAGTACCCGCAGCGAGGCCCAGGCGAAGGTCTGCTGGGACACCACGAACATCACGCCCACCAGCGCCGCCAGCGGAATCCGCTCGATCAAGGGTGAGAGGAACAGCACGAACAGCAGGATCATCACCCCGGCGACAACGCCGGAAAGCCGACCACGGCCACCGGAGCTGAGGTTGATCACCGTCTGGCCGATCATCGCGCAGCCGCCCATGCCGCCGAATAGACCGGAAACGATGTTGGCGCCACCCAGCGCCACACACTCGCGGTCCGGGAAGCCGCGGCTCTCGGTGATCTCGTCGGTGAGGTTGAGGGTCAGCAGGGTTTCCAGGATGCCGACCATGGCCATCAGGAAGGCATAGGGCGCAATGATCCGCAGGGTATCCAGGTTCCAGGGGATGTCCGGCAGCGCGAACGGCGGCAGGCCGCCGGCGATGTGCGCCATGTCGCCCAGGGTGCGGGTCGGCAGGCCCAGCAGGTAGACCAGCAGACCCACGCCGAGGATCGCCACCAGCGCCGGCGGCACCGTGCGGGTCAGCTTCGGCAGCAGATAGACCACTGCCATGGTCAGTGCAACCAGCCCCAGCATCACATACAGCGGGTTGCCGCTGAGCCAGTGCTCGCCGTCCTTGAAATGCTCCAGTTGCGCCATGGCGATGACGATCGCCAGGCCGTTGACGAAGCCGAGCATCACCGGGTGCGGCACCATGCGCACCAGTTTGCCCAGGCGCAGCACGCCGAACAGGATCATCACCACACCACCAAGCAACACCGTGGCCAGCAGGTACTGCACGCCGTGCTGCACCACCAGTGCAACGATCACCACCGCCATCGAGCCGGCAGCGCCGGAAACCATGCCGGGACGGCCACCGAACAGTGCTGTGAGCGTGCAGAGGATGAAGGCGCCGTACAGCCCCATCAGCGGGTTGAGGTGGGCGACCAGGGCGAAGGCGATGCACTCGGGCACCAGCGCGAAGGACGTGGTGAGTCCGGCCAGGACATCGGCACGCAGGCGGGCGGGTTTCATTTAGCTACTCGGAACGGGGACTTCGAAGGGCCGGCAATGGTACGGAAAACCGCCCTGCCCAGCCACCCGCCAGTCCCGCGCCCTTCCCTGCACCGCAGGTTCAGGTAGGGGTCTTGACCAGCGCCCCGTTGAGGAACAGCTGCTCCAGCACATGGGCGGAGCTGGAGCTGGCCGCGCGGCCATAGCGCTCGGCGTCGACCATGCCGTAGAGCATGGAGAGGAAGAGTTCGGTGAACACGGCGGCGGTGATGTCGATGCGGAACCTGCCGCTCTGCTGGCCGCGCAGGAAGAAGGCATCCACCGCCTCGGTGTAGTAGCCCCAGCGCTCGGTCGTCGCCTGCATGTCGAGGTTCTCGGCGCGGTACTGGAACAGCAGGAAGTTCAGCATGTCGCGGTGCCGAAGGTGCTCTGCGATAAGTTGGCGCAGCGCCTCCAGGGGTTCTGCCTGTTGCAGCTGCGAAGCCTCGAGGATCTGCCGGATCACCACATGGCCATAGTCCTCGAGCATCTCCATCAGCCCGTCGCGGGTACCGCAGAAGCGATGCAGCGTGGCCTTGCTCACCCCCGCCGACTCCGCCAGCTCCTTGAGCGTCGCCCGCGGGCGGTCGACGATGGCGACGGCCAGCGCCTTGAGCAGACGTTCATCGTGGGCGGAGAGAGTCATTCGGGGCCTCGTGTCAGGTGGCGGATCGTCTCATTGTGCAGAAAAAGACCTCTCTTTTGAAAGGTCATGACACATTTTATACACCACGGAAGCAAATGAGACATTATTGACTCATTTTGAGTTTAAAAGGATCATACGCACCTTTCCAGATAGACAGACCCGGGTGAATCATGGGCAGGTTGCGTGCAGTAGGGACAATCAGTGCGTTGGTGGCAGCGCTGGCGCTGGCGGGTTGCGGACAATCCGGCGAACCTCAGGCGGCCGACGAAACGGCACGCCCGGTGGATGTGGTAGCGGTCGCGACCGAACCCCTCACCCTGACCTCGGAGTTGCCGGGACGCATCGAGCCGATGCGCGTCGCCGAGGTGCGGGCGCGGGTGGCGGGCATCGTGATGCAGAAGCGCTTCGAGGAAGGCGCCGACGTCAAGGCCGGTGACCTGCTGTTCCAGATCGACCCGGCGCCGCTGAAGGCCGCTGTGTCCCGCGCCGAAGGCGAACTGGCGCGCGCCCAGGCCGCGCAGCAGGAAGCCCAGGCACGGGTGAAACGCTACGAGCCGCTGGTGAAGATCGAAGCGGTCAGCCAGCAGGACTTCGACACCGCCACCGCCGACCTGCGCAGTGCCCAGGCCTCCGTGCGCTCGGCCCAGGCCGACCTGGAAACCGCGCGCTTGAACCTGGGCTACGCCTCGGTCAAGGCGCCGATCTCCGGGCGTATCGGCCGCGCGCTGGCGACCGAAGGGGCGCTGGTCGGCCAGGGTGACGCCACGCTGATGGCGCGCATCCAGCAACTCGACCCGATCTATGCCGACTTCACCCAGCCGGTGGCCGATGCCCTGCGCCTGCGTGAAGCGCTGAAGAGCGGCAACCTCCCCGCTGGCCAGAGCCAGGCGCTGAGCCTGCGCGTGGAAGGCACGCAATACGAACGCAAGGGCGAACTGCTGTTCACCGACATCTCGGTGGACCGCGGCACCGGCCAGGTTTCGCTGCGCGGCAAGTTCGACAACGCCGACGGTCTGTTGCTGCCAGGCATGTACGTGCGCGTCACCGCCCCCCAGGGTACCGACGCCAAGGCCATCCTCGTGCCGCAGCGCGCCGTGCAGCGTGCCACCGATGGAACCGCACACGTGCTGGTGATCGGTGCCGAGAGTCGTGTCGAGACGCGCCAGGTACAGACCGGCGCCATGCAGGGCGCGCGCTGGCAGATCAGCCAGGGCCTGGCCAGCGGCGACCAGGTGATAGTCGGCGGCCTCACCGGCCTGCAGCCCGGCGCCAAGGTCGAGGCCCGTCACGCCCCTGAGCAACAGCAGGCGTCGCGTCAGTAAGGCGAGCATCGTCGCGAGGAATTCCCCATGTCACTGTTCTTCATCAAGCGCCCCAACTTCGCGTGGGTGGTGGCGCTGTTCATTTCCCTGGCCGGCCTGCTGGCGATTCCGCTGCTGCCGGTTGCGCAGTACCCCAGCGTGGCGCCGCCGCAGATCACTGTCACCGCCACCTACCCCGGCGCCTCGGCGCAGGTGCTGGTGGACTCGGTCACCAGCGTGATCGAGGAGGAGCTCAACGGCGCCAAGGGCCTGCTCTACTTCGAATCCACCAGCAACTCCAACGGCATGGCCGAAGTGGTGGTCACCTTCCAGCCCGGCACTAATCCCGAGCTGGCCCAGGTGGACGTGCAGAACCGCCTGAAGAAGGCCGAGGCACGCATGCCCCAGGCCGTACTCACGCAGGGGCTGGAGGTCGAGCAGACCAGCGCCGGCTTCCTGCTGATCTACGCGCTGAATTACAAGGAAGGCTCCCAGCGCACCGATACCACCGCCCTGGGCGACTACGCCGCGCGCAACATCAACAACGAGCTGCGTCGCGTCCAGGGCGTCGGCAAGCTGCAGTTCTTCTCCTCCGAAGCCGCCATGCGCGTGTGGATCGACCCGCAGAAGCTGGTCGGCTATGGCCTCTCCATCGATGACGTGGGCAACGCCATTCGCGGGCAGAACGTGCAGGTACCGGCCGGCAGCTTCGGCGCCTCCCCCGGCAGCACCGAGCAGGAGCTGACCGCCACCCTCGCCGTGAAGGGCACCCTGGACGACCCGGCGGAGTTCGGCCGCATCGTCCTGCGCGCCAATCCGGACGGCTCCAGCGTGAAGCTGGCCGACGTGGCTCGCCTGGAAGTCGGCAGCGAAAGCTACAACTTCACCGCCCGTCTGGACGGCAAGCCCACCGTGGCCGGCGCCATCCAGCTCTCCCCCGGCGCCAACGCCCTGCAGACCGCCGCCCTGGTGAAGGAGCGCCTGGCCGAGCTGTCGGTGAACTTCCCCGACGACGTCGAGTACTCGGTGCCCTACGACACCTCGCGCTTCGTCGACGTGGCCATCGAGAAGGTCATCCACACCCTGCTCGAAGCCATGGTGCTGGTGTTCCTCGTGATGTTCCTGTTCCTGCAGAACGTGCGCTACACCCTGATCCCGGCCATCGTCGTGCCGGTGTGCCTGCTGGGCACGCTGACGATGATGTACCTGCTGGGCTTCTCGGTGAACATGATGACCATGTTCGGCATGGTGCTGGCCATCGGCATCCTGGTGGACGACGCCATCGTCGTGGTGGAGAACGTCGAGCGGATCATGGCCGAGGAAGGCCTGTCCCCGGCGAAGGCCACGGTCAAGGCGATGGGCCAGGTCTCCGGTGCGATCATCGGCATCACCCTGGTGCTCTCGGCGGTGTTCCTGCCACTGGCCTTCATGGCCGGCTCGGTGGGTGTCATCTACCAGCAGTTCTCCCTGTCGCTGGCGGTGTCGATCCTGTTCTCCGGCTTCCTCGCCCTGACCTTCACCCCGGCGCTGTGCGCCACGCTGCTCAAGCCGATCCCGGCAGGCCATCACGAGAAGCGCGGCTTCTTCGGCGCCTTCAACCGTGGCTTCACGCGCCTGACCGAGCGCTACACGCGGCTCAACAGCGCGCTGGTGAAACGCGCCGGGCGCTACATGCTGATCTACGCCGGCATCCTCGCCCTGCTCGGCTACAGCTACCTGCGCCTGCCGGAATCCTTCGTGCCGGTGGAAGACCAGGGCTACATGATCGTCGACATCCAGCTGCCGCCGGGCGCCACCCGCGCGCGGGCCGACGTCACCGGCCAGGAGCTGGAGAAGTTCCTCGCTTCGCGTGAAGCCGTGGCCTCGTCCTTCCTGGTGATGGGCTTCAGCTTCTCCGGGATGGGCGAGAACGCCGCGCTGGCCTTCCCGACCCTGAAGGACTGGTCCGTGCGCGACAAGTCGCAGTCGGCCGAGGCGGAAACCGCCGCGGTGAACGAGCGTTTCGCCGGCATCAGCGACGGCGCGATCATGGCCGTGACCCCGCCGCCGATCGACGGCCTGGGCAACTCCGGTGGCTTCTCGCTGCGCCTGCAGGACCGCGCCGGCCTCGGCCGCGAGGCACTGCTGGCGGCCCGCGACCAGTTGCTCGGACAGGCCAACGGCAACTCGAAGATCCTCTACGCGATGATGGAAGGTCTCGCCGAGGCGCCGCAGCTGCGCGTCGAGATCGACCGCGAGAAGGCACGCACCCTGGGTGTCAGCTTCGAGTCCATCAGCAGTGCGCTGTCCACTGCCTTCGGCTCCTCGGTGATCAACGACTTCGCCAACGCCGGCCGCCAGCAACGTGTGGTGGTGCAGGCCGAACAGGGCGACCGGATGACCCCGGAAGCCGTGCTCAAGCTCTACGTGCCCAATGCCAGCGGCGAACTGGTGCCGCTGTCCGCCTTCGTCAGCACCCGCTGGGAAGAAGGCCCGGTGCAGCTGGCGCGCTACAACGGTTACCCGTCGATCCGTATCGCCGGCGACGCCGCACCCGGTGTGAGTACCGGCGAAGCCATGGCCGAGATGCAGCGCCTGGCCTCCGAGCTGCCGGCCGGCATCGGCTACGAGTGGACTGGCCTGTCCTACCAGGAGAAGGTAGCCAGCGGCCAGGCCAGCCAGCTGTTCGCCCTCGCCATCCTCGTAGTGTTCCTGCTGCTGGTGGCGCTCTACGAGAGCTGGGCGATCCCGCTGTCGGTGATGCTCATCGTGCCCATCGGCGCCCTCGGCGCGGTATTGGCGGTCACGGTCACCGGGCTGCCCAACGACGTGTACTTCAAGGTCGGCCTGATCACCGTCATCGGCCTCGCAGCGAAGAACGCGATCCTCATCGTCGAGTTCGCCAAGGAGCTCTGGGAACAGGGCCACAGCCTGCGCGACGCCGCCATCCAGGCCGCGCGCCTGCGCTTCCGCCCGATCATCATGACCTCCATGGCCTTCATCCTCGGCGTGGTGCCGCTGGTGGTCGCCAGCGGCGCCGGCGCAGCGAGCCAGCGCGCCCTGGGTACCGGGGTGATCGGCGGGATGCTCAGCGCCACGCTGCTGGGGGTGATCTTCGTGCCCATCTGCTTCGTCTGGCTGCTGTCGCTGCTGCGTCGCCAACCTAAACCTGCGCAACAACCGTCGGAGGTCGCGCAATGACCGCCCTGCATAAACCTGCCTGCGCCTTGCTGCTGGCGCTGAGCCTGGCCGGCTGCTCGATGGCGCCCACCTACGAACGCCCCGAAGCACCGGTGGCGTCGAGCTGGAACAGCCCGGCCGCGAAGACCGGCCAGGCCGCCAGTAACCTCGACTGGCAGACCTTCATCGTCGACAGCGAGCTGCGCAATCTGGTGGGCGTCGCCCTGGACAACAACCGCTCGCTGCGCCAGACCCTGCTGGACATCGAACAGGCCCGCGCGCAGTACCGCATCCAGCGTTCGGAGCGCGTGCCGGGGCTGAACGCCGCGGCCAACGGCAATCGCCAGCGGCTGCCGGGCGATCTGTCCAACACCGGTAGCTCGGCGGTGAGCAGCAGCTATCAGGTCGGCCTCGCACTGCCCGAGTACGAGCTGGACCTGTTCGGCCGGGTGAAGAGCCTGACCGACGCCGCGCTGGAGCAATACCTCTCCACCGAGGCAGCCGCCCGCAGCGCGCGCATCGCACTGATCGCCGAGGTCAGCCAGGCCTATCTCACCTATGACGGTGCACAGCGCCGTCTGCAGCTCACCGAGCAGACCCTGGCCAGCCGCGAGGATTCGCTCGGCCTGATCAGCCAACGGCGCTCGGCGGGTGCGGCCACCGCGCTGGACTACCAGGAAGCGCTGGGGCTGGTCGAGCAGTCGCGCGCCGAGCTGGAAAGCAATGCCCGGCAGAAACAGCAGGCGCTCAATGCCCTGGTGCTGCTGCTCGGTACCGCCGATGCGGCCAAGCGCATCCCGCAGCTGCCGCAGGACAAACCGATGCTGATCCAGGACATCGCCCCCGGCACGCCTTCGGAGCTGATCGAGCGGCGCCCGGACATCCTCGCCGCCGAGCACGTGCTCAAGGCGCGCAACGCCGACATTGGCGCAGCCCGCGCGGCGTTCTTCCCGCGCATCAGCCTGACCGGCAGCTTCGGTACGTCCAGTGCGGAAATGTCCGGGTTGTTCGACGGTGGCTCGCGTTCGTGGAGTTTCGTGCCGACCCTGTCGCTGCCGATCTTCGACGCGGGGCGCAACAGCGCCAACCTCGACCTGGCCAAGGTGCGCAAGGACTCCGCCGTGGCCGCCTACGAAGGGACCATCCAGACGGCGTTCCGCGAAGTCGCCGACGCGCTCGCGGCGACCGACACCCTGCGCCGCGAGGAAGCGGCACGCCGCGCACTGGCCAACACCACCAACGAGACGCTGAAGCTGGCCAAGGCGCGCTATGAAGGCGGCGTGGACAGCCACCTGCGCTACCTCGACGCGCAGCGCAGCAACTTCGTCAACGAGTCGGCCTACATCGAGACCAGCACCCAGCGGCAGATTGCGCTGGTGGACCTGTTCCGCGCCCTCGGCGGTGGCTGGAGCGGCGAGGTAACGGCGCGGCGCTGATTCACCACCTTGGTTCCGCTTCACGTAGGGCGCATAACCCGGAACGGGTTATCCGCCGCCATGGCGGATAACGCCTCCGGCGTTATGCGCCCTACGATGCTGCTCCTCTGCCGGCAGATGGCGATCGCGGACAGAGTCCGCTCCTACCGAACCTGATACCCGTGTAGGAGCGGACTTCGTCCGCGATGAGTCCAGTCACGGGATACCGGCCGAATGACTCCGTGCCCGCTCCTACAGGGTGCTCCACCGGCAAGGCCGACGCATGGCGAACAGCTATTTCGCAGACTGATCAGCCGCCGAACACTGGCCGGAAGAAACTCCGCTCGTAGCTGAGGATGCAGCGAGTTTCCTCGGCGTAGCGGAACGCGGCCTGGCAGTCGGCATCGTCCATGGACTGCTGCCGGTAGCGCTCGTAGTCGGCCAGGCTGGGGAAGGTGAACATCGCCAGGGCAATGTTGCTGGCCCCTTCGGAGGGCAGGAAGTAGCCGTGGTGCTGGCCGCCGAAGCGTTCCACCAGCGGAATCCACAACCGGCCGTAATGTTCGAACTCCTTGAGCTTGTACGGGTCCAGCACGTAGCGCAGGTAACAGGTGACCATCTTGCCAACTCTCTTCCGGTGAAAGGGACCGCCACTCTACCCATTCCCCACCCGAACGCCCAAACCGGTCGCATCCGCCACGCCGCGCATTTGTGGGAGCGAGCTTGCTCGCGGACCGCTCAACGCCGGAGTTGCCGGCAGCGGCATTCGCGAGCAGGAACCAGGCGCGCCCTCGCTCTGCAGGCTGCTGCCACCCTGCGCAACATCAGCCTGCAACACTGCGCGGCCCGGTAGACTGGCCGTATCTTCAACCATCGCAGGGGGCACGCACCCTCCCCACGGGCGCCGGCGCAAGGCCGGCGCGGAGCACAACGGCATGTACTTCGACATCATCCTCGACCTCTTCGCAGCGCTCTGCTTCGGCGCGCTGATCGGCATGGAGCGCCAGTGGCGTCAGCGCTTCACCGGGGTCGCCACCCACGGGCTGGTCTCCCTCGGCGCCGCTACCTTCGCCACCCTGCCCTTCCTCATGGGCGCGGAGGACCAGGTGGTGCGCATGTCGGCACAGGTGGTCACCGGCATCGGCTTCCTCGGCGCCGGCGTGATCATGCGCGACGGCCTCAGCGTGCGCGGCCTGAGTACCGCGGCGACGATCTGGTGCACCGGGGCGGTGGGCGTGCTGGCCGGCAGCGGCTTCCTCGCGGCAGCGCTGGTCGCCACCCTGCTGATTGTGCTGTGCAACCTGACACTGCCCTCGGTGACACGCTGGATCCAGCGTCACGCGCAGATAGAACCGAGCAGCGAGCGCTACTACACGGTCGAGGCCGTCACCGAGGCCCACCAGGAAGCGCTGGTGCGTTCCACCCTGCTACGCCGCCTGAGTGCCAACGGCCTGGCCCTGCAAAGCCTGGAGAGCCACGCGCGCAAGACCGGCGGCGAAGTGGAGGTGGCCGCGCTGGTATTGGCCCCCAGCGACAAGGACAGTCTGCTGGAAGCCCTGGTCGGCGAACTGGCACTGGCGCCCTATGTATCGGCGACCAGCTGGTCGGTCAGCGACGGCCCGCAGTGAGCCGTCCAATACGCAAAAAGGGAGCCTGTCGGCTCCCTTTTTCATACCCGCGTGGTCAGGCGAAGACGAAGTACTTGCGAACCGTCTCCACCACTTCCCAGGTGCCCTTCATGCCCGGCTCGATGACGAAGACATCGCCGGCGCGCAGATGGATCGGCTGCTCGCCCTCGGGGGTGATGACGCAGTAGCCGTCGAGGAAATGGCAGTACTCCCACTTCTCGTAGTTCACCTCGAACTTGCCGGGGGTGCAGATCCAGGTGCCCATGATCTTGCTGCCGTCCGCCGACAGGTAGGCGTTGAGGTTGACGGTGTGCGGGTCACCGCCGATGCGTTGCCACCTGGTGGCATCCAGCACGGGCGTCGGGCAGGTGTCGCGCAGCACGGTAATGAAATCGGACATGTCGGCTCCAGATCGTTTCGGTGAGGGTTCGCCACCCTAGGCATCGACCGCCGGGAACGATTGCCTGGTTCCGACATCGGTTTGCCTGCCAGCGCTGCCCCGCCGCTACCTGACAGATTTGTCATCCGCCGCTCACCGGGTCGTTATCCACGCTCCTACACGATGCCCGTGGCCCTCGCCACGCCTGGGCGAAAACAACAACAGCAGGCGGTAACCAAACCACCCTGCCCTTGGGAGCACATCCATGTATCGCACGCATCAAAAGTACCGACACAAGTTCCCGCTGGCGGCTTCGCTGCTGGCACTGGGGGTCGCTTCGCCGACCGTCTTCGCCGCGGCGAAAACCGAAGAGAAGCCCGAAGGCTTCATCGAAGGCGCCAGCCTGGAAATCCTCAACCGCAACCTCTACTTCAACCGCGACGCCCGCCATGGCCAGTCCGTACCGCCGCGCGGCAACGGCTACTCGGAAGTCTGGGCGCACGGGATCATCGGCAGGTTCGAATCCGGCTTCACCCAGGGCACGGTCGGCGTCGGGGTGGACGCCTTCGCCATGCTAGGCTTCCAGCTCGATACCGGTGACGGTCGCAACGGCGCCGGCAGTTCGGTGGATGTGCTGCCCACCGACAACGACGGCCGCACCGAAAGCGACTACTCCAAGGCCGGCGGCGCGGCCAAGGTGCGCCTGTGGGACACGGTGCTGAAGGTCGGCGACGTGTTCCCGGAGACACCCGTGGTGCACTACGGCGACTCGCGCCTGCTGCCCGAATCCTTCCGTGGTTTCACCCTGCAGAACACCAGCCTCGAAGGCCTGACCCTGCAGGGTGGCCGCCTGCACTCCATGAGCCAGCCGCAATCACGGCAGATGGACGACGGCTTCGCCACCTTCTACGCCGGCCCGGTGGATTCGTCCTGGCTTGCCTACGGCGGCGGTGACTACGCGATCAATGACAATGCCAGCGTCAGCCTCTACAGCAGCCGCCTGAAGGACGCCTGGAACCAGTACTACTTCGGCACCGCGCTGAACTTCCCGCTCAGCGAGGCGGTGGAGCTGTTCGGCGGCTTCAACTACTACAAGTCGCAGGACGAGGGGCGCGAGCTGCTCGGCGAGTTCAACACCAATATCTGGAGCGCCAGCGCCGGGCTGCACTTCGGCGCCCACCGCATCGCCGTCAGCCACCAGCGCAACAACGGCAACAACGACTTCGACTACCTGCGCCAGGCCGACTCGATCTACCTCGACAACTCCATCCAGTACAGCGACTTCAACTCGCCGAAGGAGCGCTCCTGGATGGTCCGCTATGACCTCGACATGGCTACCTACGGCGTGCCCGGCCTGAGCTTCATGACCCGCTACGCACGCGGTTCCGACGCCGACTATTCCAATGCCAACGCCGTGTACATGCGCCGGGACGACAACGGCGACCCGCTGACCGACCAGAAGCGCTGGGAGCGCGACATCGAGGCCAAGTACGTATTCCAGGAAGGCCAGCTCAAGGACCTGTCCCTGCGCGTACGCCAGGCAACGACTCGCGCCACCGCCTTCGAATCGGACCTGGACGAAGTGCGGCTGATCATCGAATACCCGCTGGCCGTGCTGTAGGGCCGGCGCCTGGCGGGCGGATGACGGAATTGTCAGCTGCGCATCAGCCTGCCGTTAGGCGCCCCTGGGTATAACGGAAGGCATCACCGCCCCCCAAGGCTTCTGGTGATGATTTCCCCCGCAAGACTGCTCCGCTTCCTGGCGCTCCACGTGCCCCTTTGGAGGAAGAGGAACCCTCGGCGCCCGCAAGGGCGCCTTTTTTCGTGCAGCCTGGAAGGTGCGATGTCAGAAGCGCTCGTCTCGAATCGCCGGCAGGATCAGCTCGCGGACGAACGAAGCTCCCGAAAGCTGCAACAACGCATCGACCATTCGCACCACATCATGCACTGGAACCTGATGGCCTCCTCCTCGGCGAGCGGCATCCGCCAAGGGCGTGGTCAGCGGATCATCGGTGTTCAGGTAACCCAGCTGGAGCACGCTCACCGCCAGCCTTCTGTCCCTGAAGCCCTCGCGCAACGCATCGGCCATGCCATTGAGGGCAAACTTCGAAGCACCGAAGGCCACCTCGGGACGTCCGCTCTGGCGCAAGCCGGATGTCGACCCGGTCAGGATCAGTTGCGGCCGTGACGAGTCCAGCAGCCTGGGAACCAGACGCCTGAGCAGGAACAGCGTGGCGGTGATGTTCACGTCGACCAGCCTGCCGATGGACTCATCGGAATCGGTGAGGAAGCAATAGCGTTCGCTGAAGGCCTCCTCTTCCCAGATGCCGACATTGCAGATCAATACATCCAGCTCGGCAGGCGCCTGCGCTTCGATGGCTGACGCGGCCTCTCCGGCGACCGACAGGTCGGCTTCGATCCACTCGAGCTGGACGCCTTCAGCGGCCGCCAATGACTCCGGCTGCCTGCGCGACACGCCCACCACGGTATCGCCCGGCCGTCCCAGACCCTCGGCCAGCGCGCGGCCCAGCCCCCGGCTCGCGCCGACAATCATGATGTTCATCGAACGTCTCCCCAGCGCCTGCCTGTCCAGTGTGCTTTTGCGCAGGGGTGGATTCGCCACCGCGCAAAGGTTCGGGGCGGACTCTAAAACCTCAACCTAGCCTGAGGTCAATAGAAGCAATCGCCCAGAGATGGGCCGGAATTGCTGCGCGGAGTTCGTTGTTCCGCTTGGAGCGAGGAATAGGCGGGATAGCCAGCGAACAGGCTGGAAGACTGCCAGTCGCATCGGCAGTCTGGTGCACAGGCGGACAAGTCTGTGTACCGAAAGAAAGCACGTCTCCGACTGCTACGGCCAGGAGCGAGCGGCAGCGCTGGAAATGACATCCGACCGCTGGCGGGCCGACAAAGTGGGATTGATCCGTGCGATGCCTGGGGCGGGCATTTTCAGGAGCCCACACCAGGCATCCGCCACGGTTACCGCCGCTCTTTCGAGTCGTCCTCCGGGCGGTCGTTTTTCTCATGGGGCTCTTCGATCACGGGGCCTGGACGCGCAGGATCAGGCTCGTCCTTGCGCACCGGTGTCCTGGGCGGCCTTTCGCCCGGCTTGTCGTGTTCGGCGATCGGCCCCGGCCGAGGCTCGGGTACAATTTCCTCTTTCACGCTGCATCTCCCGGGACAGTCCTGCCCCTGTACGCTGGTGGCTCGGGGCACAGGCAGGCGGCCAGAGCCGCTGCCACCCCTCTGCCGGACAGAGCGTCGGAGTGGCGGACGCTCCATCGATGGAAACATCCCGGCCGGGATAGTTCAGAGCATTTCCCGACCGTACATCCGCCCGTTCCTCCAGAACCTTGTGCCGCACGGCAGTGTTCCTCGCGGCGACTCGCTAGCGACCGAGGCCAGCTCCCTCCCGCTGCACCCGGGCATCCTCATCCCGCCGATGCATCCATCGATACAACGCCGGCAGCACCAGCAGCGTCAACGTGGTCGATGAGAGGATGCCGCCGATCACCACAGTCGCCAGCGGCCGCTGCACTTCCGCACCCGTGCCGGTGGCCAGGGCCATGGGCACGAAGCCCAGCGAGGCCACCAGCGCGGTCATCAGTACCGGGCGCAAGCGGGTCAGCGCCCCCTCGCGGATCGCCGCGTCGAGGCCACGCCCCTCCTCCCGCAGGCTGCGGATGAAGGAGATCATCACCAGGCCATTGAGTACCGCCACGCCGGACAGCGCGATGAAACCGACGCCTGCCGAGATCGACAGCGGAATATCCCGCAGCCACAGCGCGACCACCCCACCGGTGAGGGCAAAGGGAATCCCGGTGAAAACCACCAGCCCGTCGCGCACGTTGTTGAACATCATCAGCAGCAACGTGAACACCAGCAGCAGCGCCACCGGCACCACGATCTGCAAACGCTGCGCCGCCGACTGCAACTGCTCGAACTGGCCGCCCCAGGTCGTCCAGTAGCCGGCCTGCAGCTTCACCTGCTGCTCGATGTTGCCGCTCGCCTCGGCGACGAACGAACCGATATCCCGCCCGCGCACGTTGGCGCTCACGACCACCAGGCGCTTGCCGTTCTCGCGGCTGACCTGGTTCGGCCCCTGCACCAGTTCCAGGCGTGCCACTTCGCCCAGGGTGATGAAGCCGATGCGCGAATCCGTGGCATTGGCCGGGGCCGGCACCGGGATGAGCATGCGCGACAGGGCGTCGATGTCGCTGCGCAGGCTTTCCGGCAGGCGCACGATCAGGTCGAAGCGGCGGTCGCCCTCGAACAGCGTACCCGCCTCGCGACCACCGATGGCCACGGAGACGTTGTCCTGGATGTCGCCGACATTCAGCCCGTAACGCGCGGCACGCTGGCGGTCGATGTTCACGGTGAGCACCGGCAAGCCGCTGGTCTGCTCGACCTTCACCTCGGACGAGCCCTGCACCTGGCGCAGCACGCCGGCAATCTGCTCGGCGGTCTGGTTCAGGACCTCCATGTCGTCGCCGAAGACCTTCACCGCCACGTCGCTGCGCACCCCGGAAATCAACTCGTTGAAGCGCAGCTGGATCGGTTGCGACAGTTCATAGGCGCTGCCCGGCACGCCATTGGCGGCCTCCTGGATTTCCGCTTCCAGCTGCGCGCGGCTCTTCTTCGGATCGGGCCACTGCTCCTTGGGTTTCAACATCACGTAGGCGTCGGAGATGTTCGGCGGCATCGGGTCGGAGGCGATCTCCGCGGTACCGGTGCGGCTGAACATGCGTTGCACCTCCGGCACCTTGTCCAGCACCTGGCGCTCCAGGGCCTCCTGCATGGCCACCGATTGCGACAGGCTGGTGCCCGGCGTGCGCAGCGATTGCAAGGCGAAGTCGCCCTCGCCCAGGCTGGGCACGAACTCGCTGCCCATGCGGCTGGCCAGCAGGCCGGAGAGCAGCACCAGCACCGCGGCGCAGGAGAACACCAGCGCGCGCCGCGCCATCACCCAGTCCAGCACCGGTTCATAGGCGCGGCGCGCGCCACGCATGAGCAGGTTTTCCTCTTCCTTCACCTTGCCGCTGATGAACAGCGCGATGGCCGCCGGCACGAAGGTCACCGAGAGGATCATCGCGCCCAGCAACGCCAGCACCACGGTGAAGGCCATGGGGTGGAACATTTTTCCCTCGACGCCGGTAAGGGCGAAGATCGGCAGGTACACCACCATGATGATCAATTGCCCGTAGATCAGCGCGCGGCGCGCTTCCTTCGACGCGGCGAAGACTTCGTGCATCCGCTCGCTGCGGGTCAGCAGGCGGCCGTGGTGCTGCTGTGCGTGGGCCAGGCGGCGGATGGCGTTCTCCACTATCACCACGGCGCCATCGACGATGATGCCGAAGTCCAGCGCGCCGAGGCTCATCAGGTTGGCGCTGATGCGGTTGCTGAACATGCCGGTGAAGGTGAACAGCATCGCCAGCGGGATCACCATGGCGGTGATCAGCGCCGCGCGGATATTGCCCAGGAACAGGAAGAGTACCGCCACCACCAGGATCGCGCCCTCGGTGAGGTTGCGCTTGACCGTGGCGATGGCCTTGTCGACCAGTTGCGTACGGTCATAGACGGTCACCGCCTTGACCCCGGCCGGCAGCGTGCGGTTGATCTCGTCCAGCTTGGCCGCGGCGGCCTTGGCGACGGTGCGGCTATTTTCGCCGATCAGCATGAACACCGTGCCGAGCACCACTTCGCGGCCATCCTCGGTGGCGGCGCCGGTGCGCAGCTCGCGGCCCAGGTCGACCTCGGCGACATTGCGCAGGCGGATCGGCGTGCCGTCGACATTGGCCACGACGATGTTGGCGATGTCCTGCAGGCTTCCCACCTGCCCCGGCGCGCGCACCAGCAGCTGCTCGCCGTTGCGCTCGATGTAGCCGGCGCCGACGTTGGCGTTGTTGCGCTCCAGCGCGGCGATCACATCGGCCAGGGTCAGCCGATACGCGGCCAGCCGGCGGGTATCCGGGGCAACCTGGAACTGCTTGGCGAAGCCGCCGATGGTGTTCACCTCGGCCACGCCCGGCACGTTGCGCAATTGCGGCTTTATCACCCAGTCCTGGATCACCCGCAGGTCGGTCGGCGTGTACTCGCTGCCGTCCTCCTTGCGCGCGCCCGGCTCGGCCTCGATGGTCCACAGGAAGATCTCGCCCAGGCCGGTGGAGATCGGCCCCATGGCCGACTCGACGCCCTCGGGGAGTTGCTCGCGCGCCTGCTGCAGGCGTTCGTTGACCAGTTGGCGGGCGAAGAACAGGTCGGTACCGTCCCTGAAGATCACCGTCACCTGCGACAGCCCCGAGCGCGAAATCGAGCGCGTCTGCTGCAGGCCCGGCAAGCCGGCCATGGCGGTTTCCACCGGGTAGGTGATGCGCTGCTCGGTCTCCAGCGGCGTGAAGCCCGGCGCCGAAGTGTTGACCTGCACCTGCACGTTGGTGATGTCGGGCACCGCGTCGATGGGCAGCTTCTGGTAGCTGGCGATACCCAGGCCGGCCATGCCGAGGACGGCGAGCAGCACCAGGTAGCGCTGCTCGATGGCGAAACGAATGATGCGTTCGAACATGCTGGCGCCCCGTCAGTGAGCGTGGGACGCCGAGCTCTTGCCCAGCTCCGACTTGAGAATGAAGCTGCCTTCGGCCGCCACCTGATCACCCGCCGAGAGTCCCGCCAGCACTTCTACCTGGCCGGCGCTGCGCAGCCCAAGGTTGACCGGGCGCGGGTCGAAGCCTTCGGCGTTGCGCACGAATACGCTCGGCTGGCCCTCCACCTCCTGGACGGCCTGCTCCGGCACCGCGACCGGCACCTGGCGTGCCGAGCTGCTGACCCGCACGTTGACGAACAGGCCCGGGCGCCAGGCGCCATCGGGATTGGCCAGGGTCACGCGGGCCACCGCGCTGCGGGTCTGCTCGCCGAGCAGGTTGCCGACGTAACTCACGCGACCGTCGACCTGCATGCCCAGGTCCGCCGCTTCAACCCGTGCCGGCTTGCCCACCTGAACCCGCGCAAGGTCCTGCGGCGCGACACTGAAGCTGGCCCAGACCCGCGACAGATCGGACAGCGTGAACGCCGCCGTGGTCTCGCTGACCACTTCGCCGGGCACCAGGTGCTTCTCCACCACCACGCCATCGAACGGCGCCCGCAGCTCGTAGCGATTGCCGCCGGCGCTGGCCGACACGCCGCTCAAAGCGTTGGTCTTCTGCTGCGCATTGGCCAGGGCGATGCGGGCTTCCTCCAGGTCCTGGCGGGCCTGGAGATAATCCTGCTCGGCGGAGATCTTCTCCTGCCACAGCTCGCGTTCGCGTTCGAAGGTCTTGCTCGCCAGGCTCGCCCGGCGCTGGGCGGCGGCCAGCTCGCTGCGCAACTCGGATACCTGCTGGCTGGCGATCACTGCCAGCAGCTCGCCCTTCTTCACGTTCTGCCCGAGTTCAACCGCCACCGCCTCAACGACTCCCGGCGTGCGCGGTACGACATGGGCAGTGCGGTCCTGGTCGAAGCCGATCTCCCCGGGCAGGCTGAATGCTTCGTCCAGCGCCTTTGGGCCGGCCGTGGCCAGTTGGATACCGGCAGCTTCGATCTGTGCCGGGCTCAGATGCAGGCCTTGCTCTTCGGTTTCGGCTTCCTGGGCGGCGTGATGCTCAGTGTCGGCATGGCTCGCCGCTTCAGCATGACGGGTCGGCGCCGCGCTGTTGTGGTGCTCTCCGTCCGCGTGGGTCGCATCGTCGAGGTGGTTGCCGCCGGTCTGTTCGCTGCCCATCCAGGCATAGGCGCTGACGCCCAGCGCAGAGGCCAGCAGCACGGCGGCGGCGAGAGGGGTTTTGTTGATCATGGAAGCTCCGGGAAATATCCGCCGGCGCCGCGCCGTGGCGCTGGCACCGCAAGGTGATGGAGGGTGCTGAAGAGGTCGTGGACGCACCAATGCACCGGCAGGCCCACGGTCGGCGCAGCGGCAGACGGCGTCAGGGTCACCAGCAGCAGGGCGAGCCAGGCGCGGCGAGCCTTAGCGGGCCGCGCCGACATCGCCGTAGACCCGTTCGATGCGGCCCCAGGCATCGCTGACCTGGGCCAGCGCGCGCAGGTACTGGTCGCGCGCGGTGATGAGGGTGCGTTGGGCGTCGAGTACTTCGAGGAAGCCGAACTTGCCCATCTCGAAACCGCGAGTGGCGCTTTCCACGGCGGTCTGGGCAGTGGGCAGGATGGTCTGGCGGAAGGCGTTCACCTCGCCCTGGGCGGTGCTCCACTGCTGCCAAGCCTGCTGGGTCTCCTGGCGCAGGCGCAGCTCGACGGCGTTGCGCAGGTCGCGAGCCTGGTCGGCCCGGCGCGACTCGGCGAGGATGTTGCCCTGGTTGCGGTCGAACAGCGGCAAGGGCAGGCTCAGGCCGATCGCCGCGATGCGGTCGCGGTTGCCGTCCTCGATGGCCTCCTGGCTGCCCAGGCTGACGTCGAGGTCGGGAATCCGCTGCGTCTTCGCTAAGCGCACGGCGGCTTCGCCTTCATCGATGCGACTCTGCGCCAGGCGCATTTCTGCGCTGTCGCCCAGACGGCGCAACAGCTCTTCGCTGGAGGGCAGGCCGGGCAGTGAACGGCCTGTCTCGCTGCGCACGCCGGTGAAGTCCGGCGAGGCAAGCCCCATCAGGCTGGCCAGCGCCTGGTTGGCGTCGGCGCGGTCGCGGCGGGCGCGATCCTGCTCCAGGCGCACTTCGGCCAGCTGTACCTGGGCGCGATCGGCCTCCAGGGGCGGAGCCTTGCCGGCGCGGACACGCCCGTCAG
Organism: Pseudomonas multiresinivorans; assembly: GCF_012971725.1. Taxonomy (NCBI): domain Bacteria; kingdom Pseudomonadati; phylum Pseudomonadota; class Gammaproteobacteria; order Pseudomonadales; family Pseudomonadaceae; genus Pseudomonas; species Pseudomonas multiresinivorans. Next base: position 3,684,337 of record NZ_CP048833.1, read on the forward strand.
CCGCGGCCACTCCACGCCGCGCCAGATCGACGGACTGCAGTGCCAGCCGTTCACGTTCCTGGGCGCGCAAGGCCGTGAAGAAGGCTGCGATCACCTCACCGCGTAGCTGGTTGCGCCGGGCCTCCAGGCTCAGCGCAGCGACGGCCTGGCCGCGCTCTGCGAGTTCCACCCGCGCGCCCCGCTTGCCGCCCAGCTCCAGCGGCTGGCTGATGCCCACAGTGGTGGTGCGGTTGCGCGATTCGGTGCCTTCCTGCTCCCAGGACAGCGTCGGGTTGCGCAGCAGGCCGGCCTGCTCGCGCAAGCCCTGGGCGATGCCGATCTCACGGGCGCTGGCGGACAGTTCGGGATTGCCATTGGCCGCAGCCAGCAGTGCCTCCTCGATGCCGATCTCTCGGCTTTGCGTCCAGGCAGGCGACTGCCAGAGCAGCAAGGCGAGCAACCCCGCCCATGGAACGAACCCAGTACGTCTTGCAAACACGGCGAACCTCGCACAATGGAGTCAACTTCGACGGCATGCCGTCATTTCCATCGGCGAATCTAGGGGCGCCTCTCTAGCGACAAGGTGACTGGATAATTACAAACATGTAATTAGTCAGCCGGGGAGTTCTCGTTGTATGTATTTAAAAAGGCCTCGCACCTCTTCCAGGTAACTTCAGGAAACAATTCGCGAAATTCCCGGCAGCCCTGCATTCCCCAGAAAACCCTTCAAGAGCAGTCACCTGCAGAACTTCCCCGGTTTTCTGAATAACGCCGAATACAACACCGCCACGATTGACCCTGAAGTCGCTACAGCTTCTAGACTGCGCGCGCTTTACAGGGCTCGGCGAACTTTCCTGTGTCCCTGGCATTATTTCTCACGCAATTACCGAGTAACTATTCATGAAAATCCTGCTCATCGAGGACGACCACAAGACGGCCGATTATCTGCAACAGGGGCTGAGCGAAAGCGGCTATGTGGTCGACCGCGCCGATAACGGCGTCGATGGCCTGCACCTGGCCCGGCAGTGCGCCTACGACCTGGTCATCCTCGATGTGAACCTGCCGCAGATGGATGGCTGGGACGTACTCGCCAGCCTGCGCCAGCACAGCGATATCCGCGTGATGATGCTCACCGCCCGCGGGCGCCTCACCGAACGGGTGAAAGGCTTCGACCTGGGCGCCGACGACTACCTGCTCAAGCCCTTCGAGTTCCCCGAACTGCTCGCCCGCGTGCGCTCGCTGATGCGCCGCAGCGAACGCATCGACCAGCCCCAGGTGCTGGAGATCGGCGGGCTGGAGCTTGACCCCGGCCGCCACCGCGCCTACCGCGACAGCCGCCGGATAGACCTGACCAGCAAGGAGTTCGCCCTGCTGCACCTGCTGATGAGCCGCAGCGGCGAGGTACTCTCGCGCACACAGATCATCTCGCTGGTCTGGGACATGAATTTCGACTGCGATACCAACGTGGTGGAAGTCACCATCCGCCGCCTGCGGGCGAAGATCGACGACCCCTTCGCCGACAAGCTGATCCACACCCTGCGCGGGGTCGGCTACGTGCTGGAAGCGCGCGCATGAAGCCGGCCAGCCTGTCGCTGCGCATCGGCCTGTGGGTCGGCGTACTGGGTTCGGTGCTGATGGTCCTGTTGCTCACCCTGGCCTACCTCGCCCTCGACCACCAATTGGACCAGCGCGCCCACCGTGAGCTGGAAGACAAGCTCGGGCAGCTGCGTCACGCGCTGGACGCAGACCCCGGCCTGGCCGCCCTGCCCTTGCGCGGCCATGCCCTGCAGGACCAACTGATGGGCCACGACAACCTGAGCGCCGCGCTGCTCGACGAGCAACGCGGGCAGCCCGCGCTATTCAGCAGCGGGCCGACGGGCGACGCAGCGGCGCTCGATGAGTTCGCCGGCAGTGGCCGCGCCTTCGGCTGGACCTCGGAGGACGGTCGCCGCCTGCTGACCGAGCGGGGCCTGGTCCGCTTGCGCGACGGCAATACCCTGCGGGTGTTCCTGACCCTGGATCGGCGCGACGACGATGCCCTGCTCGGCGCCTTCCTGCGCTCGGCCTGGCTGGCGGTACCGCCGCTGCTGCTGCTCATCGCCCTGGGCGCACGCCTGGTGGCCAAGCGCGGCCTGCAACCCTTGCGGCAGTTCGGCCAGGTAGCCTCGCTGGTCACCACCCAGGACCTCAGCCACCGCATTCCCGTGCAGGACCTGCCACGGGAACTGGGCAAGGCCGCACGGGCGCTGAACCTGATGCTGCACCGGCTGGACGGCGGCGTGCAGCAGCTCACGCAGTTCTCCGACGACATCGCCCACGAGCTGCGCTCGCCCATCGGCAATCTGCTGGGCAAGGCGCAGGTGACGCTGTCGCGGCCGCGGGAAAAGGAAGAGTACGAAGCGGTGCTGGCCGCCAGTACCGAGGAGCTGGAACGGGTCGGCCGGATCGTCAGCGACATGCTGTTCCTCGCCCAGGTCAGCCACCCGCGCGCGCTGTTGCCGCAGGAGCCGGTGCAGCTGGAGGAGGAAGCGGCGAAGGTCGCCGAGCTGTTCGATTTCAGCGCCGAGGAAAGGTCGTTGCGCATCGCCATCGAGGGGCATGGGCAGGTCGTGGGCGACCGCCTGATGATCCAGCGCGCCATTTCCAACCTGCTCTCCAACGCCATCCGCCACACGCCCGAGGGCGAATGCATCAGCGTGCAGGTGCGGGACGATGGCGCAGCAGTGACGCTAGAGGTGCAGAACCCCGGAACGGGCATTGCCGCCGAGCACCTGCCGCACCTGTTCGAGCGCTTCTACCGGGTGGACAAGGGCCGCTCGCGAGCGCAGGGCGGCACGGGCCTGGGGCTGGCCATCGTGCGATCGATCATGGAGCTGCACCTGGGCGCGGCCAGCGCGCAGAGTTCGGAGGAAGGGCCGACGCGCTTCCTCCTGAAATTCCCCGCCTCGCCGGACTGAATCAGCGGGTAGCACGGCAGGCGACGCGCTCGGTGCGGTACTCGATGGCCTGCTCCTCGCCGAAAGAATCCTTGTAGCGCAGTTGCACCGGAACCACGCCGCAGTCGGTGCTCATCGGCGTCACCGCCACGACTTCGGCGATATCCAGGTTCATCCCGTAGGTGTACTGCTTCGCCTCGGCGATCTGTGTCGGCGACGGCGCGCCCTCGCGAGCCTGCATGGCTTGCTGGCGGGCCTGCTCCATGCGGGCGAAGGTGATGTCGCCGCCACCGTCGGCCAGCGCCAGGGAGGAAGTGCCCAGCAGGGCGGTGGTCAGGAGGAAGCGGGAGAGTTGCATGGCAGTCACCTCATGGGTGGTTGAAAGTGACTCCACCTTACGAGGCCGCCGCTAACGGGAAGCTGAGGCACGGATGACGATTCGGTTATCCAGCCGACACCGCCGTTGACCTTGCCCCAGGGGAAGGTTCTAAACTGCGCGGCATGATTCGTCGCCTGCGGCTCTTCATCATCCTGTTGCTCAGCCTTGCGCTTCCCCTCACCGGGATGGCGGGCTTCGAGGCGCCGGCCGAACCCTGCCCGATGCAGGAACAGGGCATGAGCCAGATGGCCGGCATGGACCAGGATTGCTGCCAGGACGCGGGCAAGATGACCCCGCACGGCAAGAAGGCCTGCAAGACCGGCCAGGAGTGCAAGACCAGCAGCCTGCTCCAGGTCAGCCTCCTGAGCGCCCCGCACCACCCTGTCGCACCGCAGACTCCATCCCGCTACAACCACCTCTTGCTCAGCCAGGCGCCCGCCGATCTCTGGCGACCTCCCTGCGCCTGATTCCTCTCCCGACCTGAACCCCGCCCGCGGCCCTGAAGGCTGCCGGGTGGCTTGCGCCCGTGCGCTGGTTTTCCAGAGGAATCCCCATCGTGACCCACGTCCGACTCCACTCGGGCTGGCTGCTGCTCGCGCTGCTGTCCAGCCTGCCCGCCCAGGGTGCGTCCCTGTCGCTGGACGACGCCCTGTTGCTGGCCGAACGCAACGCCCCTTCCCTGCTCGCCGAGAGCGAAAAAGTCGCGGCGGCCAAAAACGCCGCCATTCCGGCCGGGGAATTGCCCGACCCCAAGCTCAACCTCGGCCTGCAGAACATCCCCATCGAGGGGCAGGAGCGCTGGACCACCCAGCGCGACAACATGAGCATGCAGATGGTCGGCCTGATGCAGGAGGTGCCCAATCGCGACAAGCGCAGGGCCCGCATCGAGACCGCCCAGGCCGCTGTCGAACGCGCCGACGCCGAAGCCGGCGTGGAGCGCCTGAAGGTCCACAACGCCCTCGCGCAGGCCTGGATCGCGGCCTACACGCTGCAACGCAAGCTGGCGATGTTCGATGATTTCTACCGCGAAAACCGGCTGCTTGACGCGAGCGTCCGCGCTCGCCTGGCCAGTGGCGGCGCCAGCACCGTGGACGCGGTGCTGCCGCGCCAGGAAGCCGCGCTGCTGGATGAACGCAAGGACGATCTGCTGAGCCAGCAGGCCCGGGCCCGCGCGACGCTCAAGCGCTGGATCGGCCAGGACGCGCCGCAGACACTCAGCGGAGACTTCCCGCGCTGGTCGATCGAAGCCCCCCACTACCTGCAGGCGCTGCACCAGCACCCGGAGCTCGCCGCCTACGGGCCGATGACCCGCGAGGCCGAAGCGCTGGTCCGCGAAGCCGTAGCGGAGAAGAAGCCGGACTGGAGCTGGGAGGTGGACTACCAGCGCCGTGGCCGCGAATTCGGCGACATGATGACACTGCAGGTCAGCTTCGACCTGCCGCTGTTCAGCGGTACCCGCCAGGACCCGAAGATCGCCGCCCGCCGTGCGCAGGTTCGCCAGCTGGATGCCGAGCGCGAGGCCCAGGCCCGCGAGCATGAGCAACAACTGGAGGAGGGCCTGGCCGAGTACCGGCGCCTGCAGCGCGCCGTCGAACGCAGCAGCGGCACGCTGGTGCCGCTGGCCGAGGAGAAGGCAAGCCTGGCCACCGCCGGCTATCGCGCTGGCAAGCTCCAGCTCGACGAGGTGCTCGGTGCGCGCCAGCAACTGATCGAGGCGCGGCTCCGGCAGCTCGACCTGCTGGGCTCCCTGGCGCAGGTCGCGGCACGCCTCTATTTCACCTACGAGGAGGCACACGCATGAGTCGGCTTCCCGTGAAGACATCCACACTGCTGCTCCTCGCACTGGCCACGGGCGCTGCTGGCGGCTACTGGTTCGCCCAGTGGCCACCGGCCCCGGTGCCAGAAACCGGCGGTGCAGCCTCGCAGCGCAAAGCGCTCTACTGGTACGACCCGATGGTCCCGCAGCAGCGCTTCGATGCTCCGGGCAAGTCGCCGTTCATGGACATGCAACTGGTGCCCCGTTACGCCGACGATGACAGCACCAGCGGTCCGCCGGCGGTCCACCTCGAACCGGGCATCCAGCAGAACCTCGGCGTGCGCCTGGCCTCGGTCAGCCGCGGCAGGCTCGATCGAAAGCTGCAGGTCACCGGCCTGCTGACCTTCAATGACCGCGACGTGGCGGTGCTCCAGGCGCGTGCCGGCGGCTTCGTCGAACGCACCTACGCCCTGGCGCCCGGTGACGTGGTAAAGGCCGGGGCGCCGGTGGCCGACATCCTGGTGCCGGAGTGGGCCGGACTGCAGGAGGAATACCTTGCCCTGCAGGCCATGCCGGACCAAAGCTTGCGCGAAGCGGCGCGGCAGCGCCTGCTGCTGGCGGGGATGCCGCCCGCGCTGGTCGCCCAGGTCGCGCGCAGTGGTCGGGCGCGCCCGGTGATCACGCTCGGTTCGCCCATCTCCGGGGTGATCCGCGAGCTGGATGTACGCACCGGCATGGCCCTGCCCGCCGGGGCACCGCTGGCGCGGATCAACGGCCTCGGACAGGTCTGGCTGGAAGCGGCGGTACCGGAGACTCAGGCCGCTGGCCTGAAGATCGGCCAGCCGGTCACCGCTCGCCTGCCGGCATTCCCGGATCGTCCGGTGACGGGCACCCTGGCCAGCATCCTGCCGGAGAACGACCAGCAGAGCCGCACCCTGCGCCTGCGCATCGAACTGCCCAACCCGGATGGCCAACTGCGCCCGGGGATGACCGTGGAGGTCAGCCTCGATCTCGCTGGCGAGTCCGACGTCCTGCAGATTCCCAGCGAAGCAGTGATTCGCACCGGCAAGCGCAACCTGGTGATGCTCGCCGAGGACCAGGGTCGCTTCCGCCCGGTTGAGGTGCGCCTCGGGCAGGAGAACGCCGGCCTGGTGGCTGTGCTCCAGGGCCTGGAGGAAGGTCAGCGGGTGGTTGCTTCCGGGCAGTTCCTGATCGATTCGGAAGCCAGCCTGAAAGGCATCGAAGCCCGCACGGAAGACGTGCCCGTCACAAAGGCAAACGCGCCCGCGCTGCATGAAGCCGAAGGCAGGATCGTGGCCATCGACGCCCAGGGGATGACGATCAGCCACGGCCCCTTCAACACCCTGGGCATGCCTGGCATGACCATGACCTTCCCCCTGGCCCGAGCCGGGCTGGCGGACGGGCTGAAGGTCGGCGAGCGCATCCGCTTCGAAGTCAGCCAGGGCGATGCCGGGCTGGTGATCGAACAGGTGAGCCGGCAGGAGGCGCAGCCATGATCGCGAAGCTGATCCGCTGGTCGGTGGCCAATCGCCTGCTGGTGCTGCTGGCCACCCTGTTCATCGTCGCCTGGGGCCTCTGGTCGCTGCGCAGCACGCCGATCGACGCGCTGCCGGACCTCTCCGACGTCCAGGTGATCATCCGCACCAGCTATCCGGGGCAAGCGCCGCAGATCGTTGAAAACCAGGTCACCTACCCGTTGGCGACCACGATGCTGTCGGTGCCGGGAGCGAAGACCGTGCGCGGTTTTTCCTCCTTCGGCGACAGCTTCGTCTATGTACTGTTCGACGACGGCACCGACCTCTACTGGGCCCGCTCGCGGGTGCTGGAATACCTGAATCAGGTGCAGTCGCGCCTGCCACCCACGGCGAAGCCGGCGCTTGGGCCGGACGCCACCGGGGTCGGCTGGATCTACCAGTACGCCCTGGTGGACCGTACGGGGCGGCATGACCTGGCCCAGCTGCGAGGGCTGCAGGACTGGTTCCTGAAGTACGAGCTGAAGACAGTGCCGGACGTGGCCGAAGTCGCCACAGTGGGCGGCATGGTCAAGCAGTACCAGGTGCTGCTCGACCCGGTTCGGCTGGCCAGCCTGGGCATTACCCAGGGCCAGGTGATCGAGGCCATCGGCAAGGCCAACCAGGAAACCGGCGGTGGTGTGCTGGAGCTGGGCGAGGCGGAATTCATGGTACGCGCCTCGGGCTACCTGAAGAGCCTGGCCGACTTTCGTGCCATCCCGTTGCGCCTGTCCGGCAATGGCAGCCCGGTCACCCTGGGCGACGTCGCGAGTGTCCAGCTCGGCCCGGAAATGCGCCGCGGCATCGGCGAGCTGGACGGTGAAGGCGAAGCCGTGGGCGGAGTGATCGTCCTGCGCAGCGGCAAGAACGCCCGCGAAGCCATCACGCGGGTGAAGGACAGGCTGGAGGAACTGAAGAAGAGCCTGCCCGAAGGCGTGGAGATCGTCACCACCTATGACCGCAGCCAACTGATCGACCGCGCAGTGAGCAACCTCAGCCACAAGCTGATCGAGGAATTCCTCGTGGTAGCGCTGGTGTGCGCCGCCTTCCTCTGGCATCTGCGCTCGTCACTGGTGGCCATCGTGTCGTTGCCGGTAGGCGTGCTGATCGCGCTGATCGTCATGCGTCACCAGGGGATCAACGCCAACATCATGTCGCTTGGCGGTATCGCCATCGCCATCGGTGCGATGGTCGACGCGGCGGTGGTGATGATCGAGAACGCGCACAAGCGCGTCGAGGCCTGGCACCGGCAGCACCCCGGCGTCCCTCTGGTCGGCGAGCAGCACTGGAAGGTCATGACCGAGGCCGCCGTGGAAGTGGGGCCGGCGCTGTTCTTCAGCCTGCTGATCATCACCCTGTCGTTCATTCCGGTGTTCACCCTGCAAGCCCAGGAGGGCCGATTGTTCGGCCCGCTGGCCTTCACCAAGACCTACGCCATGGCCGGCGCCGCCGGGCTGTCGGTGACACTGGTGCCGGTACTGATGGGCTACTGGATTCGCGGGCGGCTGCCACCGGAGCAGCGCAACCCGCTCAATCGCTGGCTGATCCGCCTCTACCAGCCGGCCCTGGATGCGGTACTGCGCCGGCCGCGGAGCACGCTGGCAGTGGCGGCGCTGGTGTTCCTCTCCGGGCTCTGGCCGCTGTCCCACCTGGGCGGCGAGTTTCTCCCGCCGCTGGACGAAGGCGACCTGCTGTACATGCCCTCGGCCCTGCCTGGCCTCTCCGCGCAGAAGGCTTCGGAGTTGCTGCAGAGCACCGACCGCCTGATCCGCAGCGTGCCGGAAGTCGCCAGCGTTTTCGGCAAGGCCGGGCGCGCCGAATCCGCTACCGATCCGGCGCCACTGGAGATGTTCGAAACCACCATCCGCTTCAAGCCCAGGGACCAGTGGCGACCCGGCATGACCAGCGAAAAGCTGGTGGAGGAACTGGACCGCGTGGTGAAGGTGCCGGGCCTGACCAACATCTGGATCCCGCCGATCCGCAACCGTATCGACATGCTCGCCACCGGCATCAAGAGCCCCATCGGGGTGAAGATCGCCGGCACCGACCTGGCCGAGATCGACCGTGCGACCCAGGCGGTGGAGCGGGTGGCGAAGACGGTGCCGGGCGTCAGCTCGGCGCTGGCCGAACGCCTGACCGGCGGGCGCTACATCGACGTCGACATCGACCGCCAGGCGGCGGCGCGCTATGGCATGAACATCGCCGACGTGCAGGCCATAGTCGCTAGCGCCATCGGCGGCGAGAACATCGGTGAAACGGTGGAAGGGCTGGCCCGCTATCCGATCAATGTGCGCTACCCGCGCGAATGGCGCGACTCGGTGGAGGCCCTGCGCCAATTGCCGATCTACACCGCACAGGGCGGCCAGATCACCCTCGGCAGCGTGGCACGGATAGGCATCAGCGAGGGGCCGCCGATGCTCAAGAGCGAGAACGCCCGGCTTTCCGGCTGGGTGTATGTCGACGTCCGCGGCCGTGACCTGGCCTCGGTCGTGGCGGACCTGCGTCACGCAGTGGAGCGCGAGGTGAGGCTCGCTCCGGGCATGAGCCTGGGCTACTCCGGACAGTTCGAGTACCTGGAACGCGCCAACGCCCGCCTCAAGCTGGTCGTCCCGGCGACCCTGGCGATCATCTTCGTGCTGCTCTACCTGACGTTCGGGCGCATCGACGAGGCCCTGCTGATCATGGCGACCCTGCCCTTCGCGCTCACCGGTGGCGTATGGCTGCTGTACCTGATGGGTTTCAACCTGTCGGTGGCCACGGGTGTCGGCTTCATCGCCCTAGCCGGCGTGGCGGCGGAGTTCGGCGTGATCATGCTGGTCTACCTGAAGAACGCCTGGGCCGAGCATCCCCTGGCCAACCAGCCGTCCTCGCTGCTGGCGGCGATCCGCGAGGGCGCAGTCCAGCGGGTACGTCCCAAGGCCATGACCGTGGCGGTGATCGTCGCCGGCCTGCTGCCGATCCTCTGGAGCAGCGGCACCGGCAGCGAGGTCATGAGTCGCATCGCCGTGCCCATGGTCGGCGGCATGATCACCGCGCCCCTGCTTTCCCTGTTCGTCATTCCCGCCGCCTACTGGCTGATGCGCAGTCGTCAGCTCCCGGCAGCCAGCCAAACCCAACCTGGAGACATCCCATGAAAACCCCGTTGATCACCCTGGGCGCCCTGCTGCTCGCCCTGTCTCATTCCGCCCTGGCCGAAGACTACGCTGGCATGAAGATGGACGGCATGAACATGGACAGCGCCCAGCAGACGCCCATCGCGAGCGCCGAGGGCAGCGTTCGCGCCATCGACGCCGAGCGCCACCTCGTCACCCTCGCCCATGGCCCGGTGGCGGCGCTGCACTGGCCACCGATGACCATGGCCTTCAAGGCCTCCGCTGCACAACTCGAGGGCCTGAAGGTGGGCGACAAGGTGGCCTTCGAGTTCCGCAACGCCAGTGATGGCGCCACCCTGGTCAACATCCGCAAGCCTTGAAGCCAGCCCCATGGACGCCTCGCCATCACGGCGAAGCGCCCATGGGCGGCCTGGGCCTTCGCATTTTCCACCACTCATCCGTGCAAATTCCTACCGGTGAACTCTCGGCGTCCGTCGACTGTCTGTGTGCTGTCGGCCCACCGGGTGGGATTCCTGGCCATTGGCCACCCGGCTGGTTCTGAACCCTTCGATTCAAATAAAACGCCCGGCCGACGTTTTCGCTCCCGCAAGGCGGGTTTCGTTTCAAGTCATGTGAAGATTGCCCATGTCCCTATCGCGTCGTTTCCCTGCACGAGTTTCTCCCCTCCAGACCCGCGCCCTCGGCGCCTGCCTGTTTGCCGGCCTGCTGGCAGCCGGCGCCCCGGCCCAGGCCGAGGAGCCCACCAGCAGTGCGCGCTGGGTGAACGACAGCCTGAGCACCTACGTGCGCAGCGGCCCCACTGATGGCTACCGCATCGTTGGCACCCTGACCTCCGGGCAGAAGGTCCAACTGGTCAGCACCTCCGGTGACTACAGCCAGGTACGCAGCGACAGCGGCAACAACGTGTGGATCGCCAGCAAGGACCTGCAGGAAAAGCCCGGCCAGGCCGAACGCCTGCCGGCGCTGGAGCAGAAGGTCACCGAACTGACCACCCAGTTGCAGACCATCGATGACAGCTGGAAAAACCGTGTCCAGGGCATGCAGGAAACCCTGGACGCGCGCAAGAAGCTCATCGACGAACTGCAGGCCGCACGCACCGCGCTGGATAGCGAGCTGAACGAAGCCCGCTCGCAATTGCGCGATGCCCAGGCGCAACTGGGCGACGAGAACAAGCAGGTGCTGATGCGCTACATGGCCTACGGCGGCAGCATCGCCGGCGCCGGCCTGCTCGCCGGGCTGATCCTGCCGACCATGCTGCGCGTGCGGCGCAAGCGCAGTACCGAGTGGGTCTGACGCCTCAGTCGATCAGCAATTCGTACTGCCGATAGCCCAGGGCGTCGCTGCCCCGTGGCTGGAACCCGGCGCGCTCATACAGGCGCCGCGCCGGGTTGTCGGGGCGCACACTGAGCTTGAGTCGCGTGTAGCCTTCCTGCCGGGCATCCTCGATGTAGCGCTGCAACAACGCTGCACCTACGCCCCGGCCCCGCCACTCCATGCTGACGCCCAGGGTGCAAAGTTCCGCGATGCCATCTTCCGGCATCCACAGGCTATAGCCCACGCTTTCGCCGGCGTGCTCGGCAATGGTCAGATGCTCGAAGTGATCGAGCCAGCGCGCCAGATGCTGGTCGAAGCCTTCCCGCCAGCGCGCCTCATGGGCGGGCTCCCATTGACGGATATAGGCCTCTTCACCGCGCTGGACGTAGGGGACATCGGTGATCCGGGCGGGGCGGAGCGTAAGGGTCATTGCGGGCGTCCTTGTCCGGTTAGCTGCCAAGATTGAAGCTAACGGCTACCCGAGGCCAATGCCGAGAGTCACTTCGTCGACGAAGGCAGCGATGCATCCAGTTGCTCACGTGCCTGGGTCTCGAAATTTTCCAACTTGCGTACCGCTTCCGCTCGGGCCTCCAGCAGTTGCCCGATACGCCTGTCGTAATCCGCCTTCACATTGATCATCTCCGTGACGATGGTGTTTTCCCAGATCGCCCCAGCCAGGTTGTTGTTGGCGCGACTACGTTCGTAGCGCAACCAACTGAGCCGCTCATCGCACTTCTCGCGCAAATCCTCGATGGTCTCATCGACCTCCCGTATGAGATTTCTCATCCGGGTCACCTGACTGACGTACTGCATCTGCAGCGTCGAGTTGACGACAGAGCGGTTGGCCTGTTTCTGCTGGGCGACGTCTTCCTCGCTCGGCTGCCAGGCATTGGGGATGACCTGAATATCATCGGTGCCACAAGGGGTCTGGGCAAAGACCGGCCGACCTTCCACGGTGCACTTGTAAATCTCGGCCTGCGCGGTATTGAAACCCAGCGCGGCCAGCAGGACCACGACGAATGGGAAGCGCATGATGCAATGCTCCTGACCACTCCATTGGTATGCCTGAGAACAGGACCCTTGGGATTGCCATCAGATTGACATGCACTGTTGCAGCAAGTTTTCCGGCGCTCTGTAAAGGTTCGGTAAATCCTCGCCAGGCCTGTCCGTTGGGAGTCAAACCGGTCTCGAAAGCCAAACGGACTGAACCAGCGCCAGGAGAGCCAGGCTTACGGCGGAGCCCGCCTCACGCCACCGCGCTCTCCACCCCAGCGTCCAGGTCCACCAGCAATTCGATCATTGCCCGCGCCGCTGCCGAGAGGCGGTCGCCGCTGCGGGTGACGATCCCGCAACGGGCCTGGAGGATGTCGACGTTGTTGGGCAGGTTGCGGAAGTGCAGGCGCACCAGTTCGCCGCGCGCCATGGGTTCGCTCAGCGCTTCCTCCACGGCGATGCCGATGGCGTCGGTCTGGCTGACGATGCGCACCAGCGAGGCCATGTCCTCGCACTGCACATTGGTGGTGATGTCGATCTTGCCGCTGAGGTTGGCGAGCATCTTCCGCGCGCTGGGTGGGATCAGCGTGGCGGCCAGCGGGTAGGCGAACATGTCGTTGGTGGAGAGACTTTCCTTGGCCAGCAGCGGATGCCCGTTGCGGCAGAAGAACAGGCCGCTGCGAGGCTTCAGGGCGCGCGTCTGGAAGTTCGGGTCGGCTTCGAAATGGCGGATATCGGCGACGAAGAACTCGATCTCCTCGCGGCTCAGGCTGCGCGCCAGGCGCTCCCAGTTGTCCACGCCGAACTGGATGTGGATGCGCGGGTAGCGCTGGACGAAGCGCGACACCGCGTCGGACACCAGCTTCTGCGCCGGGGCCGGGCCACTGCCGAAACGCAACTCTCCCGAATCCAGCTTGTTCAGTCTCGCGACCGCATGGCTCAGGTTGTTCGCGCCCTGCACCAGGCTCAGTGCGTGCTGCAGCACCACCTGGCCTTCCGGAGTCGGCCGCAAGTCCTTGCTGCCACGGTCCACCAGGCGGCAGCCCAGCTCCTGCTCCAGGCCCTGGATGCTGCGGCTGAACGCCGGCTGGGTAATGCCCATGGCGTCGGCCGCGCGAACGAAGCTGCGGTGTTCGTTGAGGGCGATGAAGTAGCGGAGTTGGCGCAGATCCATGATGCATTTCCGGCATTGAAAATAGTGGGCAAAGGCATTTGCCGCTCGTTATGCGCTGGTTTTAAATGCAAGCTCTTATTCCGTCAATGAAGAATAAAACAAACATCTATTCTTTTATGAACTAAGAATATAGCTCAGACCAGGAGTCGCCCGATGCCAGCCTTGCCCCTCCTTTCCTCGCGAATGTGTCAGCCGCGCTGTCGCTGACAGCAAACGCCGCAGACCCCATAGAGAAAACGTCGCTCGCCACTTTCGTGTGGTGCGGCCCCCTTTTGCCCGCGATCGGCGCGGACAGACAAGGACACAGCATGATTTCGAGACATTCGCCCTTCCCCTTCGCCCCGCGCCGGCTGCGCGCTCCGGACTACGCAGTGGTCCTGCTGCTGGCACTGGGCGGCGCCCTGCCGGTGCTCGCCGAGGAAAGCGAGGACAGCACGACTGCCGCTCAAACCGATAAGGCCGTAAGCGCCGCGCCGGCCAAGGCCGATGCCACCCTGGGCAAGGTCACCGTCACCGCCCGCCGTCGCGAGGAGGATTCGCAGAAGGTCCCCACGCCGATCACCGTAGTCGGCGGCGAAACCCTGGAAACCCAGCGCGTCTACAAGGTGCAGGACCTGCAGCAGATCCTGCCCAGCGTGAACGTCGCCTTCATCCACGCGCGGCAGTCGAGCATCGCCGTGCGCGGCATCGGCAACAACCCGGCCAGCGACGGCCTGGAAGGCAGCGCCGGGGTCTACCTGGACAACGTCTACCTGGGCCGCCCAGGCATGGCGGTGTTCGACCTGCTGGATATCGAGCAGCTGGAACTGCTGCGCGGACCGCAGGGCACACTGTTCGGCAAGAACACCACGGCCGGCGTGCTGAACATCAGCACCCGCGCACCGACCTTCAGCCCCGAGCGCAGCGTCGAGGTCTCCGGTGGCCAGGACGGCTACTTCCAGGGCAAGGGCACCGTCTCCGGCGCGCTGACCGACACCCTGGCCGGGCGCGTGTCCGCCTACCGCACCCGCGACGACGGCTACATCAAGAACGTCCATGACGACAACTACCTGAACGGCGGCGAGCGCCAGGGCATCCGCGGGCAATTGCTGTTCAAACCCAACGAGGACTTCGACCTGCGCTGGATCAACGACTACAACGAGGAGGATTCGAGCAACGGCAGCATGGTGGTCTATGGCGCCGCCGACCGCTTCTGGCAGCGCGCCGCCACAGTAGGCGCTTCTCCGATCCGCGATCCGGACCGGCACAAGGTCAACATCAACAGCCGCCAGCACGTCAGCGTGCACCAGGGCGGCAGCTCGGTGGAGGCCAACTGGAACCTCAACGGCGGCTACAAGCTGACCTCCATCAGCGCCTATCGCTACTGGCACTTCACCCCGGCCAACGACGAGCAACTCAACGTCTCGGCGATCAACAACACCGGCGTGGAAGTCCACGACCGCCAGTTCTCCCAGGAAATCCGCCTGGCCTCGCCCACCGGCGGCTTCTTCGACTACGTGCTGGGCGCCTATGCGTTCAACCAGAACCTGGGCAACAAGACCTTCACCGACTACGGCCCGCTGGCCGACCCGTACCTGCTGGGGGCGAACCTCAACGCCCTGAACAACACCTACTCCAAAGCCAACGGCAAGATCGAGACCGACAGCTTTGCGCTGTTCGCCCAGGGCACCTGGCACCTCACCGACAAGCTGGACTTCACCGCCGGCCTGCGCGGCACCTACGAGGAGAAGGACGCCAAGGTCGAGCGCTTCGCTCCGGTCGGTGGGGCGCCGGTCAGTGGCATCGGCGCAGTGGTCCGCAACAACCAACTGGGCGCCTACGACTCGGGAGACCTCAGTCTCTACAGCTTCGCGCCCTCGGCCCTGCTGAGCCTGAGCTACCAGTTCACCGATGACCTGCTCGGTTATGCCTCGCTGTCCCACGGCGAGAAGTCCGGCGGCGTGAACCTGGCCGTGGCCAGTGCGCCAACGGCCGGCGCCGACTCCCTGCTGGTCGGCCCGGAGCGCGCCAACGACGCCGAACTGGGGATCAAGACGACCCTGTTCGACAACCGCCTGCAACTCAACACCAACATCTTCTGGACCGGCATCCACGGCTACCAGGCGACCACGCTGTACCAGCCACCGGGCTCAACCCAGCTGGTCTCGGTGCTCTCCAACGCCGGCAGCGTGCGCTCGCGCGGCCTGGAATTCGAGGCCACTGCACTGCCCATTCGCGGCCTGACGCTGAACTTCAACGGCTCCTACAACGACGTCACCTACCTGTCGTTCAAGGACGCCCCGTGCCCGGCGGAAATCTCCACCCAGCCCGGTGCGCCCGCCACTTGCGACCTCACGGGGCAACGCGTGGTCGGCGCCTCGAAATGGATCGCCAACCTCAATGGCGAATACGCCTGGAACCTCGACGACGGCATCCGCCCCTACGTGACCGGCAGCTACTCCTACCGCTCCGAGGCCGAGGGCACGCTGGACAACTCCGACCTCTCGAAGATCGACGGCTACGGCCTGGCGAACTTCTCCGTCGGCCTGCGCAAGGACCTCGGCGACGGCCAACTGGACGCTTCCGTCTGGCTGAAGAACGCCTTTGAAAAGGACTACTACCTGGCCGCCTTCGCCAGCATCAACGGCTCCTACACCGCCTCGGTGGGGCAGCCGCGGACCCTGGGCGCGTCGGTCCGTTACGACTTCTGATCCCCATCCGCCGCGCTCCCGGGCGCGGCGCTATTGCCACAGCAAGAGGACGATGAGATGAGCACTGCAGCACAAGCCATTCAGCAAGACCTGGTACACCTGGACATCCACCCGGTAGCCGGCCGCATCGGCGCGGAAATTCGCGGCGTGACGCTTTCCGGCGATCTCGACGCCGCCACCATCGAGGCCATCCAGGCTGCGCTGGTGCAGCACAAGGTGATCTTCTTCCGTGGCCAGACCCAGCTCGACGACCAGGGCCAGGAAGCCTTCGCCAAGCTGCTCGGCGAGCCGGTGGCGCACCCCACCGTGCCGGTGCAGGAAGGCACCCATTACCTGCTGGAGCTGGACGGCGCCCAGGGCCGCCGCGCCAACTCCTGGCATACCGACGTGACCTTCGTCGACGCCTATCCCAAGGCCTCGATCCTGCGCAACGTGGTCGCACCAGAGTCCGGCGGCGACACCGTCTGGGCCAATACCGCCACCGCCTACGACGACCTGACGCCGGAGCTGAAGGCACTGGCCGACTCGCTCTGGGCCGTGCACAGCAACGAATACGACTACGCCAGCGTGCGCCCGAACGTCGACCCGGCGCGCCTGGAGGAATACCGCAAGGTGTTCACCTCCACCGTCTACGAGACCGAGCACCCGGTGGTGCGCGTACACCCCATCAGCGGCGAGAAGACGCTGCTGCTCGGGCACTTCGTCAAGCGCTTGAAGGGTCTGTCGCAGCACGACTCGGCGCACCTGTTCGCCGTACTGCAGAGTCACGTCACCCGCCTGGAGAACACCGTGCGCTGGCGCTGGCAGCCGGGCGACGTGGCCATCTGGGACAACCGCGCGACCCAGCACTACGCCGTCGACGACTACGGCACCCAGCCGCGCATCGTGCGCCGCGTGACGCTCAACGGCGAAGTGCCGGTGGGCATCGACGGGCAGCGCAGCCGGACGATCAAGAAGGTTTGAACCTTAACGCCAAAATCTGAAAGCCCCTCTCCCTAACCCTCTCCCTGAAGGGAGAGGGGACTGGGTAGGCGTGAAGTGCAGTCATGATTTCCTCCTGACACCGAAGTGCCAGGAGAACCCAACAGGCACGCCTCATTCGAATACTCCCTCTCCCTTCAGGGAGAGGGTTGGGGAGAGGGAATCCCCTACTCAGGACCATACCGATGACCCAATCCAACGCTCTCCAACAACCCACCCCCGAACCCTTCGCCATCGTCCCCCTCGACGCCCCGCTGGGCGCCGAAGTGCGCGGCCTCGACGCCCGCGAACCGCTCACCCCTGAGCAGATCCTGGCAATCAAGCAGGCCCACCGCGAACACCACATCCTGATCTTCAAGAACCAGGACCTGGACGACCAGCAGTACCTGCGCTTCGCCACCCTGTTCGGCGCGGTGTTCCAGCCGCCGTCGGATATCCCGGTGCTGTCCTCCGGTGCCGACGGCAAGGCCCCGGACATCGTCAAGGTGGCCAACACCGAGGACGGCGAGCTGGGCAACTTCGCCCTGCCGGCCCACGTCGACCACCAGTGGACGCCGGTGCCCTCTTCCGGCTCCTTCCTCTACGCGCTGGAGGTGCCCAGGACTGGCGGCGAAACCCAGTTCACCAACCTCGCCCGCGCCTACGAGACACTGGATGAAGCAACTCGCGCCGAGATCGACCCGCTGCGCCTGATCAACTACAACCCGTTCATCCGCCTGAAGAGCGGCGGCTACAACGGCACCTTCGTGCGCTACCGCACCCCGGATATCGAACCGATCCAGGGCACCGAGCATCCACTGGTGCGCACCCACCCGGAAAACGGCAAGCGCGTGCTGTTCCTTTCCGTGCACACCGAGGTGGAAATCCCCGGTGCCGATCCCGTGCAAGGAGCCGCGCTGGTGGAGAAGCTGCGCGAACACCTGCAGAAACCCGAGCTGATCTACAGCCACAAATGGTCGGTGGGCGACATCGTCTGGTGGGACAACCAGGCCGTGCTGCATGGTCGCAACGCCTTCCCGGCCAGCGAGAAGCGTCGTTTGAAGCGCATCAGCCTGTCCGGTAGCCGGCCGTTCTGAGGTTATGTCCGCCCTATGGGGCGGAAATCTCCGCGCGAGGGCTTTTGACCCTGTAGGAGCGAGCTTGCTCGCGAACGGATTACCCGGGCGCTCTGGCGTCAGGTGGTTCGCGAGCAAGGACTGGGCGTCCCCCTCGCTCCTACAAAAGGTCGCTCTTTGGAATCCCTGCTGACAACGCTTTCTATGCTTATGCGAAATCGTTTCTTGTCCTGAATCAGCTATTCCTTTTATAGTTTCAGCAACTCGTCATAACAAGTTATGAACTATGGCCGAACTACTCCCCCTCTCCCCCGTTCCCCTGTACAGCCAGCTGAAGGAAATCCTCCGCACGCGCATCCTCGACGGCACCTATCCGCCGCTCAGCCGCATGCCGTCCGAGGCCGAGCTGGGCAAGGCCTTCGAGGTCAGCCGCATCACCGTGCGCCAGGCGCTGGGCGACCTGCAGAAGGAAGGGCTGATCTTCAAGATCCACGGCAAGGGCACCTTCGTCGCCAAGCCCAAGGCCTTCCAGAACGTCAGCACCCTTCAGGGCCTGGGCGAATCCATGACCCAGCGCGGCTACGAGGTGATCAACCGCCTGCGCAGCTTCAAGACCGTGCCCGCCAACGCCCAGGTTGCCGCCCGCCTGCGAGTGGCCGAGGGCGAAAGCGTGGTGCAGATCAAGCGTGCCCGCCTGGTCAATCGCGAGCTGGTGTCGATGGAGATTACCTGGCTGCCCGAGGCCGTCGGCAAGCGGCTGGAAAAGGCCGACCTGGTCAGCCGCGACATCTTCCTGATCCTGGAAAACGACTGCGCCCTGCCCCTGGGCCATGCCGATCTCGCCATCGACGCCATCCTCGCCGACGCCGAACTGGCCCGTGCGCTGGAGGTGGAAGAAGGTTCGCCGGTGATGCGCATCGAACGCCTGACCCACACCGCCGACGGCGCGCCGCTGGACTACGAACACCTCTACTACCGCGGCGACGCCTTCCAGTACCGCCTGCGCATCGACCGCCACAAGGGACAGCACCAATGACCCAGTTCGATCTCTCCCAGATCCCCGAGGACAAGGAACTCGCCTACGACATCGTGGTGATCGGCGGCGGCACCGCCGGCCCCATGGCGGCGATCAAGGCCAAGGAAGCCAACCGCGAGCTGCGCGTGCTGCTGGTGGACAAGGCCAACGTCAAGCGCAGCGGCGCCATCAGCATGGGCATGGACGGCCTGAACAACGCCATCATTCCCGGCCACGCCACGCCCGAGCAGTACACCAAGGAAATCACCGTCGCCAACGATGGCATCGTCAACCAGGCGGCGGTCTACGCCTACGCCACCCACAGCTTCGAGACCCTGCAGCAACTGGACCGCTGGGGCGTGAAGTTCGAGAAGGACGAAGTCGGCGACTACGCGGTGAAGAAGGTCCACCACATGGGCGCCTACGTGCTGCCCATGCCCGAGGGCCACGACATCAAGAAGGTGCTGTACCGCCAGCTCAAGCGCGCACGCATCGAGATCACCAACCGCCTGGTGGTGACCCGCCTGCTCACCGATGAAGAAGGCGCGGTCAACGGCCTGCTCGGCTTCGACTGCCGTACCGCGCAGTTCCAGGTCATCCGCGCCAAGGCCGTGGTCCTCGCCTGCGGCGCCGCCGGGCGCCTGGGTCTGCCCTCGTCGGGCTACCTGATGGGCACCTACGAGAACCCCACCAACGCCGGCGACGGCTACGCCATGGCCTACCACGCGGGCGCGGAGCTCTCGAACCTGGAGTGCTTCCAGATCAACCCGCTGATCAAGGACTACAACGGCCCGGCCTGCGCCTACGTCACCGGTCCGCTGGGTGGCTACACCGCCAACAGCAAGGGCGAGCGCTTCATCGAGTGCGACTACTGGAGCGGCCAGATGATGTGGGAGTTCCACCAGGAACTCGAAGGCGGCAACGGCCCGGTGTTCCTCAAGCTCGACCATCTGGCCGAGGAAACCATCCAGACCATCGAGGAAATCCTCCACAGCAACGAACGCCCCAGTCGCGGCCAGTTCCACGCCAACCGTGGCACCGACTACCGCCAGCAGATGGTGGAGATGCACATCTCCGAGATCGGCTTCTGCTCCGGCCATTCGGCTTCGGGGGTGTGGGTCAACGAGAAGGCCGAGACCAGCGTCAAGGGCCTGTACTCGGCCGGCGACATGGCTGCGGTGCCGCACAACTACATGCTTGGCGCCTTCACCTACGGCTGGTTCGCCGGCGCCAACGCCGCGCAGTTCGTGGCCGGCCGCGAGTTCAGCGAGGTCGATGCCGCCCAGGTGGAGCGCGAGCGTGAACGCGTCTTCGCCCCTTTGAAACGCGAGCACGGCCTGCCGCCAGCGCAGGTGGAGTACAAGCTGCGGCGCATGGTCAACGACTACCTGCAGCCGCCCAAGGTGACCAGGAAGATGGAGATCGGCCTGCAGCGCTTCGCCGAGATCGCCCGCGACCTCGACCAGCTCAAGGCCAACAACCCCCACGAGCTGATGCGCGCCATGGAAGTCAGCGTGATCCGCGACTGCGCCGAGATGGCCGCCCGCGCCTCGCTGTTCCGCACCGAGAGCCGCTGGGGCCTGTACCACCACCGCGTGGATTATCCGCTGCGCAACGACGCCGACTGGTTCTGCCATGCGCACTTGAGGAAGGGCGAGGACGGCGAGATGACCAGTTTCAAGAAGCCCATCGAGCCTTATGTGATCTCCCTGGATGAGGACGAGCAGCAGGCTTACGAAAAATTGCGGGTGAAGAGCGAGGCGGCTTGATGGGTTTCGGCTGCTCGCAGAGCCCCTCTCCCCCGGCCCTCTCCCGCAAGCGGTAGAGGGAGCTGTCCGGCGCGAGCGGCAACCGCGGAGTCACCTGGCGAGCACAGAAACATCCAACACTCCGAACGGCCCCCTCTCCCTTCAGGGAGAGGGCTGGGGAGAGGGAAACCCCGAGCACCAGTACCACCCCGGAACCACCGAACAGAATCAGCCCGCCGCTACGACGGCCGGCAAGCAACACGATGAGGACCGCGTGCAATGGCCTACCAACCCCAGGAAATCTTCTTCCGCTCCAGCGCCCCGGTGACGGTGGACGAGGACAAGTGCATCGCCGACAAGGGCTGCACCGTCTGCGTCGAGGTCTGCCCGATGGACCTGCTGGCGATCAACCCCGCCACCCAGAAGGCCTACATGGCCTTCGACGAATGCTGGTACTGCATGCCCTGCGAGAAGGACTGCCCGACTGGTGCGGTGCGCGTGGAGATTCCGTACCTCCTGCGTTGAGCTCCCGCAACGAAGTTCCCCTGTAGGAGCGAGCTTGCTCGCGAACCAACTCCTGCAGCAGGGCTGTTCGCGAGCAAGCTCGCTCCTACGAAAAGCCCGAACAACCCATAAGAAACGCCATCCGGCCCCACCGCCGGACGCCTGATGCACCGCCCCTCGTTTCCCACCGCAAGGCCTGCGGCGGAGACGATTCCAACACTCACGATTCGAGGGGAACACCCATGACCTTGCGCACTACCCTGGCCGGCCTCGCGCTCGCCATTGCCAGTATCACTGCCCACGGCGAGACCATCCGCGTCGCCATCGGCACCCAGGACACCACCATCAACTGCGCCGCCGGCGGCCTGTTGATCCGCGAACTCGGCCTGCTCGACAAGTACCTGCCGCACGACGGCAAGTACAAGGACGGGCAGTACGACGTGCAGTGGAAGAACTTCACCAGCGGCGCGCCGCTGACCAACGAGATGCTCGCCGGCAAGCTCGACTTCGGCGCCATGGCCGATTTTCCGGGCTCATTGAACGGCGTCGCCCACGAGGCGGCCGGCAAGCGCAGCCTGTTCATCAGCGTGCTCTCGGGCAGCATCGAGGGCAGCGGCAACGGCATCGTCGTGCCCGCCTCGTCCAAGGTGCAGTCGCTGGCCGAACTCAAGGGCCAGACCATCTCCGTACCCTTCGCCTCCACCGCCCACGGCCTGCTGCTGCGCGCCATCGCCGCGCAGGGCTGGGACCCGGAGAAGGACGTGACCATCATTGCGCAACCGCCGGAAGTCGCCGGCTCCGCGCTGCAGGCGAACAAGATCGCCGCCCACGCCGACTTCGTGCCCTTCGCCGAGCTGTTCGAGAGCCGTGGCATCGCCCGCAAGATCTACGACGGCTCCCAGGCCAAGGCACCGACCTTCCACGGCGCGCTGGTGGAAGCCGACTACGCGCAGCAGTACCCGGAAATCGTCGAGGCCTACCTGCGCGCCACCTACGAAGCCAACCAACTGCTGGCGAAAGACCCGGAGAAATACAGCGAGCTGATCGAAAAGGTCGCCGGCATTCCCGCCGAAGTGAACTACCTGTTCCACGGCCCGCTCGGCCTGCAGACCCGCGACCTGACCTGGAAGCCCGAATACCGCCAGGCCGTCACCACCGCCATCGACACGCTGAAGCTGCTGAAGAAGGCCGACCGCGGACTGAACGTCGAGCAGTTCGTCGACGACCGCTACATCCGCGCCGCCTTCAAGGCTTCCGGCGCCGACTACGACGCGGCGCTGAAGAACTACGCGCAGCAGCCGCTGCTGGGCAACGATGCGCTGACCGACAAGCCGATCAGCGATACCCGCAAGGTCGCGCAGATCTGGGTGCGCGGCGAACCGAAAGTGCGCAGCTACGCGACCGCCAGTGAAGCGCTGGGGCAACTCGCCGAGCTGAAGAAGCAGGGCAAGGACATCCGCGCGGTGTACGCCCAGGCCAGCGACAGCGGCATCAAGCTGCTCGCCGGGCAGGCCTGGTTCGTGCGTGGCAAGGATGGCGCGCTGGATGCCTTCCTGCTGCGCGAACAGGCCGACGCCTTTGCCCGCCAGCACGGCGGTGAAGTCGCCGACTTCGCCGCTGCCAGCCAGCAGGCGGTCGCCAGCCGCTGAGGTGCAGCCCCGGTGCCCCGCGCACCGGGGCTCGACGGAGAACGATGATGAACACCACCACCCTCACCCGCTGGAGCCTGCGCCTGGCCTCGCTGCTGGTCTGCCTGGCGCTGTGGCAGGTGCTCAGCGCGCGCCACGTGAACCTCGGCGTGGTCACCTTCGCCAACGTGCCCGGCCCGCGTGACGTGCTGGAAGCAGCCTGGAACCTGGCGCAGTCGAGCAAGCTCGGCCGCCACCTGGGCAGCAGCCTGCTGCGGGTACTCGCCGGCTACCTGCTGGCGGCCTTCGCCGGCATCGCCCTGGGGCTGCTCATCGGCCGTGGCCGCTGGGCGCGCGACAGCCTGCTGCCGCCGCTGGAAGTGCTGCGGCCGATTCCGGCGGTGGCGTGGATTCCGCTGGCGATCCTGATGTTCCCCAGCTCCGAGCTGTCGATGATCTTCATCACCTTCACCGGTGCGCTGTTCCCCATCCTGCTCAATACCATCCACGGTGTGGAAGCGGTGGACCCGCGCCTGCTCGCCTCCGCCCGCAGCCTCGGTGCCGGGCGCCTGGCGCTGCTGCGCGAGGTGGTGCTGCCGGGTGCTGCGCCGAGCATCGTCACCGGTCTTGCCATCGGCATGGGCACCTCGTGGTTCTGCCTGGTGACCGCCGAAATGATCTCCGGCCAATGGGGCATCGGCTACTACACCTGGGAGTCCTACACCTTGCAGAACTACCCCGACATCGTCGTCGGCATGCTGCTGATCGGCGTGCTCGGCATGGCCAGCAGCCTGCTGGTGCGCCAGCTCGGCAGCCTCGTCACACCCTGGCAGCGCCAGGCCGGAGGCAAGCCATGACCCTGCCCGCCAGCGCACCGGGGCGCGTGCGCGTCGACGGCCTGTCGATCCACCTCGGCAGCGGCCGCGACGCCTTCGAGGCCGTGCAGTCCCTGAGCTTCTCCATCGAGCCCGGCGAATTCGTCTGCGTGCTCGGCCCGTCCGGCTGCGGCAAATCCACCCTGCTCGGTGCCCTTGCCGGCCACCTGACGCCCAGCGCCGGCAAGCTGGAAGTGGACGGTAGTCCTGTCACCGCCCCCTCGCCCGAGCGCGGCATGGTGTTCCAGCACCACACCCTGCTGCCCTGGCGGCGCGTGCGCGACAACGTCGCCTTCGGCTTGAAGATGCGCGGCGTGCCCCGCGCGGAACGCCATCGCCAGGCGGATGAAATGCTCCAGCTGGTCGGCCTCAACGGCTTCGCCAATCGTTGGCCGTCGCAGCTCTCCGGCGGCATGCAGCAACGCGTGGAAATCGCCCGCGTGCTGATCAACCAGCCGCGCCTGCTGCTGATGGACGAACCCTTCGGCGCCCTTGACGCGCAGACGCGGATGATGATGCAGGAACTGCTGCTGGACATCTGGACGCGCCTGCGCACCAGCGTGCTGTTCATCACCCACGACATCGACGAGGCGCTGTTCCTTGCCGACCGCATCCTGGTGATGAGCCCGCGCCCCGGGCGCATCCTCGAAGACATCCGCCTCGACTTCCCGCGCCCACGCCACGCCGACCTGCTCACCAGCCCGGAATTCTCCCGCCTCAAGCGCCACTGCCTGGAACTGCTGCGCCACGAAGACGGCCGCCAGCTGCCACGCCTGACGCCGCTGGGCCTGCCCACTCAACAACGGATACCGCGATTCGCCATATGACCGACTTCAGCCTGACTACCGATAATCCTGACATCCTCGACCTGCGACCACGACTGCAGGACGCCGACGCCGGCGTGCGCCGCATCGCCCTGATCGAACTGGCCGACCTTGAAGACCCTGACGGCCTGCCCTGGCTCGCCCACGCGCTGACCCATGACGACGCCGCCAGCGTGCGTGCCGAAGCCGCACGCCTGCTGGAAGCCTGGGAAGAGCCCGACGTGGTGGACGCGCTCTGCCAGGCCCTGGCCGACAGCGCCGAGGACGTGCGCGAAGCCGCTGCCCAGAGCCTCAGCGAGCTGAAGACCGCCGAGGCCGGCGCACGCCTGCTGCCCTGGGCTGCGCACAGCGATATCTTCGTCCGCCGTAGCGCCCTGCGCGCCTTGCGCGAACTGCGCCTGGAAGCGGCCGCCGAACCGGCGCTTACCGCGCTGGCGGACTCCGACGCCGGCGTGCGCCGCGAAGCCGTGGGCATCCTCGGATGGCTCAAGCGCACCGACGCCCTGCCACACCTGGCTCGGTTGACCCGCGATGATCCGGACGCCGAAGTCCGCCGCGCTGCCGCCGGCGCCCTTGGCCTGGCCATCGACGCCAGCGTACTGCCGGCCTTGCAGGCCGCCCTGGCCGATCTGGCCTGGCAAGTGCGCGAGGAAGCCGCCGGCACCCTCGGCAAGCTGGCCCTGCCCGAAGCCGGCGAAGCCCTGGTGCAGGCGCTGGAAGACGACTTCTGGCAGGTGCGCCTGCGCGCCGCCCGTTCGCTGGGCAAGCTGCGCTACCTGCCGGCGCTGGAGGGTTTGAAGGTCGTGCTCGGCCACGGCATCAGCAACCTGCGCAAGGAAGCCGCGCTGGCCCTGGGCGAACTGGGCAGCGGCGATGCCATCGACGCCCTGCGCAACGCCGAGCACGACGGCGACCCGGAAGTCCGCAAGGCCGTGCGTATCGCCCTGACTCAGCTGGGCCAGTCGACATGAACATGCCGGTCGCGCTGCACCGCTCCAGCGCAGACGGCGAACTGCGCATCCGCTGGAACGACGGCGTCGAGCAGTGCATCGCCTTCGTCCGCCTGCGCGGTGCCTGCCCCTGCTCGCAATGCCGGGCAGCGCGGCTGCAGGGTCGCATCGAGCTGGTAAAGGCCGGCGTAGTCCTGCAACAGCTGAACCTGCAGGGCTACGGCGTGCAATTGGTGTTCGACGACGGCCACGACAGGGGCATCTACCCCTGGGATTACCTGCGCACACTGGCCTGAATCCACACCGATCAGTCGAACAGATGACGCGCTGCCGCATCCAATCTGGCGCGCAGGAACATGCCGCGCGGCGGCAGGGTGATTAGCGTTCGCAGCATACCCACAAGAACGTCAACCACCGAGCGCCATTCATCATGCCTTTATCGCTTTCCCAACGCGTCATCGCCATCACCGGAGCCTTCGGCAACCTCGGTGCGGCGCTGGCCATCCAGGCCGCCGAAGCCGGCGCACTGCTTGTGCTGATCGACCGGGCCGAAGCGCCGCCCGCGGACTTCCACACGCCCGACGGCGCCCTGCTGCTGACCGGTATCGACCTCGCCTCGCTGGCCGACGCCCAGGCCGCAGCGCGCCAGATCGACGAACGCCTCGGCCGGCTCGACGCGCTGGTGAACGTCGCCGGTGGCTTTGCCTGGCAGACCCTGGCCGAAGGCGATGTCGAGTGCTGGGACCGTCTCTACACCCTCAACCTGCGCACAGCCCTGTGCGCCTGCCAGGCGCTGCTGCCGCTGATTCGCCAGTCCGCCGCCGGGCGCATCGTCAACCTGGGCGCCGGCGCAGCCAGCCGGGCCGGCTTCGGCATGGGCGCCTACACCGCTTCCAAGGCCGGCGTGCTGCGCCTGACCGAAAGCCTCGCCGAAGAGCTCAAGGACCAGGGCGTCACGGTCAACGCGGTACTGCCGAGCATCATCGACACGCCGCAGAACCGCGCCGCCATGCCGGAGGCGGACTTCGGCCGCTGGGTCACGGCCGAACAGCTGGCGGGGGTGATTCTCTTCCTGCTCGGCGATGCGGCCGCCGCCATCACCGGCGCCGGGATTCCGGTCAGCGGCCGCGTCTGAGCGTGCCGACGGACGCCGCTGGCCTCGGCGGCGTCCGACTTGCTAGATTGCACCCGCTCTCCAACCGGACCACCGGATCGCCCCACACGCCATGCATCCCGCCACCGCCAGCGCCGCCTTCGTCAACCACGTGCTGAACACTGCCGAGCAATATGGCTGTGACGGCGAACTGCTGCTGAACGAAATCGGCCTGCAGCGCGAGCGCCTCGCCGACCCGATCCTGCGCATCCCCATGCACCAGCTGCGGGCCCTGCTGGAGCTGGCGGTGCGCATGAGCGGCCTGCCGCACTTCGGCCTGCTGGTGGGCGCAGCGGTACGCCCCGGCAGCTACGGCGTGCTGGGGGCAGTGTCGATGACAAGCGCCACGCTGGGCGAGTCCATGAGCATGATCCGGCGCTTCGGCAAGATCGTCTTCGACAGCCCGTCGAGCCAGACGCATATCGTCATCGGGGACGGCCGGGTACTGCTCGAAGACCAGCGCATCACCGAGCTGGAACCCTACTGCGCCTGCCAGCAGGACGCCGTGCTGGCGGGCTGGACGGCTTTCGGCCGCTGGCTGATCGGCAGCAGCGCACCGCTGCTGGAAGTGCAGATGATTCACGCCGCGCAGGGCGACGCCGCACTCTACGACGAGTTCTTCGGCTGCCCCGTCCAGTTCAACGCCCCGCGCAACGCACTGGTCTTCCCCGAGGCGATGCTCGCCGCGCGAATCCAGGGCGCCGACCCGCGCACCCACAAGAGCCTGCTGCTGGAGGCTGACCTGCAGTTGGGCCGCTCCTACGCCCCATTCTCGGTGATCGGACGGCTGCGGGCGCTGCTGATCGAGCACATGCCCGGCGGCGAAGTCAGCCTGGAGGGACTGGCCAGCGAGCTGGCCATGTCGCCGCGCACCCTGCAGCGCAAGCTGGCCGCCGAAGGCGAAAGTTTCTCCCAGGTGCTGGAGACCATGCGCATGGAACTGGCCGACCATTATCTGCGGCGCACCGATTCCAGCGTCATGGAGATCGCCCTGATGCTCGGTTTTTCCCAGGCCAGCGCCTTCAGCCATGCCTTCCGCCAGTCGCGCGGCATCTCCCCGGCAGACTTCCGCAAGACCCTGCGCAGCGCCTGACCACCGGCGCTGGGGCCCTTGTAGGAGCGAGCTTGCTCGCGAACCGCTCTCCTGATATCCCGCGCAAGGCTCGGCAATGTTCGCGAGCAAGCTCGCTCCTACAGGTAATGCCGTTCCTGGCGTCTATGGGTCGCCATCACCCAATCGAATGCGCCGCCGATTGACGCCACTGGACATGCGCACTGGCGCCCTGCATCACGCCCGCCCTGGCGCATCGCGTTAGCCTCCGTGCAACAAAAAAAGGAGGCAGAAACATGCCCAACATGATCGTCTACGCCGTGCCGGCATTCCTCGTGCTGCTGCTGGTCGAACTACTCTGGAGCGTCTGGCGGCGGCGCCAGACCTTCGCCCTTTCCGACAGCCTGTCGAGCGCGTCGCTGGGGCTCAGCGGCCAGGTGATCAACCTGTTCGTGCGCGCCCTGAACTTCGGTGTCTACCTGCTCGCCTACCAGTACCTGGCGCTGTTCGACCTCTCCACCTCGCACTGGTGGGTCTGGGTCATCGGCCTGCTCGGCTACGACTTCTGCTACTACTGGCATCACCGCATGGGGCACGAGGTCAACCTGGTCTGGGCGTCCCACGTGGTGCACCACTCCAGCGAGGAATTCAACTACTCCACAGCGTTGCGGCAGACCAGCACGGGCTTCCTCACCAACTGGTTCTTCTACTGGCCGCTGGCGCTGATCGGCATTCCGCCGACCGTGTTCATCGTCGCCGGCGCGGTGATCCTCGGCTACCAGTTCTGGATTCACACCCGCCACATCGGCCGCCTCGGCTGGTTCGACTACTGCTTCGCCTCGCCGTCCAATCACCGCGTGCACCATGGCCAGAACGCCTACTGCGTGGACCGCAACTACGGCGGCGTATTGATGCTCTGGGACCACCTGTTCGGCACCTTCGCCAAGGAGCGCCCGGAGTCGGAAGAGCCGATCATCTACGGCATCCACGGCCAGCTGAAGACCTTCGATCCGCTCAAGGCGAACTTCCACAAGTACCGCGACCTGCTCGCCGACGCCCGCCTGGCCGATACCTGGGCAGACAGGATTCGCGTCTGGTTCGCCCGCCCCGGCTGGCGCCCGGCCGCTGCCGAACGGCTCGATCCGAAGCCGCCCCACGACATCAGCGCATTCCGTATCTACCGCCCGCGCATTTCC
Source organism: Pseudomonas multiresinivorans (assembly GCF_012971725.1). NCBI lineage: Bacteria > Pseudomonadati > Pseudomonadota > Gammaproteobacteria > Pseudomonadales > Pseudomonadaceae > Pseudomonas > Pseudomonas multiresinivorans. The sequence goes on from NZ_CP048833.1 coordinate 3,713,183, forward strand.
GCTGCAACGGCCTTCTACTGCCTGCTGCAGATGCTCCTGCTGATGGTGCTGGGCATGGGCTTCCTGGCCTTCGCCTACCAGCTGCCGCTGGCCTGGAAAGTGGTCGGAGCGCTGTGGATCATCGCCTCGCTGTGGGTACTGGGCCGCAGCCTCGAGGGTGCTCCCGGCAATGGCCGCTGGCAGTTGCTGTGGCTGTGTTCGCTGGCGATTCCGGCGGCCATCGGCCACCTGCAATGGGGCCTGCCGGTGGCCTGGGCAGTAGCGCTGTTCTTCGCTGCGACGCTGACCCTGTTCGGCATGCTGCTGCGCTCGCTGCGCCAGCCGCAATCGCTGGAGGTCTGAGATGAATTCCAGCGTGCTCTGCGAACTGTTGCTGTGCGCCGCAAGCGTCTGGGCAGCGGCGGACAGTCTTAAGAACGGACACGGCTGGCGCTTCGCCGGATTCGCCCTGATCGCCTTCACCGCGTTGCTCGGCGCAATGGTCTATGGCGGCTTGGAGACGGCACGACCGGCGCACCAGACCATGACTGGCATCTCCGGGCGCATCAGCCTGCTGCTGATCGCCATCGGCAGTCTGCACGGCGCGCCCCGCCATCTGCTGCTCGCCGCCCTCGCCGCGCTGATGCTCTGGCTGCCGGACAACCTCGCGCTGGCCGGCAACCTGCTGGCGCTGATCGCCATCGCCTGGCCCGGCCGCTCGCAGCGCTGGCCGCTGGCAATCGCCGGCGCCCTGCTGTTCGTCCTCGCCGGTCTGGGTATCGCCGGTCGTGGCGAATGGTGGGGCATCCCGCGCGTGGACCTCTACCACCTCACGCTGATGCTGGCGACGCTGTGCTGGACGCTCGCACGGCTGCGCGGCACGCGCTGGCTGCTTGGCACGCCAGCTTCCCTCGCCCGCTGAATACGGGCGCCACCGACCACCGGAGACCAGCACCCGGCGTGAACCCAACACGCCCATTTGCCTTCGCAGAGCACTATCCGAAGGGGCGCCGCCACGAGGCCCCATCTGATGACACACACAATAAGAACCAGTCGTTGGAGTAGCCTCACATGACCACCAGATCCCGCAAGCGTCGCTTGCAGACCGGGTCCGCCTTTGCCTGCGTTTTACCCCTGATGCTCAGCGGCCAGTCGAAGGCCGTCGAATTCAGTTTCCTCGACAACCAGCTCAGCGGTTCGCTGGACACCACGGTGTCCTATGGCGCGCTGTGGCGCGTGCAAGGTCAGGACAAGACCAACAACGACGTCAACAGCAACGACGGCAACCGCAACTTCAGCACGGGACTGGCCTCGGAGGTGTACAAGATCACCTCGGACCTGGAGGCCACCTACCAGAATTACGGCCTGTTCATGCGCGGCTCGGCGTTCTACGACACGCAGATCATGGACAAGCGCAACGACTACTACGACCACAACGAACCGCCGCAGCCCAGCCAGAGCTACCCGCACAACGACCACTTCACCGACGCCACCCGCGACACCGCCGGGCACCGCGCGGAAATCCTCGACGCCTACCTGTACGGCAACTGGGACGTCGCCGACCATCCGCTGAGCGCGCGCCTGGGCAACCAGGTCTTCAACTGGGGCGAAGGCGTGTTCTACCGAGGCGGAATCAACACCACCAACCCGGTGGACGCCGCCAAGTTCCGCCTGCCCGGCTCGGAGCTCAAGGAAGTGCTGATGCCGGTGGAGGCGGTCAGCTTCAACGTCGGCCTCACCGACAACCTGTCGATGGACGCCTTCTACCAGTGGAACTGGAAGGAAACCCGCCTCGACCCGGCCGGTACCTTCTTCTCCGAGACCGACCTCTTCGCCGACGGCGGCAACACCGGCTACACGCGGGTGAAAGCGCTGTCCGATCCGCTGTTCCAGACCCTCTATCCGCAGCTCTCGGCCAGCCATTTCGCCGGCCTGCAGGGCACCGACTACCTGGACAGCAACGGCTACTTCAAGGTCTCGCACATCGGCAAGGACATCAACGCGAAGAACGACGGCCAGTTCGGCGTGGCCTTCCACTACATCGCCGAGCAGCTCAACTCCACCGAATTCGGCTTCTATTTCGTCAACTACCACGCCAAGGACCCGGTGATCTATGCCGACCTGAACAAGAGCTACGCCGGGCTGGACATGGACCAGCTCGCACAGCTGGTCGGCTCGCCGTCCTATGACGCGCTGGTGCAGAACCGTGGGCAGATGCTCGGCCTGATCAACGCCGCCGCGGCGGTGGACATGGCCAACCAGGCCAACGCCCGCCGGGAGTATGTCGAGAACATCCGCATGTACGGCCTGAGCTTCAACACCACGCTGGGCGACGCCTCGCTGTTCGGCGAGATCGCCTACCGGCCCAACCTGCCCATCGGCGTGGCGACCACCAACGACCTGCTCGGCGACATGCTCGCCCAGGCCGGCAAGATCGCCGACGGGCAGAAGGTCAATGTCGGCGGGCAGATGGTCGGCCTGGGCGGGGCGGTGCACGACTACGAGCGCGTCGAGTCCTTCAACAGCTCGCTGGGGACCATTTACAACTTCGGCCCGTCGCTGTCCTTCGACTCCTTCATGGGCGTGTTCGAAGTGGCCGCCGAGCAACTGCGCGGCAGCAGCCTGCAATACACCGCGTATGACGGCAGCACCCGCTACTACTCCGGACGCAGCAACGGCGCGTACGTCTCCGGCTTCGACCGCGGCGACCAGGTCAACCGCAATGCCTACGGCGCCACGCTGCTGCTGACCGGCACCTGGAACGACGTGTTCGCCGGGATCAACCTCTCGCCCTACGCCGTCTACAAGGACGACTTCAGCGGCAACTCGCAGCAGGCCGGCAACTTCATCGCCGGGCGCAAGGCCTACACCCTGGGCCTCAAGGCGACCTACCTGAACAGCCTGGAAGCCGAGCTGCAGTACACAGAGTTCTACGGCGCCGGGCAGGAAAACGCCGCCCGCGACCGCGACAACGTCGGCTTCAACGTCAAGTACTCCTTCTGAGCGGAGAACCACCATGGGCAACATTCGTACCTTGGTCAGCGCCGCTGTCGCGCTGGCCCTGTCCGCCGGCAGTGCGCTGGCGGCGGTTTCCCCGCAGGACGCAGCCAGGCTGCAATCCACTCTCACTCCGCTGGGCGCGGAAAAGGCCGGCAACGCCGCCGGCAGCATCCCCGCCTGGACCGGTGGCATCACCCAGGCCCCGGCCGGCTACAAGCCCGGCCAGCATCCGATCGACCCGTACGCGGCGGACAAGCCGCTGTTCACCATCACCAAAGCCAACCTGGAGCGGTACAAGGCCAACCTCACGCCCGGCCAACTGGCGATGTTCAACAACTACCCGGACACCTTCCAGATTCCGGTGTACCCAACCCGGCGCAGCGGCTCGGCGCCGCAGTGGGTGTACGACAACACGTTGAAGAACGCGACCAGCGCCAAGCTGGCCGAGAACGGCAATGGCTTCGTCGATGCGTTCGGCGGCATTCCCTTCCCGATCCCGCAGAGCGGCGTGGAAGCGGTGTGGAACCACATCGCCCGTTACCGTGGCACCTTCATCGTGCGCCGCGCCGCCGAAGCCGCCGTACAACGCAACGGCGACTATTCGCCGGTGGTCACCCAGCAGGAGGCGCTGTTCAAGTACTACCAGCCGGGCGGCAATTTCGAAGGTCTGGGCAACCGCATGTTCTACTTCCTCGCCTTCACCAAGAGCCCGGCGCGCCTGGCCGGCAGCGCCGCACTGATTCACGAGACGCTGGACCAGGTGAAGGAACCGCGCCAGGCCTGGGCCTACAACGCCGGCCAGCGCCGCGTGCGTCGCGCCCCCAGCCTGGCCTACGACACGCCCATCGCCTCCTCCGATGGCCTGCGCACCGCCGACGACACCGATATGTACAACGGCGCTCCGGACCGCTACGACTGGAAGCTGCTGGGCAAGAAGGAGATCTACATCCCCTACAACAACTTCCGCCTGGCCAGCTCCGAGGTGAAGTACAAGGACCTGCTCACGCCCAACCACCTCAACCCGCAGTACACCCGTTACGAGTTGCACCGCGTGTGGGTAGTGGAAGGCACGCTGAAGCCGGGTGCGCGGCATATCTACTCCAAGCGCGTGCTGTTCCTCGACGAGGACAGCTGGGGCGCCGCCGAAGTCGACCAGTACGACGGCCGTGGCGAACTGTGGCGCGTATCGATGGCCTACCTGCGCAGCTACTACGAGCTGCCCACCACCTGGACCTCCATCGACGTCTTCCACGACCTGCAGGCGCGCCGCTACGTGGCGATGAACCTCGACAACGAAGAGCCGGCCAGCATCGACTTCACCCAGGCGCTGCCGGACGGCGAGTACTTCAGCCCGTCGGCCCTGCGTCGGCGCGGCACCCGCTGACCCTCAGCCCATCGCGGGGCGCTCGGCCCCGCTTCCCCGCAAGGAAACCTGAACGATGTCCAGACCCGCCCTCACCCTCAAATGGTTCGGTTGCTACCTGATGCTGCTGGGCCTGGCGCTGATGCTGGTGCCCAACCTGCTGCTCGGCCTGTTCCACGTCGCCACCACGTCGGAGGTGTGGATACGGGTCGTCGGCGTGCTGGCGTTCAACATCGGCGTCTACTACCTCGCCGCCGCCCGCAGCGAATCCCGGCCGCTGTTCCTCGCCTCGGTGTATACCCGCGCCCTGGTGCTGGCCGGCTTCGCCGCCTTTGCCCTGCTGCAATTGTGCGAACCGATAGTGGTGCTGTTCGGCGCCGTGGACTTCTGCGGTGGCCTCTGGACGCTGCAAGCCTTGCGCACGGAGAACAGCGCTCGCGCTATCCGGAACTAGACTTGCTGATTCCCGTGCCGCTACCGGAGGTCGCCGCCATGAAACCTGTCACGCTCACGCTTGCCGCCTGCGTCCTGCTCCTGGGCGCTTCGGTCGGGTACGTCCACGCCGAGGGCGATGTCGCGAAGGACGTCCGCGACCTGCATCGCGATATCGACAAGGGCGTCGACCACGACGCCAAGGAGATCGACAAGGGCTACAAGCACGACAAGCACGAGGTGGAAAAGACCGATGACCACCTCGACAAGGAGCGTCACAAGGAAGACAAGCACCTGGACAAGGAGATCAAGAAGGACCTCTGAGCCTGCCTAGGACAGCGCGCCCTGCAGGTGCTGGATCACCCTCTCCACTGCCTGTTCCAGGCAGTCCTTGAAGAAGTGATCGGCGCCGGCGTAGAGCACCACTTCGCGCTGCTGCGGCCGCGCCCAGTCCAGCAGGTTGGCCAGCGGCGCCATTTCGTCCGCCTCGCCGTGCAGCAGCAGGCAATCGGCCGGCACCGCCTGTGCTTCGTAGTCGCGGCCGCCGGGGACCGTGCCCACCGGCAAACCCATCAGCGCTATCGCATCCGCCGCGGGTGACAGCTCACTGGCAACACGGGCGAACACATAGGCGCCGAAGGAAAAGCCCACCAGCGCCAACGGCAGATCGGGATACTCGCTACGCAGATGCTCGATCACCGCCAGCATGTCCTGCGCCTCGCCGATGCCTTCGGCGTACTCGCCTTCGCTACCATCCACGCCACGGAAGCTCGGCCGCACGGTCAGCCAGCCGGCGCCGCAAAGCTTGCGCGAAAGGGTCAGCGGCACACGGTGCTTCGGGCTGCCACCGAGCAAAGGCTGCGGATGGCTGATCAGCGCGATCCCCTGCGGCGGCACACCCGGCCGGTCGATCAGCAGTTGCAGCTTGCCCACCGGGCCATCGATCAGTTGGGTGCGGCGCTCTTCTTCGGACATCGACTCTTCTCGCGGAACGGGAACGGGAACGGAGCGCCGATTGTAGCGCTCCGCCCGCACTCCAGGCTCGCAGAAGACAGCCCTCGCAGGGCGGATGACGCTGGCGCGTTATGCGCCCTGCGAACCGGGATTATCTGCGCGTGACGACGGGTCCTGTAGGAGCGAGCTTGCTCGCGAACCGCTTGACGCTGGAGCGGCCGGGTAATCCATTCGCGAGCAAGCTCGCTCCTACGAAGAGCCCCCAAGGGCAGCACCCAGCAAGGTGCTGCACTGGCGTTACAGGATCGACAGCGGGTAGTCGACGATCAGGCGGAACTCGTTGACGTCACCCTCGGCCTGGTCGGCATTGCCGCGGTGGATCGCCTCGCGCAGGCGCAAGGACAGGTCCTTCGCCGGCCCGGACTGCACCACGTACTTGGCCTCCAGGTTGGTCTCGTGGTGCTTGCCGTCATCGCCGTAGCCATAGCCGCGGTAGGGGCTGTCGGCGGCCATCTTGCTGCCGTCGATGCCGTGGCCGTTGACGTAGCGGGCCATGAAGCTCAGGCCGGGAATGCCGTAGGTCGCCATCGCCAGGTCATAGCGCAGCTGCCAGGACTTCTCCTCCGGGCCGTTGAAGTCCGAGTACTGGATGGAGTTGGCGAGGAAGATCGAGTCGCCGGTGTCGCCAGGGCCGTTGACGCCGAACGCCACGTAGTCGAACGGCGTGTCGCCGTGGACCTTCTGGTAGGCCAGCGTCAGGGTGTGGGCGGTGAGGAAGGTGTACGCGGCGGCGGCGGACCAGGTGGTGTTGCTGATCTCGCCGGCCTTGGCGCTGCCGTCGTCGTTGGTGCGGTAGATATTGAAATCGAGGTTCAGCGACTGGTCGTCCGCCAGCGGCAGCGTGTAGTTGGCGTTGCCGTAGTACTGGCGCCACACGTCCTCCAGCTTGGAGGCATAGAGCGAGAAATTCAGCGCGTCGTTGACCGCGTACTTGCCGCCCACGTAGTCGATGCTGCTGGCTTCGACGTTGGCGTAGGACGCCCAGATGCCATGGTCGCCGTTGGTGGTCACCGGGCCATTGCCGCCGGTGAAGTGGCCGCCGTCCAGGTCCAGCCCCTCGATCTCGCTGCTGAGCACGTTGAAACCGGTGGCGGTCTGCGGGAACAGCCGCGTGCCGCCGGCGGCGAACACCGGAGCGGTGGGCTGCAGGTCGCCCCAGCGCAGTTCGGTCTTCGAGACACGCAGCTTCACGGCACCGCCGGCGCGGCCGTATTCGCTTTCCGGCGAGCCATCGTCACGTACCGGCAGGTTACCGGTGCCGGAGGTTCCGGCGCCGCCATCCAGGCGGAGACCCCAGTTGCCGAAGGCTTCCACGCCGAAACCGACGGTGCCCTGGGTGAAGCCGGAGCTGTAGTTCAGCGTGAAGCCCTGGGTCCAGTCCTTGCGGTCCCCGGCACCGGACTTGCGGTCGCTGTTGTAGTAGTAGTTGCGCATCAGCAGCGAAGCCGTGCTGCCTTCGATGAAGCCGGTGGCTTCGGACTGATCGGCAACGGCGGCGGCATGCGCCAGCTGGAACGGAATGCCGGCGACGATCGCCCCCAGCATGGAAAGACGGAAAACAGACATCTTCTACCCCTTTGTTGGACTTGTCTTGGCAGGCGTATCGATTGAATCCTGAATAACTTTCTTATGTTTCCCCGCCATAGGCAGAGCGAGCGAAGAGATAACAATCCGCCGCCTCGCCCTCCAACCAGCCTTGTCGATAGTCGATATCGAGACGAATGATTAAGCATTTGTCGCTATCGCTATTAAGCTTGCGCCCCGATGAAGAACATGAGTCCCGGATGCCCGCTCCAGAGCATCCGGAGGATTGCTCCACTTCATCATCCTTTGGTTTGGCCGCCTCCCCAGGCGGCCTTTTTTTGCCTGCAGGAAAGTTATGGAACAAGTGTTCCAGGCCATTCCCGGATAATTCTCCTGGCCAATTTCAAACTCTTCCAAAGAGGGTTTCAGGGCAACTTCCCAGAACTTCTCCGGGAAACTTCCGCAGAATTGGGCAACTCTTTGCGCAGCGGTGATATCTCCTCGGTATACCGCTCATCCCCACGCCCGTTTCCCCTTCGATGAGTCACTTGCGCAAAGCAAGCGACCCCATTAGATTACAACCATAATCTTTATAGCCGCCTTTGGCCTGACGCCCTGCCAGGCCCGTGGCAAGGCGGCCTTATTAGATGACGACGCTCATGTAAAGAGAGGCCACCATGCGCAGATCCAGCTTCGAAAACCTCCCCTGCCCCGTGGCCCAGGCGCTGGACCTGATCGGTGACAGCTGGAACGTGCTGATCCTGCGCGAAGCCTTCTACGGCTCCACGCGCTTCGACCAGTTCCTCGCACGATTGGGCATCGCCAGCAACGTCCTCACTCGTCGGCTGCGCGCACTGGTGGACAGCGGCCTGCTGCAACGCCGCCAGTACAACGACCATCCGCCGCGCTTCGAATACCTGCTCACCGATCGCGGCCGCGACCTGCGCCCGGTACTGCTCACCCTGTTGCAGTGGGGCAAGCGCCACGCCGGCATGGCCAGCGCCGCCGAGCTGGTGGACACCCGCACGGGCCGGCCAGTGCGTATCGCCCTGGTGGATGCCGACAGCGGCGAAGTCATCGGCCCGCAGCACCAGATCCATCGCCGCGAGGGCGACCAGCTCGTCCCCGTCCACATCCCACAAGCCGATCACGCCTGAGCGAGGCCGCCATGAACCAGCCCGTCACCCTTCCCGCCACGCCAGCCGTCGACACGGCAAAACCGAAGTCGCGCAAGGCTCTCAAGCTCGCTGTCGCAGCGGCAGCCGTTCTCGGTGCGGGCACTTACGCCGGGCACTGGTGGCTCGACGGTCGCTTCCTGGAGAAGACCGACGATGCCTATGTCGGCGGCGACGTGACGGTGATCAGCCCGCGCGTGGCCGGCTATATCGCCGAATTGAAGGTGAGCGACAACCAGCGGGTGCATGCCGGCGACCTGTTGGCACGCATCGATGACCGCGACTACCGCGCTGCCCTGGCCAAGGCAGACGGCGCCGTGCATGCCGAGGAAGCGGCGCTGACCAATGTCGATGCGCAGGCCTCGCTGCAGGATGCGCTGATTCGCCAGAGTCAGGCGGAGATCGACGCGGCAGCCGCCGAAGAAGTACGCACCCGCGACGACCAGCACCGCTATGCCACCCTGGTGCGGACCAACGCCGTTTCCGTGGAGGCCGCGCAGCGCGCCGACGCCAGCTTCAAATCCGCCCGCGCCAACAGCGACAAGGCTCGCGCCAGCCTGCTTGCCGCGCGCCGCCAGCTCGACGTGATCCAGAGCCAGCGGCAACAGGCCCAGGCCGCGCTGGAGCAAGCCATCGCCGCGCGCGACCTGGCACGCCTGGACCTCAGCTACACCGAACTGCGCGCCCCGGTGGACGGCTACATCGGCAACCGCCGCGCACGGGTCGGCAGCTACGTCGCCGCCGGCACCCAATTGCTCGCCGTGGTCCCCGCGCAAGGCCTGTGGGTGGACGCCAACTTCAAGGAAGACCAGCTGGCCCGCATGCAACCTGGCCAGGCGGTGACCATCGAGGCCGACATCCTTCCCGGCAAGGTCTTCCACGGCCACCTGGACAGCCTCGCCCCGGCCACCGGCGCGCAGTTCAGCATCCTCCCGCCAGAAAACGCCACCGGCAACTTCACCAAGATCGTCCAGCGCGTGCCGGTGCGCGTGCACCTGGACGACGCCGACGGTCGCCTCGGCAATCTGCGCCCCGGCCTGTCCGTGCTGGTGGAAGTGGACACCCGCGCCCATGACCATGGCGATGCCGACCAGCGCGTCGCCCAGGGCAGCCGGCCGTGAGCCTCTGGAGCAACGAGGTGGTACCGGTGGAAAGCCTTTCCACCGGGCGCAAGGTGATCTCCTTCGCCTGCATGTGCCTGGGCATGTTCATCGCCCTGCTGGACATCCAGATCGTCTCCGCCTCGCTGCGCGACATCGGTGGCGGACTATCGGCCGGCGCCGATGAACTCGCCTGGGTGCAGACCAGTTACCTGATCGCCGAGATCATCGTCATCCCGCTCTCCGGCTGGCTGTCCAAGGTACTGTCCACGCGCTGGCTGTTCGCCGCCTCGGCACTGGGCTTCACTCTCACCAGCCTGCTCTGCGCCATGGCCTGGAATATCCAGAGCATGATCGCCTTCCGCGCGCTGCAGGGCTTTCTCGGCGGCTCGATGATCCCCATGGTGTTCACCACCGGCTTTCTCTACTTCGACGGCAAGCAGCGGGTGATTGTCGCCGCCACCATCGGCGCAATCGCCTCCCTCGCACCTACCCTCGGCCCGGTGGTCGGCGGCTGGATCACCGATATTTCCTCCTGGCCCTGGCTGTTCTACATCAACCTGGTGCCGGGGTTGTTCGTCGCCATCGTGGTGCCGATCATGGTGCGCATCGACAAGCCCGACCTGTCGCTGCTCAAGGGCGCCGACTACCCGGCGATCCTGCTGATGGCGCTGTTCCTCGGCTGCCTGGAGTACACCATGGAGGAAGGCCCGCGCTGGAACTGGTTCAGCGACGACACCATCCTCGCCACCGCCTGGATTTCCGCGCTGTGCGGCGTCGCCTTCATCTACCGCAGCCTGACCGCGACGCACCCCATCGTCGACCTGCGCGCCCTGAAGGAACGCAACTTCGCCCTCGGCTGCCTGTTCAGCTTCGTCACCGGCATCGGCATCTTCGCCACCATCTACCTGACCCCGCTGTTCCTTGGCCGTGTGCGCGGCTATGGCGCACTGGACATCGGCCTGGCGATCTTCTCCACCGGCATCTTCCAGATCATGAGCATCCCGCTCTACGCCGCGCTGGCCCGACGCTTCGACCTGCGCTGGATCCTGCTGCTGGGGATGGTGATGTTCACCTTGTCGATGTACGAATTCGCGCCGTTGACCCATGACTGGGGCGCGGCGCAGCTGATGTTCCCGCAGGCCCTGCGCGGCATGGCCCAGCAGTTCTGCGTGGCGCCCACCGTGACGCTGGCTCTGGGCTCGCTGCCGCCGGAACGCCTGAAGCTCGCTTCCGGGCTGTTCAACCTGATGCGCAACCTCGGTGGCGCCATCGGCATCGCCGCCTGCGCCACGGTGCTCAACGACCGCGCCAACCTGCACTTCCTGCGCCTGGCTGAGCACCTGAACAGCAGCAACGAGGCGCTCAACCAATGGCTGGCTCCGTCTCTGGAGTTCAATGGCGAACCGAGCCAGCAGGCGCTCAGGCACCTGTGGGACCTGACCTGGCGCGAGGCGCAGACACTGACCTTCGCCGACGCCTTCCTGCTGGTCGGTGCGTGCTTCGCGGTGACTCTGCTGCTGGTGCCGCTGATGAAGAAGATCGCGCCGCCCGCGCAACCCAGCGCGG